>CAYVNB010000037.1:0-5650 GCA_964452665.1 uncultured bacterium
AAACAATTCACACGAAATACTTCTGATCGTCAACAGCGGATTTTGTCTAGAATGTTGGATAGCCAAAAGTCCATGACTTCGAAAGGATTTGAAGAAGAACGGCGATCTGAGACTGCAGAACAAGTGGCGTGGACGGGCCCAGCAGGGATGCCTGCCGATTTGGGCCAACGGCAATCATTAATTATGAATGCCATGAATACGGCGCTAAAATCAGGGTATTCACGCAACTATCAAAATATGATCCGCCGATACTTCAATAAACTCAGCGCATCAGAAACGGTACTGTTACCAGACTCCACTCAAACCCCAACACTGGAAAGCAACATCCGATGAGATTCGTCTTCATACTATCCGTTTGCGGGAATCTTCTGGGGCAGATCCAAATCATCCCTGAAGGGAAAGATGCGTTTAACAAGGCAATAATGATGGAGCGAGCAGGCAATGTAGATGATGCCATCGTAATCTATAAAAAAATATTGCAAGGCAAGCCATCTCATCAACCGGCTTATTTTCAATTAAAGAATATTTATACAAAAAAAGGGGACCCCAAATCTGCCATCCAATTGGTTGAGAAATGGCTGAAGCATAACGCCAGTGACTTGCAGTCGGAGTTGGCATTGGGGGAATTCTATTTTCGAGATCAAGAACAAGATAAAGCATTGGCCATTTGGAATCATTTTCGAAAAAACCGCCTTACCAATCAAACAACTTACCGATTATTATTTCATACATATGCCCAGTTTGGCCAGGTTCAGGCCATGGAATTTTTGGTTCGGGAAGGCCGTGAAAAATTTAATGAACCCCACCTTTTTGCCATCGATCTAGCCAACTATTATCAATCCCGTCAGACGTTCGATCGGTCTCTTCGGGAATATATGACCCTCATCCGCTATGAAAAGCAATATCTCCAATATACCACGGATCGTATACTCCTCATGAGCGATGATACCACTACACATGCGTTGATTGATTCCACCCTGAATGCATCAGCGGATGTGAACCTGAATGTACGTTCTATCCTTGCAGGATTTTATTATAAAATTGGGCAATTCAATAATGCGTTTATTCAACATCAACATATTGGTCTTTTGAATCAAAAGGATACGCAACGATGGATGCGGTTTGCAGAAAATTTGCGGAAAGAGGGCCAGCATAACTTATCTATTCAATCCTATCATTATTTGCTGCAGCAGTCAACCCAGGCCGATCCAAATATGGTTGGGAACGCACTCTTGGGTTTGGGGCAGGCCTATGAAGATCAGATTATCCATGATCAAACTGAATTGACGTTTGTGAAGTGGTTCCCTGAAAATAATTTTTTTAAGAACCAATTTGTGAAAGCGCCCAGCATTGGCAATGAAGAATTGGCCAACACATTATCTCATTATCAATCGGTCTTATCCCTATTGCCACCTTCTCATACAACTGCAACGGTTCATTATCGATTGGGAGAAATACAGGCGCGTATGATGCGAGACCATGAAGGGGCCCGTGCTTCTTATAAATCTGCGATAGATGCGAGACCCAATCATAAATTAATAGAATCTATCACCCTCCGGATTGGCGACCTTTATCTATCCTCAGGACAATTTGAAGAAGCAATTGTATATTTTCGTCAGGATAGAAACCATCGTGTGGATGAGGGCACCATTC
Organism: uncultured bacterium; assembly: GCA_964452665.1. Lineage (GTDB taxonomy): Bacteria > Fidelibacterota > Marinisomatia > Marinisomatales > TCS55 > TCS55. The sequence continues at coordinate 1,654 of CAYVNB010000037.1, forward strand.
GATATTTGAATGCCCATTTATACAATAAAGATTTAGAGACTCCCATGGCATATCTGGATTCGGTGACACTTATGCTCAACCCGGATCACCGTTATTTTAATGATCTCCTTGAAATGCATGACCTTATGGTTAATTATTATGCCGATGGCACGCGAAGCGATCAACATGCATTTGCCACCTTTTTCGAAGCGGAAGGATTAATTCGTCAATTCAAGATTTCTGAAGGTTTGTCCATGCTTCAATCAATCCAAAATTATCATCCCGATGCATTGATTACACCTTTGGCCACTTTACGGCTAGCTCTTTTGCTCATTGAGTTCGGTCAATTGGATCAAGCACTTCAAGTGGCTTTATCCATTGAAAATTCACCTATAAAAGATCGTGGCCTCATATTGGCTGGAGAAATCGAGGAAAAGTTTTTGGGCAACACACAAAATGCATTGGGTTACTACAATCGCCTTCTTGTAGAATGCCCTACATCTTTATTGGTTGAACCGGTCCGACTCCATATACGTAAACTATCCCAACCCCAGGAGAGTTAATTGAAACGATTCATCATATTTATTTGCTTCATTCAATTTGGATTTTCTCAAAAGATCCTCATCCCCATGGATCAAGCCCAGAAGGATCATCTGAAGGCTTATGGTACGGCATTCTGGATCCTTGGAGAAGAAATCAATGTGGAGTGGATTCTAAATTATAGAGGTGGTGCATTTTTAATGGATAGTTATCCGGAAGTGGCGCAGGAATGCCGTGTGCGGGGCGTTACATTCGAGACCATTGGTGCGTCGCAAACATTGACTATTTATAATGAAGTGGCGGTGAACAATATGGAAGTGGTTTTATTGGAGAAAGCACCCAAAATCGCCATTTACACACCACCCAATAAACAACCCTGGGATGATGCGGTGACCTTGGCCCTCACCTATGCGGAGGTTCCCTATGAAACATTATGGGATGAGGAAGTATTTAATGGTGCTCTTTCTCAATATGACTGGCTTCATTTACACCATGAAGATTTCACAGGGCAATATGGTAAATTTTATCGGAATTACCATACGGCTGCCTGGTATATTGATCAGCAGAAACAATTTGAAAATATGGCAAATCGATTGGGATTCAACTCTGTCCATACCCAGAAAAAGGCATTAGCCCAGATGATTAAAGATTATGTGGCGAATGGGGGATTCCTGTTTGCCATGTGTTCTGCTACAGATTCATTTGATATTGCTCTGGCGACACAAAATCTAGACGTTGCCCATTCTGTTTTTGATGGTACTCCCTTAGATAAATATTCAGTTGATCAAATTGAGTTTGAGCATACATTGGCATTCAATACATTTGAAATTATATCGGATCCCATGGTCTATGAATATTCTGATATCGATTATCCGCCTAGTCATAACCCCATCGTCCGGGGTGCAGAAGCGGATTATTTTTCTTTATTTGAATTTTCTGCAAAGTATGATCCTGTGCCGACTATGCTCACTCAAAACCATATAACCGTTGTAAAAGGATTCATGGGCCAGACCACAGGATACCATCGAGATAAAATCAAAAAGCATATCTTGATAATGGGGGAAGATCCTACCACCCCTCAAGTGAAATACCTCCATGGCAATCACGGGCAGGGTACATTCACGTTCTTAGGGGGGCACGACCCAGAGGATTATCAACATTTTGTTGGGGATCCTCAAACGGACTTATCTCTCCATCGGAATTCACCAGGATATCGACTGATTTTAAATAATATTCTATTCCCTGCTGCGCGGAAAAAAGAACGGAAAACTTAATTTGGATCTGCTAATCGTTTCAGGCGATCTGGAAGGGGCAGTAGGCGTGTTAAAACAGATTCCTGAGTTTGATTTGCCCTACAATATTGATGAATATGAAAATCGACTGGATAAGTCAGCATCAATTCTAACAGCTGAATTCAATGATCAGCCCATTGGATTAAAGATGGGCTATGATCGATTTAAGGACGGATCATTTTACAGTTGGATGGGAGGCATATTGCCGGATCATAGACAGAATGGTGTGGCATCCGCATTGGCAGATTATCAAGAAAGTTGGGCACTAAATAATGGGTATGAATCCATTAAATTAAAGACCCGAAATAAACACGAAGCTATGATTTCCTTCGCCATTGACCGTGGATTTGATATTATCGATTCTGAGGCGAATGAAGATATTCCTGAGATGCGAATCTGGATGGAAAAATTTTATTTCTACGAAGGACGCGAATAGACGCTAAAAATTAATAAATTTTGTGCTCCTTAGTGATCTTAATCGCAAATACTTATGTGGATACAAAAAGAAATAACCATAAATCAGAAAGCTCGAGGCTTTCACCTTATTACAGATGAAGTGGTAAGTGCAATACCGGAAATTCAGAAAATTGAGATGGGGACCATTCAGGTGTTTATGAAACACACCTCGGCTTCCCTCACAATTAATGAGGATGCTGATCCGACCGTGCGTGCAGACTTTGAATCCCATTTTGATCAAATGGTGCCGGAGAATGCCCCTTATTACCGACACACATTTGAAGGTGCGGACGACATCCCCGCCCATTTAAAATCATCTATTCTGGGTTCTTCTGTGAATATTCCCGTTACCAATGGAATCCTCAATTTAGGAACATGGCAGGGTATTTATTTATGTGAGCACCGGAATCATGGTGGAAGTCGGCAGTTGGTGGTGACCGTTCAGGGAGAAACTTAATGAAAGTAAAGCGAGGAGAAAGCTGGTAAATCCACTGACTCGAAAAGAAGGGGATTTTTGAGGTACATCCAATGAATTGAATGTGGTAGGCGCAATTCAGCTTGAAAAAGCGCTGGGAAATGGGAAAACTGTTGTTACAGTCACTGTGGATACAGGATTAAAATATTTAAATGTAGATCTATTTTAGGATTTTTCTTTCGCCAACTCCCAAATGGCATCCATCTCTTTTAAAGTGGCATCTTCCAGTTCTTTACCCTGGGCTTTGATTCCCTCTTCTACCTTGCTGAATCGCGAAGTAAATTTTTGATTGGTCTGTCGCAATGCATCTTCTGCGGGGATATCCAAATATCGTGAAAGATTTACCAACGCGAATAAAACATCCCCAATTTCCTCAGCAATATGATCTTTTAAATCATTGGATTGAGCTTCTTTCAATTCTTCGATTTCCTCATGGACCTTGTCCCAAACCCGGTCTATCTTATCCCAATCAAATCCTGCATAGCTTGCTTTTTGCTGGAGGCGCTGTGCCTGGACCAAAGCAGGAAGATTCTTTGGCACTCCATCCAATCTGGATTTGCGCCTCTTCTCTTTATGCTTCTGCGCTTCCCAATTCTGTTTGGCATGAAATGCCGCATCGGCCTGGGCATCGCCAAATACATGTGGATGGCGTCGAACCAATTTCTCATTTACATTGGTTAATGAATCTTCTAGTTTGAATTTTCCATCATCTTCACCAATAGAAGCTTGAAAAACCACGTGGAGCAACAAATCACCCAATTCTTCTTTTACGGTATCCCAATTCTCTTCATCCACACTTTCGATCAGTTCGTAAGCCTCTTCAATAAAATATGGCAATAAGGATTGATTGGTCTGCTCCCGATCCCAAGGACATCCATCCGGTGCTCGGAGTCTATCAACAATCTCAACCAGTTCTTCGAATTTTTTACCGATATCACTCATAGAGTTGTTTCCAATTCACTTGGTCTAAATATTTATCTTCTTTTTCGGTTATTTTCTTTTTATCTGCTTCCGTTTTATCTTCGTATCCGAGAAGGTGAAGGCTGCCATGGATGATGAGTCGACCCAATTCTTTGGCATAAGGCTGATTAAACTTTTTCGCATTTTCAATTGATCGAGGCAAACTAATATATACTTCGCCTTCTACATTTTCTTCTTCATAATCATTCAACCGAAATGCAATCACATCTGTGAAATGATCTTTATGAAAAAATTCTTTTTTGAGTCCACTCAATAAATCATCATTCCCAAAAAC
>CAYVNB010000037.1:5750-8520 GCA_964452665.1 uncultured bacterium
ATTTTATCAATCATATCCTCAATTTTCATGATATCCGGTTCATTTATGGAGCGTACTGCCGCCTCCACCGCTTCACAGATCATGAGGATGCCCGTTTCTTTTGTATTCGGTTTCGGCCCGGGATATTGGAATTGTTTTTTATCCACCTTTTTATCTTCTTCCATCGCCTTCCTATAAAAATATTCCACACGTGTTGTGCCATGATGCATGGGTATAAAATCACTGACGATACTGGGCAAACCATACTCCTTGGCAAGATTAAGTCCTTCCGTTACATGATTTTTAATAATTTTTGCACTCATGACTGGTGTGAGTGCATCATGTCGGTTTTCACCGGTATATTGGTTTTCGATGTAATATTCAGGACGAACCATTTTACCCAAGTCATGATAATAGGCTCCCACACGACAAAGGAGTGAATTGGCACCAATAGCATCGGCACAGGCTTCCGCCAAATTTCCCACAACAATACTATGGTTAAAGGTACCGTTCGCTTCATGTTGCAATCGTTTTAAGAGTGGATGCTGAAAGTCCAACAATTCAATTAAGGTCAAGTTGGTAGTAATCCCAAAGGATACTTCTAATATACCGATTAATCCATAAGTGACGATTGGGGACAAGACGGCCACAACTGACAGGTTTATCATGTCATATCCCATTAATGTCCATGAATGACCTTTAAATAATCCCTGCCCTACAATGACCAAGGCACTGCTGGCTAATAAGGCAAAAATGGCTGCGAATAATTGGCTACGCCCTCTTAATTGCCTTACGGCATATATACCAACTGATGAGGTGAACATGGATGTGACCATAAATTCTACATTATTTCCGATGAGAATCCCCACAAGCAAAATGATGGATGTAATGCCCATAAATCCGATCCGGGCATCGAACATGATGGTCAGAACCATGGCGGCAACAGTGATGGGAATTAAATATTCAGATAAAGCGAGATTTTGAGTGAAGAGGAAAGCGAGACCCACTTCAATCGTGAAGACCAATCCAATGAGCATCACCATCCGCCAATCTTCAAAAATGGGTGTGCGATATGTGAGTAAAAATGTAAAAAAGAAGGATACAATGATACCGATCACAAGGATGCGACCTAAGTAAGCCAAGGCCACATCCACACCCTGTTCTTCCATAACCTTTAGATCCAGAGCGACCGATAAAGAATGTAATTTTTGGAGATCATCACTGGTGATTCGTGTATTGGCATCTACAATTCGTTCATTTTTAAGGATGATACCTTTGTTACGAGGGACACGATCTTGCCGCGCCTTTTGCCGCCGCTCTGTGGTTTCCCGATCAAAAATGATATTGGGCTTCATAAATTCCACAATGAGGGAATAACCCAGATCCCTTTGCACATCGACCACTTCCGGAAAAAGATTGGTCACCTCTATTCGCGCTTTTGTCCACGCATGTTGAAGATCATTAAAAGTGGACGGCGCTGTTAATGAGGGCACTTCTTCATCCCCAACAATTACCGTAACATGGTCACTTAAAATTTCTGAAACGGCAATATCATAAATGCCTTCGGCCCATCGGTTTCTTGAAATCTGAATAATATCATTTTTTAAAGATTCTAGCTGGATGTTGCTCTCATCTCTTGGGTCAGCGGAAAAAACTGCATTCCATTTTTCATCATTGGCTGCAAAAGCAAAATTATTCTGGATGGTTTCCATTTGAATGGCCAAGGCAGCACTATCAGATTGCACAGCTACTCGGGCCACATCAAATTGATCTGAAAACCGATTACGATACAGCGTATCCTTTGAATTATTTAGTTTTTTGTGGCTGACTTGGATTGCTTTCACCAGATCAATATAATCCCCAATAAGAGCAATTTGACCATCCACAACATCTTGTGATCGAGAAAATTGAAATGGCTCCGCTTCGAGCGCTTCATCCAAATCTATCTGCAGTTCGTCATCCGTTTTTAAGATGGGAAAATTGAATGGCGCTACGACCTCTTCACGAGCTACATCATTTAATTGGTAGGTATAAAGGAGGGTCTTCCCTCTCGGAAAGAAAAACGATAATAGCACTACAACGCCAATTAAAATTGATATTTGTCGCCAATAATAATTTATTATCTTCATTATTTTCTGATATAATGATGGTTTATTGGGAATACGAACCATTATAGCCCTTTAACTGCATTTATAATTTTTTTTGTAATAATTAATCGTTGAATTTCGCTGGTTCCTTCACCAATCTCTAAAATTTTTGCATCCCTAAAGAACCGTTCAACATCGTATTCTTTTACATATCCATAACCACCCAACACCTGAATGGCCTCTGTGGTAGTGCGCATGGCTGTTTCACTGGCAAATAATTTGGCCATGGCCGCTTCTTTAATAATCTTCATCCCCTGATCTTTTTTCCATGCTGCATGAAATGTGAGCAACTTTGCTGCTTCAATTTCTGTGGCCATATCTGCCAATTTATTCCCCACCGCCTGAAATTCATGGATCTTTTTCCCGAATGCTTTCCGTTCCGTGGCATAATTCAATGCCCGCTCATAAGCGCCCAGAGCCGTTCCAACAGATAGTGCTGCCACAGAAATCCTCCCACCCGTTAATGTCTTCAGAAATGTTTTAAATCCTTTCCCGGGAGTGCTCAGCATATTTTCAGCAGGAACAACCATATCTTCAAAAAATATCTGCCGTGTATCGCTGGCGCGCCAACCCATTTTTTTCTCTTTTGGACCCAATCGCATTCCTTCTGAATCTGTCGGGACAATGAATGCCCCGACCCCAAG
>CAYVNB010000037.1:8620-10331 GCA_964452665.1 uncultured bacterium
GCTCGGGCAATTTCCATGACTGCGGCTGCATAAGCGACTGTATCCATCCCAGCACCACCTAACTCCTCTGGAATAGGAATGCCCATGAGTCCAAGCTCAGCCATATGGTGCACTAATGCCTTTGGGAATGATTCAGATTCATCCAATTCTGCAGCGATAGGTGTAATTTCATTATCAGCAAAATCACGGACCATTTTGATCAGCATTGAATGTTCGTCATTAAAAAATAATTTATCCATATTAATTCAAACGAATATTTACCATTTAATTGCAGCAGATGCCCATGTAAATCCAGCGCCAAAAGCAGCCAAAATAATATAATCTCCGTTAGAAATCCGACCCTCTACCAATGCTTCTGACAAGGCAATGGGAATGGAGGCAGCTGTCGTATTGCCATACTTGTGAATGTTGCTATATATCATATCCATGCCCACGCCCATCCGTTTGGCCACGGCTTGGCTGATGCGATAATTGGCTTGGTGGGGAATGATCAATTTAATATCATCAAAGGATAAATCATTTTCTGCCATTGCTTCTTCAATCACTTCCGGAAACCGGGTGACTGCATTCTTAAAGACCTCTTTCCCATTCATAACGGGTTTGAATTTATCTAAGTTTAATTTGTTTTGTCTTACCCATGCATCTGGACTTGTGCCGGGCGCTTCCATCCATAAATGTTTCATATCCTTGCCTTCGCAATGAAGATGGGTTGAAAGAATACCATGATCACTTTGACTTCGTGTCAACACGGCCGCACCGGCGCCATCACCAAAAAGAACGCTCACATCTCTTCCTTCGGTTGATTTGTCAATTAACTTTGACTGGGCTTCTGCACCAATGACCAATGCAGATTTGGCCATTCCGGTTTTGATAAATTGATCCGCGATCGATAGACTATAGATAAATCCGGAACAGGCAGTTTTAATATCAAAGGCACCGATTGTCTTTAATCCAAGACGATCCTGCAATTGGGCGCTTACGCCAGGAAAAAAATAGTCCGATGAAATGGTGCCTACCACCACCAGGTCAATCTCACTGGCATCAATCCCTGCATTCGAAATTGCATTAATTGATGCTTTATAAGCCAAATCTGATGCGCCTGTTTCTTTATCAGACCACCGTCTTTCAAGTATGCCAGTTCGAGTCCGAATCCATTCATCAGATGTATCCATTATTTTAGATAAATCATGATTGGTAACCACCTGGTCAGGCGCATGGTGCCCCATGCCTGCAATTTTACTCGTGTACATCAATTTTTTTTGCTATTCTGGAATATGGATATCACGGATATTGAGTTGTATCGTAGATAACCCCCGCCATTCATTGACATCGACTACGTAGGCTAAATGGACAGGTACTCCGCAAATCAAATCCTCATAATGAGAAGATAATTTGAACCCAACTCTAGGATAATTCCTACCATTTTGACTGACGATAAACCGCAGGTGTTCTCCATTGCCTATCAGTGTTATAAAATTCAACTTTTGCATTGAGATCCATTAAACTGAAATATAATAATTAAGCGCAAGTGGTGCCATCTACATCATAATCCCCAAAAATTAAATGGGGATTTCATCCTGTATATTCTTTATGAATGAATCATAGAGTTGATGAATGTTTGGATCGAATAAATCTTTGTAACTAACTATCGATTCAATTCCTCGATTGGCCCAAACCTTTGCAATAATCTCCGAAGTCTTTAATTTCTTTT
>CAYVNB010000038.1:0-10308 GCA_964452665.1 uncultured bacterium
CCAATTTTGATAATTCACTGCCAGACCTGCCACCGCCATGCCCTGGTGAACATAATTCAAGTGCTTTTTTAGATTGGGGGATTGATTAGCAATGAATTATAAGTTTTCTAAATATAATTTGAATTTAAAATTTTATTATAGGTTATAATCCAAAGTTCCAAATTTAGAATTAAAATAAAAAAGAAAAATGCAGGAAGGGATAGAACTTTAAATGCCTATTTTCAAGGGTATTATATATATAGTGATTAGTCCGGTTTAACCTTTCGAACAATTTTTAACGTATCGGTTGACCTGGTATACCAGTTCCCTGCGAGCCTTCCCAAGGGTTCCAGTTGATCCAAAAGAATTCGGCCATTATCATATATATCATCATCGATATGAAAAAGAACAATTGTTCCGATGACCACAAATCCGCTTCCTGCAGTTCCATCTCCAACTTCCACAATTTGGTTCAATTTACATTCAAAACTAATTTTTGCTTCTTTAACTTGAGGTGGTTTAATTTTTTGAGAATTGACCGGTGTCAGTCCTGAGAATTCAAATTCATCCACATCTGAATCGAAGTCCGTGGCACACATAACCATTTTTTCTGCAAAAAATTCCGAAACAATATTGACAACAAATTCTTCCGTATTCCTAATATTAATGAGCGTATCCTTTTCTTCACCGTCCCAACCGCGCCGCGCTGGGGCGAACATAATTGTAGGTGGCTTGGAACATACACCATTAAAATATGAAAATGGGGCCACATTATTTTTTCCGTCCTTGGATTGGGTGGAAACAAAAGCAATAGGCCGGGGTACGATGGACCCAATCATAAGTTTATGGGTTTCCTGAAAGGGGATTTCGCTGGGGTCAAAAATCATGATTCTTTCCAAGAATAAGGATAATGTTCATCATCTATACTTAGGGCTGCCTCTGTCATGTTTAGCGGTTTAAATGTATCGATCATCACTGCCAGTTCGTTCGTTTCCTTAGCCCCAAGTGATTCTTCAATTTTTCCCGGTTGAGGGCCATGGGGCAATCCCATGGGATGGTAGGAAATCGATTCTTCTTCAATACCCTTGCGGCTCATGAAATTTCCCTCCACGTAATACAAAATTTCATCAGAATCTACATTGCTGTGTGCATAAGGCGCTGGGACAGATTCATCATGATAATCAAATAATCGGGGAACGAAAGAGCAGATTACAAACCCCTGACCCTGAAATGTTTGATGCACTGGCGGTGGTTGGTGGATCTTCCCTGTGATGGGCATGAAATCATTAATATTAAAAATATAAGGAAAATAATAACCGTCCCAGCCCACGATATCAAAGGGGTGGTGCTGATAGCCGTAGGTCTGGATGCCGTTCTGTAGTTTTATTTCTACTTCGATGGGTGAGTCCGTCATTGGGCCCACAAATTCCGGCGTTCGAATATCCCGCTCTGAATAGGGAGAATGCTCCAGCAGTTGACCGAATTTGTTTCGATATTTTGTTGGTGTTTCAATTGGTCCCCTGGATTCTGCAACAATAATTTTCATGGATTCGTTCACAATGATCTGCCAGATAACTCCTCTGGGAATAACGAGATAATCACCAGTTTTTAATTCCATATTTCCAAAGTTAGAACTGAAGGTTCCTGAACCTCTGTGGATAAATAATACTTCATCTGCATTTCCGTTTCGGTACAGTGAATCCATTGAATCGGTGACATGTGCTTTTGAGATGGCCAAATCTGTATTAAAGAATAGAGGAATTCGGGATGAAATGGCATTGCCTTTGGAATCTAGATTGGCAGTTCTGATGTGGTGGTGCCGGTGGGTCTGATCTGCGGATGTGAGATCGATCCTATTTAGATCGCCAACATTGTCTACTGTCGTAGGAGGATGGATATGATATACGTTGGAATACATATGACTAAATCCCTCCCGACTGATAAGTTCTTCCCAATAGAGATTTCCGGAGTCATCCCGAAATTGAATATGGCGTTTGTTTGGGATTTCTCCCCTTTTTTGATAAAATGGCATATTATTTAAACACGGATTTCACAAAATTTGGTTACAACAATATTTATGATCTCTGTGACCTTTGTATTTAAGTGCAAATTTTACACAATCTTATTTTCTAAAACACCCAATCGTTCCACCTCCATTCGAACCACGTCGCCCTTCTTGATCCATCCACCTGTATTCTCTGGACGTAGTTCCAGAATGCATCCCGTACCAACCGTACCAGAACCTAGAATATCACCGGGAAGAAGTTTTGCATTCATTGATGCTCGCTCGATCATTTTGGTGAATGGATGATACAAATCGTTTGTATTTCCATCAGAAATTAATTTTCCATTAACATGACATGTCATTCTAAGATGAAGTTTTCCATCCTCACCCCAAGCATCTTCCAGTTCATCAGGTGTAACTAGGTAAGGTCCAAAGCTTGAGGCAAAATCTTTCCCTTTTGCCGGGCCGAGGCTCATGGCCATTTCTTCCCGCTGTAGATCCCTGGCTGACCAGTCATTGCAGATCATATAACCGGCAATATATTTGTCCCCATACTCCGCAGAAATATCGGAGCCACCATTACCAATCACCACAGCAAACTCAAGTTCAAAATCCAATTCTTCCGTACCACGAGGATATGGGATCTCTTCTCCATGACCATATAGAGCTGCCGGGTTGGAAAAATAAAAAATGGCAATCTTGAACCAATCCGGGTGCATATCCAGACCGCGGAGTTTTCGTGCAGAACGAACGTGCTGTTCAAAGGCATAAAAATCTCGAAAGGATTGAGGGTTTGGAATGGGAGACAGTAATTGGACTTCTTCTTCCAGGACAACAATGGGTGTTCCATTGGCTGATTGAGATTGAAAATCATTCTTTTCTAGTAATGTATCCAATTCTCTAAGTTTGGCAAAATGTGTGTCCCAATTCTCCAGAGCTTCTTTCAATGTGGTGGGGATTTCCAAAAACTTAGTATCATTCTTTGTATCGCGGACCCAATGAGCAGCTCGTTTGATATCGATGATATAATTCTCTTTTTTAAAACCGAATCGCGGCTCTGATTTTCTCTCCAACAAGTAGGTTGCAAATTTCATTTATAGGTTTCCTCTGTTTTCTTGTTCTCGCTCGATGGATTCAAAGAGGGCTTGAAAATTACCTTTCCCAAAACTATTGGATCCTTTCCGTTGAATAATTTCATAAAAAAGGGTAGGGCGATCTTGGATCGGCTGGGTAAATATCTGAAGCATATACCCATTTTCATCTGCATCCACAAGAATCCCCAGATCAGCGAGTATATTGATATCTTCATCAAATTCACCCACACGCTCTTTTAAAGTTTCATAATAGGTTTTAGGTGTGGGTAGGAACTCTACCCCATTGGCTTTCAATTTGGTCACAGTTTCGATAATATCCAACGTGGACATGGCGATGTGCTGTACACCTGCCCCTTTATAAAAATCGACGAATTCCTGGATTTGAGATTTCTTGAGACCTTGGGCGGGCTCATTAATGGGCATTTTAATTTTTTCATTATCATTGGCCATGACAATGGATCGTAGAGAACTGTATTCAGTTGAAACATCTTTATCATCAACGGACCAAAACCGGTGCCATCCAAATACCTTTTCATAAAAATTACAAACAGATTCCATAGCCTGATCCGGTTGATTCCCTACCACGTGGTCAATATGGCGGATACCTACGGGATCAGCAACCATGTGTACATCCATCACCTGGTAACCAGGCAAAAATACACCATTATAATTATTTCGTTCTACAAATGTATGGGTTGTATCCCCATAGGTTTTGATGGTAGCAACGACTGCTTCACCTTTCTCGTCTTCAATCAATTGTGGTTCATTAACGCTTTTAGCACCTCGGGAGGTTGTCTCTTTCCAGGCATTTTCTGCATTATCAACAGAGAATGAAACATCCTTTACGCCATCTCCATGTTGATCAATGTGATGGCCCAATTCTGTGCCGGGGATAAGAGGAGAACTCAATACAAACCGTACTTGGTTTTGTTTCATCACATAACTGACCTTTTCCCGATTACCTGTTTCCAACCCTTGATAGGCAATCGGTTGAAAGCCTAGGATAGAACGGTAATAATGAGCTGCCTGTTTGGCATTACTTACATAAAGTTCGCAGTGGTCAAAAGACTTTATTTTATAATTATTCATAACTTCCTTGAATATTAAGGATGGATCTTAATGCCTTGATACAGCGTTCATTCTCTTTTTCCAATCCAATGGATATTCGAATGCAGTTTGGCCACCCAAATGCTTTTAAATAACGGACAATGACACCTTTTTTAAGCAGGGATTGAGTGACCATTTGGGCTTGGTCATCAGAATCCCAGACAATAGTAATAAAATTGGCCACCGAAGGTATCCATTGAATTCCAAGTTGTGTCAGCTGTTCTTTATAGTAAGTATATCCTTCTGTGTTCACGGTGAGTGTTTGCTGTAAAAAATCCTCATCATCCATGGCAGCGGAACCGGCAGTTAGAGCGATCAAAGATGGGGAAAAAGGCTCTTTCACTTTATTCAAATTACGAATGAGTTCATCATGAGCAAAGCCATAGCCAATACGGAGGCCTGCTAAGCCATAGGCTTTCGAAAAAGTTCGGAGGGTGATTACATTATCATAGCGATAGTTCATGGAATCAGGGTAATCTTTCTTGGCCTGAGCGAATTCATAATAGGCTTCATCTAAAATAATAAGAACTCGTTTAGGCACGTGAGCATAAAATTCGTCAAATTCCTTCCTGGGGATGTATGTGCCCATGGGATTATCAGGGTTGGCAATATAAATGATCTTGGTATAGTCATTCACCTTACTTGCCATACCTTCAAGGTTATAGCGATAATTTTTCATAGGCACCCAATGAACTCTTCGCCCAGATGCATTGGCCAGAACACGAAATCCAATAAATGAATTTGCCGCTGAAACCAATTCATCATCACTGAAGAGGAAGGTCCGAATGATCGTTGACATAATGCCTTCACTTCCAGCACCCAAGATTACATTCTCAATTTTTACATCAAACCGATTTGCCAGTTTGGTGCGCAATTGATAACCGGATACGTCTGGATAACGGTGAAGGCCAGACAAAGATTTGGCCATCGCTTCAATCGCCTTTGGGGATGGACCTAATGAATTTTCATTGGATGCCAATTTATCCACATGGTCCAGTCCGAGCTCTCTCTGGACTTCTTCAATGGGCTTCCCTGGTATATAATTGGCAAGATCCTGGATATATGAAGGAACGAGAGCCATGTTAAATCGGTAATTGGGTTTGGTGTTTAAACGTTGAAAGAACCACGGATGTTTTCAAATGTTGTACATTAGGCAATGCAGATAATCCGTGAAGGATTAATTCATCATAATGGGGAATATCTCGGGTAGCGATTTTCAATAGAAAATCTCCTTCACCGGTAATATGATGGCATTCTAGAACTTCTGGCATATCTGCAATAGATTTAAAAAAGTTTTCCACCGGAGCTTCCCCGTGGCGGGTCAAGGTTACTTCTACAAATGTAATACAAGAATATCCCGCCTTGCGTGTGTTCAATAAAGTTACATATCGATCAATGAGGCCACAGGCTTCTAGTTTTTTTACTCGCTCTAAAGTACTCGAGGGAGACAGGTTTACCCGCTTGGCCAGTTCAGCATTGGTAATACGGGCGTTGGCCTGAAGTTCATCCAATATTCCTTTGTCTGTATGATCTAATTTCATAATATTATTCGAAACAAATTTATATAAACAAAAGAAAATATAGAATAATTATTAATAAACCAAATATAATACATTATTACTAATATGAATTCGAAGAATGTTTTTTTCACCTAATTTCTTTCGCATGAATTATGGAATAAATACATGAAAATTGAAGGCCCCCTTATTCAGGGGAAATTTGTAGAACGCCCAAACCGATTTATTACCATGGTCGAAGTAGATGGAAAAATCGTCCGTTCTCACTTGCCCGATCCGGGACGACTAAAAGAATTGCTCCTTCCTGGTGCTAAACTGCTATTGCGGCCAGCGCCAGAAGGGTCTGAGCGAAAAACAAAATATTCTACGGTCATGTTATATCATGAAGGACAGTTAATATCATTGGTTTCGGTTCTGCCCAATCGATTTGTCTTGGAAGCCCTTCAGGATAACCTGCTGCCGATGTTTCACAATTATGGTTTTGTAAGATCGGAAGTATCTCATGGGAACCATCGATTTGATTTTCTGTTGAAAGGTCAAAATGAAAACCCATTTTATTTAGAAGTGAAGTCCGTGACATATGTAGAAAATGGATTGGCCAAATTCCCAGATGCAGTAACGGAAAGAGGCGCACGTCACGCCCAAGCGCTAGCAGATATTGTAAAATCAGGAGCCGGAGCCGGCATCCTGTTTGTATGTCAACGTTCCGATGCGAATCAATTTTCACCCATGTGGGAACGAGATCCAAAATTTTCTCAGACTTTGCTGGAAGCATATAAGACCGGCGTAAAAGTTTGGTGCATCACCACTCAAGTGAGTGAAACTGAAATGAAATTTGGAAAAGAAATTCCTGTAAATTTGGAACCTCTTAATAAATAGATGGTCCACTTTTGAATCAATTAAATTTTCTTAAACATCAAATGAAGCTTCTTTTCGGAGTTCTATTTTCTATTATTATTTATGCCTGTGCATCCATATCTGCACCGGATGGTGGTCCCGAAGATAAAACATCACCTGAATTAACTTCCGCTGATCCGGAAGCTGGATCACTTAATTTTAAAGGAGGGCTCGTTAAACTGAATTTTTCTGAATACATTGATGAAAAATCACTACTTAAAGCTATCTCAGTTTCTCCTAAACTTGATACACCTGTAGAGGTGATTTATGATGATGATGCCATATTGCTTCAATTCCCTGATTCATTATTATCCGATCAGACCTATGTTATCACCATTAACCGTAATTTAAAGGATGAGCGTCGAGTACCCCTTGAACAATCTATACAGGTGGCATTTAGCACGGGAGATGTGATTGATGAAGGCATGATTTCCGGGCGGGTATATGGGGGTGGGAGTTATGCGGTTCATTTATGGAAAATATTAGATACATTTTCCGACTCTATTTTTTTCACCAATCCCCAATATGTTTCAGAAGCGGATGATGAGGGTCATTTTGAATTTAAATATTTGGCTCCCGGCGATTATATAATACTGGGGGTTGAGCGGAGTGCTTCGGGAGCAAAATTGGTCCCCGAGCGTATGGCATATGGTGTCAGTCCGAAATCATTTTATCATATTGGAGTTAACGAAGTCGTTACAGGGATTCCCATTCGAACACGCCGTGAGACACCCCCATTAAAATTAACCCATAGTGAATGGATCGGGCAAAAATGGGGTTGGATGCATTTTAATCAGGAGCTGGATTCAGTAGAAGTGAAAGACCTTGTCATTACAGATGCAGATCAAAATTCAGTTCGACCCATTATTCATCAGGATATAGATGATAAAAAACGATTTTTGATCATGGCAGAAGATACATTGGCGCCGGGGAAGGCAGCCTTAACATTAGGGGAAGTCAAGACTGGCAATCAAAGATTGACAGATGGAAAAGTCAGTTTTCGTGTATCAGCTAAACGGGATACATCTCATACAAAAAAGATAAGCCCAGAAGGATCGGAATCCATTCGATTGCAATCAGATGGTGGGCCCTTTATTTCTCTAAATTTTTCGAAACCCATCATGGCCGTTTCTGATAGTGCATTTATAATGGTGGCAGACTCGGACACCGTCGCTGTAAAATTGAATTGGAGTAATCCTGTTTCTGGTCATTTTATTCCTCCTGGTGGGTGGACAGAAAAAACGAAATATAAATTAAAAATATTTTCTGAAGGCCTAACGCCAATTGAAGGGAAATCATTAAAAGATTCTATTACCTGGGTCACCATTAAGTCCGAGAAAAAAATGGGATATGGTGGATTAACCGGTTATGTAGAAATACCCGGGATTACGTCTGTAATCCAATTGGAATCCATGGAAAAAGCGTCCAAAATTTTCCATTCTGCCGTAAGTTCCAGCCATCAATTCCAGTTTCAAAACATACCTGAAGGACCCTATCGATTAATGATTATCGATGATGTGGATCAAAGCGGTGCATACACATTTGGTAAGGTGAATCCCTTTTTAACCAGTGAATGGTTTTATGCACACCCCGATACGTTTCAAGTTCGCGCCAATTGGGATATCGATATCGGATCTATCCAGGTAGGAGAGCAATAAATCCATGTTTGCTGTAATCATGGCCGGGGGTCGTGGCACTCGATTTTGGCCTTTAAGCCGAAAAGGAAACCCAAAGCAACTTCTCAATATTATTGGCAATGAGATGATGCTACAAATGACCGTAGATCGTTTGCAAAAAATGAAAAATGTTGATGATATTCTCATCGTTACAGGAGAAGATTTGGCGCCGAAGATCAAAAAAATGATCAATGGCGTGAAACCCAAAAATATAATTGTTGAACCGAGCGGTAAAAATACTGCCCCTGCAATTGGGTTGGCGGCCCTCCGAATCCGTGAAATTAGAAAAGATGCAATTATGGGTGTGTTTCCTGCAGATCATCTTATTGTTGGCGCGCAAAAATTTGCCAAAACGGTTCGATCTGCCATTCAATTGGCCAATAAGAACGAATCATTGGTGACCATTGGTATTGAACCCACCTATCCATCAACTGGTTATGGGTATATACAGTATGATCAAGAAAGTCCGGAAGATCATTTAAATGGGTTTCAGGTTAAAACATTTGCGGAAAAGCCCCATAAAAAATTGGCAGAGCGATTTATTGCCAGCGGTGATTTTTTATGGAATGGCGGCATGTTTGTTTGGAAAGTGGATTCATTTTTCAATCAGCTAAAATCTCATATGCCTGAATTAAATGATCAATTGGGAAAAATCAAAAAAAGAATTGATGGCAAACAAAACTTTACCCGGTTGTGGAATAATATAGAGCCGGAATCCATTGATTATGGTCTTTTGGAAAAATCCGATTGTATTTTTGTGGTGAAAGCTGAATTCAATTGGAACGATTTAGGGTCATGGGACTCCGTTTTTGATGTATCGCCTAAATCCAAAGGCGATAATGTGGTCCGCGGAGATGGGGTGATTATGGATGGACAAAATAATTTTCTACAATCAAATGGCCATTTTACGGCCATCGTGGGTGCCAGTGATCTCGTGGTGGTGAATACGCCCGATGCCACACTTATCATCCCCCGAGAGAAAGTTGAGAATGTAAAATCATTGGTGTCGTATTTGGAAAAACTTAAACGGAACGACCTCTTATAATTTATGGGAAAATTAAAGCCAGAGCGACTGCTCAATTTATTTGAAGAATTGGCTGAAAAAATGGATATCCATATTGTTCAAGGTAAAGGGGACTTTCAAGGGGGCATGTGTTCCGTAAATGATGAATCATATATTGTGGTCAATAAAATCAAACCCATTGACCAACGGCTTGGTATTTTGGGTAGAGAATTTTCAGAATTAAATTTAAGTAATGTATTCCTCCCACCAGTCCTACGGGCCTATATAGAAGATATCCAGCAAAATATTTTCTGAATTATTCTTCTTTTTATTTCCTTGAAATAAAGCACTTACCATCTTTACACTTGGACCTGCCATCCTTTATCCGAGGTAGGAAAACATCAACTTTTGACCCAAAATTAAGAGATTAGTATGAAAAACTATGCAGCCAAAAACATCCGTAATTTTGCCCTGGTTGGGCATGGTGCATCCGGAAAAACAATTATAACTGAAACCATGTTATCCCATTCAGGTGAAGTAAATCGAATCGGTTCCATCGAAGCTGGAACCACCGTTTCGGATTATCATCATGATGAACACGATCGACAAATATCCATCCATTCTTCGCCACTTCATTTAGAGTGGAAGGGCACCAAATTCAATTTGATTGATACACCAGGATATTTGGATTTTATTGGAGAAACCATTTCCTCTTTAGCCGTTGTCGATGCGGCTATCATAGTCATCCATGCCGTCAATGGCATTGAAGTAGGCACAGAACAAGTCTGGAATTATGCCACCAATTATGGTTTGCCTAAAGTATTGGTGGTGAATGGTTTGGATCGGGAACATACAAAATTTGATATAATACTTCAGCAGGCAAAAGATCACTTTGGTTCCAATGTATTCCCCATGCAATTGCCCGTAAATGCCGGGCCGGGCTTTAACCAAATTGTGGATGTACTCAGAAGTGAACTCATTACATACAGCACTGATGGATCAGGACAATTTAAGGAAGAAGCACTGCCAG
>CAYVNB010000039.1:0-6122 GCA_964452665.1 uncultured bacterium
TTTTCCTATGGAAATAAAATACCTGGTGGATTTAAAAAATATTTAAATGTTTTTGCTAAGGAAGGAAGTCCGTGCCCACGGTGCAATGTAAAACTAAAAAAAATATTTGTTGGACAGCGAGGAACTCATTATTGCTCTAAATGTCAAAAACTATAATTATTAATTATTTTTATTCAAAAATTTTGCCATCTGTTTTTCGCTCATGACCACGCGGAATCCCGTATGCTCCAAACTGGTGTCAGGACTGACCCGCATTCGGGCCGATGGGCGATACCCAGCACAATATTGATCATTGCATAAAAATGAGCCACCCCGAGTTACCCGTTTTGGAACCGCAGGTTCTGCCGGATCATAACTGGAAAATGGCCCCGTAGGATTCTTATCCCGGATTTTCATACTGTAGGTATCGGGGCGATACCAATCGGCTACCCACTCCCACACATTTCCCGCCATATCATAAAGACCAATTTTATTGGGCTTATAAGCGTAAACGGGATTGGTCTTCTCATAGCCATCGGATTTTGAATTATTCACGGGAAACACTCCCTGCCAAGTATTCATTTCCCGGCGATTCGCACCTCCCCCTTTTTTGGCGGCATATTCCCATTGGGCTTCGGTGGGTAAACTCATCCCCGCCCATTCTACAAATGCCAACGCATCAAACCAGGAAGTCTGTACCACCGGATGATCAATTAACTCGTCAATGGATGACTTTTCCCCGTAAGGATGTCGCCAATCTGAATTGAGTGACCATTGCCACCATCGTACAGCAGAATTGGAATTTGCTGGTGTAGGATGATTAATAAAAGTGAGAGATCCGGGAACGAGCATCTCTTTCGAGGGCGGTGGGGTACCCGGGGGCACTTGGGCCATAATCTCTTCCACGGTTGGGGCAATCTCCGCCGTTGTTTTATGGTATGTCTGATTTACAAATGCTACAAATTGTCCATTGGTCACAGGGGTCTCAGCCATCCAGAATCCATCTAAATTTATAGTGTGCACCGGCTGTTCATCTTCCCTGGCCATGGCTGAATTGCTTCCCATTTTAAATGAACCACCCGGTACCCAGACAAATGCCATTTCTGCATCCCCAACCGAAATGGAAACGCGTTTGATGTCTGGTCCGGAGCCACATCCAACGAAAAGAAGAATGAATATGAGTTTTTTAAACATAGTGCGTTTATCAATCTAATGCGAAAGTGTATTGTGGAGAAAATGGATTGGCTATTTTTTTCTGTTTCATGTATCTCTCCACATTTAAATTGGTGTTCTTTGATTTTATAATGAGGAGGAAATTGTGAAGAAATTTTGGATAATAATTTTAATGGTCGGTACTGTTTCCGGCGAATCCATTGCAGAGAAAACCAAGTCCATGAAAAAAATGGATGGCTACATTAATTTATATTGGGAAGAATCCACGGGGAAACTGTGGATGGAAATTTCAGATTTTGATAAAGAATTTTTATACGTGAGTTCACTCACGGCTGGAATGGGTTCCAATGATGTGGGCTTGGACCGAGGTCAATTGGGAAATGAACGCATTGTGTATTTTCATCGGGTGGGACCAAAAGTTTTACTCATTCAACCCAATTACCAATATCGAGCTAATACAAATGATCCGAAAGAAAAACAATCAGTGGTAGATGGATTTGCCAAATCCACCCTGTGGGGATTTAAAGTATCTGTTGAAACCAAAGGCCGCATTCTTTTGGATGCCACGGACTTTTTCCTCCAGGATACACATGGCATCGTTTCTCGATTAAAAAATCAAAAAATGGGTAATTATAAAGTGGATAAGAGCCGATCTGCCATCCACCTCCCCGCCACCATGAACTTCCCCAAAAATACAGAAGTGGAAGCATTGATGACATACACAGGGACAAACCCTGGCCGTTATGTGCGACAAGTAACACCCACGCCTAAGGCCATAACTGTTCGTCTCCATCATTCGTTTGTAGAACTACCGGATGACAATTATACGCCCCGGAAACACGATCCGCGAGCAGGATATTTTCCCATGTCCTTTCAAGATTATGCCGTGCCGCTAGATGAATCCATTTATATCCGATATATCACTCGACATCGATTAGAAAAAAAGAATCCAAGGGCTCGAGTCAGTGAAGCGGTTGAACCCATTGTATATTACATTGATCCCGGTGTACCGGAACCGGTGAAAACCGCTATGCTGGAAAGTGGTCTATGGTGGGACCAAGCATACGAAGCAGCTGGATATAAAAATGCATTTCAGGTAAAGGTACTTCCCGATGGGGCACATCCCATGGATGTACGATATAATATGATTCATTGGGTTCATCGGGCAACGCGAGGTTGGTCTTATGGCAGTGCAGTAGTTGATCCACGTACTGGTGAAATTATTAAGGGGAATGTATCTCTCGGTTCATTAAGGCTCCGACAAGATTATTTGATCGCCACAGGCCTTTTAGCACCATACGAAAATAGGGAAGACATCCCTGATTATATGCGTGAATTGGCTTTGGCAAGAGTTCGGCAATTGGTGGCTCACGAGATCGGCCATACCATCGGATTGGCCCATAATTATATCGCCAGTGCCGCCGGCCGTGCATCGGTTATGGACTACCCCCACCCTACCGTGACGCTTGATAAAAATGGAAATATAGATTGGCGAGATGCCTATGATGTAGGCATTGGTGAATGGGATAAAATTTCCGTCGCTTATGGGTATCAGGATTTTCCCCAGGGAACCGATGAAGATAAAGCTTTGGAAAAAATTGTCCAAGATGGTATTCGTCGGGGATATACATTTATTACGGATCAAGATGCACGACCATTGGGCTCTGCACACCCCACCGCTCACCTTTGGGATAATGGCAAGGATCCTGTATCCGAATTGGAAAACCTCATGGCCGTTAGAAAAGTGGCTCTTAATAATTTTGGAGAAAAGATGATCCGTTTGGGGCAACCTTATAGTGATATTGAGGATGTATTGGTACCGATTTATCTACTACACCGTTTCCAAATTGAAGGAGCTGCCAAAGTAGTGGGCGGATTAAATTACACTTATGCACTCCGTGGCGACGGTCAGATGGTAACCGAATTTCTTGATCCCAAATTTCAAATAGATGCACTGAATGGACTCATTGCTACATTGAAACCGGAAGCCCTAACTTTAAGAGAAGAATTGCTTAAGCTTATGCCGCCCCGTGCCGCAGGGCGTGGCCGTACTCGAGAGTCATTTAATTCCAGAACCAGTGTCACCTTTGATGGAGTGAGTCTGGCAGAAACAGCTGCGAATCTTACTTGTCGGATGATCTTCCACCCTGCCCGGGCCATACGCTTGATTGAATACAATGCAAGAAATAAAAACCAACCTGGCTTAGAATTTGTATTAAACAAGATCATTGAAGAGACAATTTTAAATCAGGCTCCTTCTGGTTTAACCGGTGAAGTGAAACGAAGTGTGGATTTTGTTGTTTTAGATCATTTAATGAGTCTGGCTGTAAATAAAGATGCATCCCCTGGTGCCCAATCAATTGCGATGGCACAAGTGAATACTTTGTCTTTAAAATTATCGAAAAATAGGGGAAAATTATCTCGAGATAAATCCCATTTCTATATGCTGGAAAATCGTATTAAAGCATTTATAGAAGAACCGGATGAATATGAACCGGTTAAGGTCCCGGCGGTACCACCAGGGTCACCGATTGGTGCTGAATTTGGATGCACTTTTGAAAACTCATTTAACCACAATTCGAATTAAAGAGGAATTAATTATGAAACAAAGAATCTTATTTATTATTTCAATTATATCCACCATCCTGTATGCAGATGGTTTGGATATGGAAAAATTAAAAGGTATGCAAGCGCGATCGATCGGTCCCGCAGGAATGAGTGGGCGTGTCACAGCCATCGATGTGGTCCTGGCCAATACCGATGTAATGTATGTGGGTACAGCATCCGGTGGATTATGGAAATCAGAAAGTGGCGGTATAAAATGGGAACCTATTTTTGATGATCAAAATGCTGCATCTATTGGAGATGTAGCTGTGGACCCAACCAACCCGGATGTGATTTGGGTAGGGACTGGTGAAGGGAACCCAAGAAACAGTCAATCTGCTGGATTCGGTGTATATAAAAGTAATGATGGTGGACAATCATGGGAATTTAAAGGATTGGGAGAAACACGAAATATCCATCGTGTCTTAATCAACCCAAATAACTCCAATGAGGTCTATATTGGTGCTCAAGGTCCTGCATGGGGAGATAGTGAACATCGAGGTGTATACAAAACAAATGATGGAGGCGATACTTGGGAAAAAATTCTCTACATCGATGAGCAAACTGGCATCGGTGAATTGGTCATGGACCCACGTAATCCTGATAAACTGATTGCCAATATGTGGCAATTCAGACGCTGGCCATGGTTCTTTAAATCGGGAGGCTCAAGTTCTGGAATGCACATCACATTTGATGGAGGAAAGACCTGGACGAAACGAACTGACAAAGACGGACTCCCAAAAGGGGACCTAGGTCGTATGGGAATCGCAATTAGCCGAAGTAACCCAAAAATTATTTATGCACTCATCGAATCAAAAAAGAATGCATTTTACAAGTCTGAGGATGGTGGATTTAAATGGAAGAAAGTATCAGATAAAAATATTGGTGGCAGGCCATTCTATTATGCTGAAATCTATGTAGATCCTATCAATGAAAATCGAATTTATAATCTTCACACTTATGTAACCGTTTCTAATGATGGTGCTAAAACCTTCGAGTCCTTAATGACAGCTTATGGTGCTAACGGAGTTCATCCGGACCACCACGCATTTTGGGGACATCCAACCAATCCAAATTTTATCATTGAAGGAAACGACGGTGGGCTAAATATCTCATTAGATCAAGGAAAAACCTGGCGATTTATAGAGAACTTGCCCTTGGCTCAGTTCTATCATATTAATTATGATATGGATTGGCCATATAACGTCTACGGAGGGATGCAAGATAATGGCTCCTGGCGTGGTCCCGCTTATGTATGGCGTGCCGGCGGTATCCGTAATGCATATTGGGAAGAACTCTTCTTTGGTGATGGATTTGATGTAGTCCCTCACCCAGGAAACTCACGGTTCGGCTATGCCATGAGTCAACAAGGAAATGTGGGACGTTATGACCTGGTCACAGGACATACTCAATTAATCAAACCCGTGCACCCAAAAGGTGAATACCTGCGTTACAACTGGAATGCTGCCATTGCCCAGGACCCATTTGATGAAGATGCCATATATTATGGTTCTCAATACGTACACTACAGTACCGACCGCGGCAATAATTGGGAAATCATTTCGCCTGATCTCACGACCAATGATCCAGAAAAACAAAAGCAACATGAGAGTGGAGGATTGACTTATGATGCCACCGGTGCTGAAAATTTCACCACAATCATAGTCATTGAACCAAGTCCATTAGATCGAAATGTGATCTGGGTAGGAACGGATGACGGAAATGTACAAGTTACCACTGACCGGGGAAAAACATGGAAAAATGTAGCCAATAAGATCTATGGTGCGCCAAAAGGTAGTTGGATTCCACAGATTAATGCATCTACTTTTGATAAAGAGTCTGCGGTTGTAGTCATCAATAATTACCGTAGAAATGATTGGAATCCTTACGTATACAAGACAGATAATTATGGGAAGTCATGGAAATCCATCGCTGATGAAGAAGATGTGTGGGGTTATGCATTAAGTTATGTCCAAGATTCAATCGAACCCAACCTTCAATTCTTGGGTACTGAATATGGTCTTTATGTTACCATAGATAATGCAAATACCTGGACAAAGTGGACTAATGGATATCCCACTGTTTCTACTATGGATCTAAAGATTCATCCTCGTGAGCATGACCTGGTGATCGGCACATTTGGCCGGGCTGCTTACATCTTAGATGATATTCGTCCATTACGTGCCATGGCTGCCTCCAAAACAAATCTTATGAAAAAACCTCTTCATCTGTTTGAACCCCCAACAGCTGTTATGGCAATCAATCGTCAAGCTTCTGGCACACGATTTGAGGCCAATGCTATCTTTTCCGGTGAAAATCGTCGGGGGGGAGCCATGCTCTCTTTTGTTTTTAATCCTAAAAAGGAT
>CAYVNB010000039.1:6222-8492 GCA_964452665.1 uncultured bacterium
TAAAACACGATGTAAAACAGGGATTGAATCGAATCTATTGGGGGCTCCGACATAAAGGCGTTCGATCACCCAATGCACGGCGAGCCCAACAAAACGGGCGTGAACCTGGTGGTCGCCCTGTATTGCCCGGGTCATATACAGTTCGTCTATCTGCAAGGAAAGATACAACATTCCAAGTGGTTGATGTGATTTCTGATCCCCGTGTAGGAATCAAAGCACGAAACTTGGAACGATTAATTCCTATCTATGAAAGACAAATGGAAATCACCAAATCCGTAACAGCCATGATAGATCGCATTCGAGAAGCTAAAAAAACGGTCGAATCAGTGAATAAGATGTTGGATTTGAAAAAGAAGAAGCACAAAGCACTAAAAAAGACTAGTAAAGCAATCACAAATAGTCTTGATACCTTACAGCATCTCATTGTGAATAGACGTGGACTGCAAGGAATCGTGAGAAGTCCTGATATTTTAAGTGCAAAAGTCGGCGCCATTGGTCGGTATCTATACAGCAATATCACTGGACCGAATGATACTCATTCTTATTTATTAAATTATGCTGAATCCGAAACTGAAAAAGTGCTAGAAAAAGTGAATGCATTCTTCAATGATGATTGGGAGGAATATCAATCCAATGTAGAAGATGCTGATTTATCTTTATTCAAAGATTATAAACCAATAAAAATACAATAAATGGTTAAGGCCGTCTCGAAAGGGGCGGCCTTTTTAATTTACTTCGCCGTCACTGTCCACTCAAGGATGCCAGTAAATTTCGTCCCTTGAATTATAGCTTTCTTCGGACTCGTGGTGGATGAACCATCCACACGAGTGGCATTCCCTGTTATAATATATTCATAGATCTTTCCCCCATTGGCATCTTCAAGTAGAACCATGGTGGTATCCTTACTTTTATAATCAGTGACGATTAAGGTTGATGCCACGGATTTCCCATCACTCAGTTTTAACGATAGATCAATGGATTCTTCCAATGTATGATTATCACCTCGAATTGTATATGAAAAAGCGGAAGGTGTATTTATGATGGCCGGAAGGTTTTCCACTAAACCATGATCTGGATCAGGTGGACCCACACAGGAGGAAGAGAAATAAGTAACAAGGATCAAGAAAAAAATTCGTTTCACTCGCTCAATTCCTTGGAATTATCACCGCCGCCCAATTGAAGTTCATTGATCTTTTCCATGGGTTTTTCTAAAGCTCTACGGCGTATCCCGGAGAGATCTTCATAATGAGTCGATACTGTGCCCAACGTCTTACCTAAAGCATCTAATTTTTTTAAGAATTTTTCAAATTGTTCTTGAAATACACCTACCAACTGCTGCACTTCCCCTGCTTTTTGTTCCATGGCAAAATTAGATGCCGTTTGGCGAATTAATGAAAGCACTGCATATAGAGTTATAGGTGAACAAAGAACGACCTTTCGAGCCAAAGCAAAATCGATGAGCTCACGATCCTCCTGATTCAAAAAAGCATAAATACTTTCGTTGGGAATAAACATGAGGACATAGTCTACTGTACCCCCTTCCGGATCTATATAAGACCGTTTTTCGATTTCCTTTACATGGGTTCGGACGTCATTTAAAAATGCTTTTTTCTCTGAGGCCTGTTCATTCTCATTTTCAGTTCCTAAGTAACGCTCATAATGTGCCAGAGGAAATTTCACATCCATATTGATGCGTTTTTCATCGGGGAGATTAAATGTGAAATCAGGTCGCCCTTCTCCCGCCTGGGCTTGCTTCTCAAAATTGATACCTTCAACCAATCCCATAAAATTCAAAATGTCCTCTACCATACGTTCGCCCCATTGACCTCGGGCCTGAGAACTGGATAGGACACGCTGGAGTTGAGATGTGGTTTCAGCCAAGTCACCGATCCCTTTTTGAGAGGATATCACCTGCCCCTTTAACTCACTGGTCGATTTATCCAAACCTTCCAATTTTTTCTTCATTTCCCCTAATGACTGGTCGATCAATTCTTTCTTTTGATCCAATTGTCCATCAGAAGATTTTACCAATTCAGAAAATTTATTTTCCGCCAGCTTTAAAAATGTATCCAGGTTTTGATCCAATGCCTGTTTAGACAATTCACCAAAGATAGCCCGAAGTTGCTCTTCACTGGACTTCGCACTTTCTACTTCGTTCTTTTTTAGAATCCAAACCAATCCACCGCCAAGAACTATACCAAAAATGAAAAGTGAAATACCTGTGATTGCACTCATGCGTCTACCGCTCCTCTTAATCCTAATTCATCTGC
>CAYVNB010000039.1:8592-10239 GCA_964452665.1 uncultured bacterium
GCCATGTCCGTATCTCGAGGAACACCCGTATAGGTAGCGTGGCCCATAATGGCTTTGGTGATAGATTCAGGCCATCCTTTTTCATTTAGGATTTCATTTCCGCGATAGGGATGGTCTTCCATGGAAGGGTACTTTTCATAATCAAAATCATGCATGAGGCCCGTCAGACCCCATTCATCCGGATCACCACCGTAATTCTCTGACATTTTTCGCATGGCCTGCTCCACGCCAAGGGCATGGCGTCTGAGACTGTCTGTTTTGGTGTATTCGTGGAGCAGTTCAATTGCTTCTATTCTGGAGGGCAAACTCATTTTTAGGCACCCAATAAATCCACAACCAATCGGATGACTTCACCCGTGGCTGTTCCTTTATTTTGGTAAGGTAAATCTTTGTCGCCCCACGCTGTCCCCGCAATATCAAAATGGCACCATGGGATGTCATCCCCTACAAATGATTTCAGAAAAGCACCGCCGGCAATGGTCCCTGCCTGCATAGGGGCCCCCATATTTTTCACATCCGCAATTCTGGATTTTACCTGATCAATATATTCATCCCAAAGGGGGAATTCCCATACCTTTTCCCCCGTCGTTTTTGATGATGATTTAATGGCATCCACTAACCCTTCGTCTGTTCCCATAATGCCTGTGGCCACATGTCCCAGAGCCACCACCACAGCACCGGTCAGTGTGGCGAAATCCAAAATATATTCCGGATCATAATGCTTGGATGCATAAGATAAAGCATCGGCAAGAATGAGGCGCCCTTCCGCATCCGTATTCAGTACTTCGATGGTCTTGCCATTATAAGCAGTGAGGACATCCCCGGGGCGATAAGCCTTATCACCACTCATATTTTCTGTAGAAGGAATGATACCGATAATATTCATCTTGGGTTTCAAAGTTGCCACCGCCTTCATGACACCAAGTACCACACCGGAGCCACACATGTCATATTTCATTTCATCCATTTTGGCGGCGGGTTTGATGGAGATTCCACCACTATCAAATGTGAGACCTTTCCCTACCAATACTTTCGGCTTTTGGTTTTCGGATCCACCCATATACTCCATGATAATGAATTTTGGTGGTACATCGGTCCCGGAAGCAACGCCGGCCAAAGCGCCCATACCCATCTTTGTAAACTTCTCCCGCTCAAAAACGGTCACTTTCATTCCACCGGACTTGCCAATAACTCGAGCATTTTCCGCAATATGAGTTGGTGTAGCGATGTTCCCAGGCCGGTTTTCTACATTTCGCGCTAAACAAACGCCATTGGCAATATGCGCACCTTTGGCCACGGAAGGTTTATGGCCACCCACCAATTTTGCCTCTTTCATTTCAAAAAGATCTTCATCGGTGGTCTTAAATTCATTGAATTGATAACTGCCCAATACCAACCCTTCGGCCGCGGCTTGAGAGTAATAATTATCTTTTGCATCTATCGGCAATAGAAAGGAGACTGAATCTACCATATTGGCTATACAGGCTTTGGAGACACCACCTCCGGCTCGGCGGAGAGTTTCTGCATCAAGATTGCCGCGTTTCCCTAAGCCAAATACAAATGCAATGGCACCTTTCTTACCCACTACTATTTTGACTTCACCTATTTTGCCATTTATAAGTTTTGCGGCCAAGGCGTTAGAAAGTC
>CAYVNB010000040.1:0-1134 GCA_964452665.1 uncultured bacterium
GAACCCCGAACCAACGGATTATGAGTCCGCTGCTCTAACCATTGAGCTATGGGCCCAAAAAGGACGAGGAATTTACAGTAATATATAGATTTGATTAAAATATTTACGTCTTCATCAAAATAAATTATAAATTCCCCTATGTGCGGCCGAAAAACACTCACGCGGGACATGCAGTCCATCATTGAAGAAATGGCCATTGAAGAATGGCAGGATTCAGAAATTTATCAACCCCGATTTAATATTGCGCCCACACAATATTCACCTGTCATTGTGGATAAAATGGGGCGCCATGCCACACTCATGAAATGGGGATTGATTCCCAATTGGTCCAAGGATTCATCCATTGGATCGAAACTCATCAATGCCCGATCAGAAACACTTTTAGAAAAGCCATCCTTTCAGCATTTGGTCCCCACTCAGCGCTGTGTGGTGATTGCCGATGGCTATTTTGAATGGAAAAGGACATCCAGTCGGTCTATCCCCTACTATATTCATCATCCGGAGAAAAAACTCCTGCCCATGGCAGGTCTATGGGATATCTGGAAAAATCCATCGGGGAAAAATATTTTCAGTTATACTGTAATTACAACAATACCAGCATCAGATCTGGTAGAAATTCATCACCGCATGCCGGTAATCCTCAAACCCAAGGATATTGACCCATGGCTTAAAGTACACCATACGGCCACCCCTGATGCCATGGGATTACTAAAACCATATAATGATCCACTCACCTATTATGAAGTATCAAAAATGGTTAATTCCCCAAAAAATAACCGACCGGAGTGTATTACGCCGGTCAATGATCTAGGTAGTTTATCCTTATTTTAAATACAATGTTAAAATTTAGTTAAAATCAATTTAATACTTGATGTTTATAGAGCAAAAAGATCAATTTCTGATCGATTTTATAAATCATAATTCATGAATTGGTTTAAAACATATAACCGTACCAAAGTCGTGTTCAAACACCTCAGGTAATCGTTTATAATGAAAACCCTTGGACCACAAATTTTAATACAATCACAATCAAGGAGAGCAATATGAGAAAATTCTCACAAGTTCTATTATTTCTACTTTCTTCCACATTTGTATTTGCACAAAATACCATTTCTGGTACAGTGACAGATGCAG
>CAYVNB010000040.1:1234-9864 GCA_964452665.1 uncultured bacterium
GCATCTCGTGCAGATGAAAGAACACCTGTTGCATATACAAACATTTCTAAAACAGAAATGGAAGCACGTCTTGGATCTCAAGATATCCCCATGATATTAAATACAACACCAAGTGTGTACGCAACCCAACAGGGTGGTGGTGCCGGTGATGCTCGGATCAATGTTCGCGGTTTTAACCAAAGAAACGTTGCCGTAATGATCAATGGTGTTCCCCAAAATGATATGGAAAATGGTTGGGTCTATTGGTCCAACTGGGATGGTGTTGGTGATGCCACATCTTCCATTCAGATGCAGCGTGGATTGTCTGCCGTAAACCTTGCTACCCCTTCCATCGGCGGCACCATGAATATCATAACTGATCCGACTGCCCTGAAACGAGGTGGTAAATTCAAACAGGAATTTGGTGCAGGAGGATTCCTAAAAACCACAGCCAACTTGAACACAGGCCTTATCAATGATAAAATGGCGTTCAGCGCCACGATCGTTCGGAAAACCGGCGATGGTATCATTGATGCAACCTGGACTGATGCGTGGGCATATTACTTTGGCGCCAGCTATGCGGTAAGCGATAAGAACCGTTTTGAACTTTACGCTATTGGTGCCCCCCAGCGCCATGGTCAGAACCTGTATAAACAGAACATGGCTTCTTACGGTGCAGACGCAGTGCAGTTTGCCAAAGACCAATCTGATTATGACCAGGGAGCTCTAGATAAGTTTGGCAATGGCTCCAGAAATTTGAACCAAAACTGGGGTAAGGTAAGTTCCAGTTATACAGGCAAACAGTACTGGTATATGTACGGTGCCAATACAACGGACCGCTATAACAGTGGCTTTCTCAATGAACGGGAAAACTTTTTTCATAAACCACTGGTGAATTTGAATCACTTTTACACCATCAGCGATAATATGCGGCTGTCATCGATCATATATTGGTCCGGTGGTTCTGGTGGCGGTACCGGAACCTATGGCAGTTCTTTCAGGAAGCCTGCTGTTGCCGGAAATGCATGGTATAAAAGTGCACCTTGGGGATGGGATTGGGATGCGGCAATCGCAGCCAATTCAAGCAACGTAGATACCAAATACGATGCTAGTAAGAATCGTTCAAAAGGCATCCTCAGGAATAGTATCAATCGTCAAAATACCTACGGTGTGATTTCAAAGTTGAACTATGATGTTAATGATAATCTAAAAACACAGGTGGGTATTGACTGGCGGACCGCAGGTATTGAACATGCACGTGAAGTTCGTGACCTGCTCGGTGGAGACTATTATGTTTACACCGGCAACAAGAATGATAACACAACGGCCTCTCAGATGAAAACACTAGGGGATATCATTGCTTATCATAACAATACAACCGTGGATTGGCTTGGCTTATTTGCACAGGCTAACTACATTGCGGGACCTCTGAATGTCTATGGTATGGCTGGTACGTCAACCATATCCTATTCCTACATCGATGAATTTACCACTGCCAAAGAAAAGATTGAATCTGGCGGCATTGGTACTTTTCAGGTAAAAGGTGGTGCTAGCTATCAGTTGAGTGATGTATTATCTGGATTTGCAAACTTTGGAATGGTTGAAAAACCACCAATTTTGGATAACGTCATTTATTATGACGGTACCAAAGCCTCTGATCCAGTTAATGAGAGTTTTCAAAGCATGGAATTCGGTATGAATTACAGAACATCCAAATACGCCTTGAAAGCAAACTACTATAATACCCAATGGAAAGATCGTAATCTTACCAAATCGGTTACAACAGGGCAAGGATCTAGTGGTGATACAGATGTGATTTTCTTGACTGGTGTAAATCAATCTCATAGTGGTATCGAAATGGAAGGATCAGCACAACTTATGCCGATTTTACGGTTAGACTTTGCTGCCTCATTCGGTAATTGGAAATTTGTTGAGGATGCCATGGGCAATTATACTGAATACACTGATGAGGGAACTGTCAAGCAAACACCATACGTATATGCCCTTAAGAATCTGTGGGTAGGAGACATGCCTCAAACCGGTTTTGTTTTGGGTGCGACACTGACACCAATTCGAGGGTTAAGCATCCAAGGTATCATCAAATCTTATGATAATAACTATGCCGATTGGAGCCCAGGTGCCCGTGAGATTAAGGGCAGTACTGCCGATAGAGATCAAGTATGGATGGCCCCAGCTTATAACAAAATTGATTTGCATGCTTACTATAATTTGCCAATGCAAATTGCTGGAGCAAACCTGCAAGTCTTTGCTCACGTCTTTAACTTGACTGATGAACTGTACATTCAAGATGCTACGGATAATAGTCAGTATAACAGTCATGATAAAGACCACGATGCTGATAGCGCTGAAGTGTTTTTTGGTATTCCACGCTCATTTAACGCTGGAATAAGCATTAGATTTTAGTGCTGGAATAACCGTTAGATGGTAGTCTGATTTAGAATTATAAGATTAATCATCAATAATAAAACCCCCCTCTCACGCTTTGTGGGAGGGGGGTTTTTATATAATGAATGATTCTGTAAATAAATTATAGGCTATTCAGAAACCTTCAAAGCTGCATAGTTCTGCCAGAACCTCACCGCCTCAGCCCATTCTTCGGACGAATAATGCGCTTTTGTCCCGCCTTTTAATTCCAATTGATTCCGCATCATGGTCACGGGCCCCATGGGCAATCTCTCCATCCCTTCCGGAATGGCATGAATACTAATCAATTCCCAATCCGCATCGGTAGATTGTTCATCATTCTCTGCCAACACATCATGTTGATATAATATATATTCCACCCGCCCTGCTTTGAGTGGGGTGCCATTTTTGGCTCGAGTCTGGATGTAAGGCGCTTCACCTTTCTGCCGCCTCACAATGGAAGATATCAGTTTTGTATTCTCATCGATTTTTACAAAGGGGCAGACAAATTGATTGACAAATTGATCACTGCCTTTGATGATACGGACGCCATCTCGATAGCCTTCTTCAAAATCACCTTTCGCCATCTGGGCTTGAGCATCATTTGCCACATCATCAAATGAAAGGGAGGAGGAATATGTTTTTCCACTACCCTTTAACTGTCTCCTGACAAAATCATTTACAGCTACTTTTTCCATTGGTTTCTCATCCTGATTGTGGTGTAAAGAAAAAATTATTTACATAAATGTTCCGGTCCGGCCCTGTTTGATATTTGTAAAGATCAAAATTATTTATACTTGAAAATGTTTTTCCATCATAAAAGCAGCCATCGTAGTTGAGATTTTGAAAATATTTAAACACATCATCTACATTTTCCGCACCATTGTGGCGTGCTTCACACTCAAGCATCACAACCGGTTTAAATCCAGTTAAAGTATCATGACCACTTTGAAATACATCCAGTTCATGGCCCTCTACATCACATTTAATTAAATCGACTGTGGTGATATTTTTGGTAAAAACATAATTATCTAGCGTTGTTGTTTGTACATTAATTCCTGAATCACTTTGACTATGGATTTTATTCAATGAAGCGCTAGGAGATGGTTTATGTCCGGGGACATCCATAATGGCATCCCCTTTCTTAGATGATAATGCCATAGATTCAACATAAATATTTTTTGTTGGTACATGTCTGGCGATTTTGGACAAATATGAATTCAATTCCGGTTGAGGTTCAAATGCAATGACGCGACCTGATTCCCCCACTCGGTTGGACATCCAATAGGTGTAAGCCCCTTTATGGGCACCAATATCCAATACAACTTGTCCCAGTTTTAAATGGTTTAATAAAAAAGTGATTTCCGGTTTTTCTATCCGCAATCGATATCGCCAAGCCCGAAATATCCATCGTAAATAATCATTACTAATCATAGTAATAACTCATTTTTCCCATGGATAGAGTTTTTTATTCCAATTAAGGGCCTTATACTTTTTTAAGATTTTTATGGCTTCTTTTTCAGGCAGGGATTCCATAGTTCCATAACGACTCGTGACCGTTTCAGCCATGAATAATGAATTGACAATGGCCTCCTCAGTCGCTTCTACCGTGGCCATAAATAATCCGGACATATATCGGTTCTTTATTTCTTCTCTTACAACTGTATTATCATGATTTGATTGGATGGGTGCGGTGGAAAATATAATGGCATAGTCCCCACTCCCATTGGATGAATAGGCGCCAACTCTACCAAAAGCATGATCTACACGCTTGGCCATTCGCTTTAAGTTTCGATTGGATAGAGGTGCGTCCGTGGCGATCACAATCATACAGGAACCTTCATCCCCATCATAAGGAATTTGAGATCCAAATGGTGATTTTTTCAGTTCACGTCCTACGGGCGCCCCATTGATCATTAATGATCCACCAAAGTTTGTTTGAACTAAAATACCCACCGTATATCCACCTGCTTCTTTGGGAAGCACGCGGGAAGCGGTACCGATTCCCCCTTTGAATCCTAAGGCCCGTGTACCTGTTCCGGCACCCACCGATCCTTCAGCAACAGGGCCGCTTGTTGCATTTTGGATAGCCGATAAAACATGTTCTTTTTTTACATTGCGACCGCGGATATCATTGAGTCCACTGTCATTGGTTTCGCCCACAACCGGATTTACCGATCGAATCTTGGGATTTTCATATATCATATAATCCACAATGGCATTGGCCACTAAAAATATATTTAATGTATTCGTTAGTCCAATCGGTGTTTCGATGGTGCCCAATTCTTCAACTTGAGTAAAACCCAGCGCTTTCCCAAATCCATTGGTCACATGGACAGCCCCCATGACCTTTTCTTTAAATAAGTTGCCGCCATGGGGTTTAATAATGGTAACGCCAGTTCGGACACTGTCCCCTTGAATAATTGTTTCGTGGCCCACTTCAACGCCGGCTACATCGGTGATGGCATTCCACTTTCCGGTTTTCAATAGGCCAATCTCAAGTCCCAATTCCCTGGGGCGGGTTTTCTGCCCACTTAACACAGTAATCAATATAGAAATCGAGATGAGAATTATTTTTTTCATATCCAAAACTACAACATGATAAATGGATTTACTCGTATCTTTAAAGTGATTCAAATTAGAGGGTGTGAAAGAGGGAATTAATATATGAGTGGTGAACTTGGCATAGAAAATTTTGAAATCGTAAACGACCTTTTACTGGTCTCATTTTCAGATCAATCTGAATCAATGGTGCCATTGCAGGTGCTCCGTGAACGGTGCCCGTGTGCATCCTGTGAAGGAGAAACGGATGCCCTTGGCAATCTGTATAAAGGTCCGGAACAGAAATTGACGGCTCTCAGCTTTCAGGTGAGTGGCATTCAACCTGTGGGTTATTACGGAATTCGTCCCTTTTGGAAAGATGGACATAATACTGGCATTTATACTGGCGAAAAATTAAAATCACTCTCTCAATAATCTATGTTTGATATTGTTATTATCGGGGCCGGTGTAATTGGTTTATCCATCGCCCGCGCTATAGGAGAGCGGACTTCAAAATCTGTTATAGTCATCGAAAAGGAAGCGTCATACGGCAGGGGTATTTCCAGCCGGAATAGCGAAGTGATTCATTCCGGTATTTATTATGACCCCAATTCGATGAAAGCCAAATACTGTACAGAAGGACGGGAACTACTCTATGATTTTTGTAAAAAAGAAAATGTATGGCATAATTCCTGTGGAAAGCTCATTGTAGGGCGAAGTCACCAAGAGACTGAATTGAATACCCTTTATCAAAATGCACTGACCAATGGCGTACCTGATGTCCGGATTATTGATCGGCAGGATATCCAAAAAATGGAACCTCACGTAGAGGCAGATTTGGCCCTTCACGTTGGATGCACCGGCATCGTTTCTGCCCATGAACTTATGACCGCTTTTTATCGCATCTCTCAAAATAAGGATCATGATTATTTATTTAAGGCCCGCGTGATTGATGCAAACAGCACCAACGATGGCTATACTCTGGATATTGAAAATTCCAATGGTGAGATTGAGCAGGTTGATTGCAGCTGGGTAATTAATGCATCCGGATTGGAAAGTGATCTTATCGCCCACATGATGGGCAAAGATTATCCATCTCTCAAATTTTCAAAAGGATGTTATTATAAATTGACATCCCAATGGCGAAATGCATTTAACCATTTGATCTATCCTCTTCCGGATAAGGCCCATGGTACTTTAGGTATCCATTTGAGTTTTGATGAATTCCAAACGGTGAAGTTGGGTCCATCTGCCCATTGGCTCGATGACAGAATAGAAGATTACCATGTGGAGAATTCTCTCTTAGATCAATTCTACCAAGAAGGTAGCCAGTATATCAAAGGGTTGGAAAAAGAACATCTGTCTCCGGATTATGCAGGAATTCGACCCAAAATATGGACAAATGAAAATCCCATGCCTGATTTTTATATTTCCCACGAAATAGAAAAAGGCTTTCCGGGGTGGATCAATTTAATCGGAATTGAATCTCCGGGACTCACTGCATCCATTGCCATTGGCAATGATGTGGCAGATCAGATTATTTAAATTCTAATTGTCGCCATGCTTCGTAGGCGATCACCGCCACTGCATTGGCCAAATTCAAACTGCGTCCCGATCGACGCATGGGCATAAAAATAGATGTATGCTCTTCCCTTATTTTCTTAGATAATCCACGGCTCTCAGGACCAAAAATAAATGCATCTCCTTTTTCATAACTCGGAGCGGTATAGTTGGTCATGCCCTTCGTGGTAACAGAATAGACTGCATTCAGTGATACATCATTCAGGCAGTGATCCAATGATTCCCATACATTAAAATCTGTCCGTTTCATATAGTCCATCCCGGCCCGTTTCAAACTGTTCTCATCCAGTGAAAATCCCAAGGGTTCGATCAAATGGAGTTCAAAACCTGTATTCGCAGACAGGCGGATGATGTTTCCTGTGTTGGGTGGAATTTCAGGCTCAAATAAAATGATGTGAAACATGGGCGTCCCCAAAGTTATGGGTAAAATTGATATCCTTATATTTTTTTCTCAGGATATCCACAGCAGTAGAA
Source organism: uncultured bacterium (assembly GCA_964452665.1). Classification (GTDB taxonomy): domain Bacteria; phylum Fidelibacterota; class Marinisomatia; order Marinisomatales; family TCS55; genus TCS55. Next base: position 8,234 of record CAYVNB010000040.1, read on the forward strand.
ATCCGGTCTCGCTTTGTATCCTCTTTGAATAATTCCATTTGATTAGACACATAAATAAACTGGGATATATCTACCAATATAGATCGGATACGATTGCGACGATGGTTGGCCTTCTCAAATATATGCCAGATCGTATCCAAGACAAATATATCATTATATTTCATGCATGATCCCTTCGCTTCGAACTTGAATCCATCTGTATAATGAATTTCTAGCCGTACACTTTTTGCGACTTGAGAACGTTTCCTTAGTTGGAAAGCAATCGCTTCTGCTACATGCTTCAATTCAAAATATATTTTCGTGGTGTCATTCGTATCCTCTTTCATCACAACTTGCTTTAAGATATGGTCTTTAAGAAGTGGCGGCCGGACCACAGACATATCCTGCCCGCGCACTTCCCGGGTTAATGATAAGGCATGCTTGCCAAACAGGCGCTGGGCATCTGCTGTTCTATCCACCACAGATTGAATGTGGTGCACCTGCCGTAAGATCAAAAATTGCACTAACTTCCGCACCGACGGTTGATGGACTGTGGGAATCACCGGGGAATTCAATGGCGATAAAAACTTTGCCTCATCTCCGGTTATAATGCGGTGGATGGGGTCGGAGATCACCGATGTGGATATACGACTGATCAATTTATTTTGACTGATCCCTAAATAAGTAGAAAGCCCCACTTGATCCCGCACCATGTTGGATATCTGAGCACCCACCTGTTCATCACTGGAGTAAATGCGGTTCATCCCGGTCATATCCATATAAAATTTTCCATATCCGGAAGGCTCCACCAGAGGTGTGAACCGCTGAACAATCTTATGAAGATATTCATGAATCCGACCGTACAGAGATGCGTTATAGGGCAGGATGCGGACACCGTGGTTCATCTGCCGGACTAAAGATACTTTCATTCCTTTTTGAATACCTTCTGCTTCTGCTTCTTTTGATATGGAGATTACTGTACCATTTTGATGGTGAGATGAAATGATGGCCACAGGACGGGTCATTAAAGTGGCATCGATCCGCCGTTCGATTTGGAGTTCGAAATCTCTTAGTCGGAGATGAAAAACAGTGGGGTGCACACCTTAATATTCCCGAAAGGAATAGAGCAGCACACCATTGATCTGAAAATGATCTGTTTTATGAATGGTGATGACAGGATAATCGGGGTTCCGGGGGTGAAGCTCTATGTGGCCATTCACAGGATGGTATCGTTTCAATGTAGCTTCTCCATTAATGAGGGCCACCACAATCTGCCCCGGGTTGGCTTCAGCAGATTTACGCACAATGATATAATCTCCATCTTCGATATGATCGCCAATCATAGAATCGCCTTTCACCTGCAGCACAAAATTATCCGGATGAATAAAGGGTTGAGGTATGGATATGGCTTCGGCATTTTCCAGCGCTTCAATGGGTTCACCTGCGGCAATAAGACCCAACAAGGGCAAGCGGGCCGGTGTGGCGTACTCCTCACAAGTGAGGGCTAAGGCCCGCTTGCCGTTAGGTCCTTTAGATCGATTCAAATGGCCGTTGTGAGTGAGGGCATTGACATACCAATGAACCGTTCCCAGAGAGCCAAACCCCATTCCATCCATAATTTCCTGATAGGAAGGTGCCTGGCCATGCTCAAC
>CAYVNB010000041.1:0-9331 GCA_964452665.1 uncultured bacterium
GAAATATCCATTGTCCGTGAAGACTTGATTATTGAAAGTGAATCAGCAGAGGGATTGACCGCATCCGGTGATGATAACGTAACGGTTGGCTTGACAACAAAATTGACCGATGAATTGGTAAAAGAAGGTATTGTAAGGGATGTAATTAGACAGGTGCAAACCATGCGAAAAAATGCTAATTTCGCAGTCGAAGACCGGATCAAAATTAAAGGAAATATCGATGGTACGGTGGGGGAAGCGATCCAATCATTCGAAGAATTTTTCAAAAATGAAGTATTAGCCGTAGAACTGATCGACCAAGAGCCTGAGGGCGAAATTAAAGCTAAGTTTCAGATCGGCAGTCAGACAGTTCATTTCGGTTTGGAACGTGTGAATATTTGAAAGGATTACAACATTGGCTAAACAATATTCAAAAACAAAATTGGCGAAATTCAGAAAATCAATTGAAGCAAAAATGGGTGCTGTTTCGGAAGAGGTCGATACCATCCGTGAAGGATTGGGAACCGCTTCGAATAAACAAGGTGGAGTTACACCCGACTCCATTTATAGTCTTCATATGGCCGATGCGGGCACCGATTCTCATGAGCAGGAAAAGAATTTCATGCTCATGAATCGCGGCAGTGATTATTTCAAGAATTTAGAAATCGCATTAGAACGCATCAACGAAGGTACATTTGGTATCTGCAATATTTGTGACGAATTGATCCCGGAAGAACGAATGATGGAAGTCCCAAATGCAAACAAATGTGTTGGCTGTAAAGAAAAAGAAAAGCTCGGCTTATAATGAGAACTCTGGTTGTGAGTGCTGTATTGGTACTTGCAGACCAAATATCAAAAACCATGGTTCGCAAGACCATGTCCCTTTATGAATCAATTCCGGTGATTCCGAAATTTTTTCATTTGACCTATGTCACTAATGATGGAATGGCCTTTGGGTTAAACTTTCCATTTGGTACATACATTTTTTTATCCTTATCCATAATATTCACAGCCTTTATCTTTTGGTATCTTTGGACAATTAAGGATGATGGGATAGTCATTCGAATGGGCATCGGGCTTATTTTGGCGGGAGCCATTGGCAATTTGATCGACCGTGTATTCTTGGGGTCTGTTGTAGATTTTTTGGATTTCATGATTGGCGATTTTCATTGGTATGTATTCAACTTTGCCGATTCATATGTCACCATCGGCATGGGCTTTGTATTATATGATACTCTGGTTATAGAAAAACAACGCAAAACACAGATCAATTAACCATGAAATCTCTTTCAGCCGCTGGGGCAGAACAAATCCGGTTGGACAAATTTTTGTCAGACTATTTACCGGACTTAAGCCGGACCCAAATCAAAAAAATAATTCAAGAGGGATTAGTCCAGGTGAATCAGGCCAATGCAAAACCAAGTTTGAAATTGGAGGGGACTGAATCCATCACCTATCACATCCCCAAGTTGGATTCTGCTGTTACCCACATCGAACCAGAATCCATACCTTTGGATATTTTGTATGAAGATGAGGCGATTGTTGCCATCAATAAACAACCGGGACTTACGGTCCATCCCGGCGTAGGAAAGCCCAATGGAACACTGGTGAATGGGTTGGCCAATCATTTCAATACCCTTTCGAATGTGAATGGGGCTTTACGTCCGGGGATTGTCCACAGACTAGATGAAAATACATCAGGCGTCATTTTGGTAGCAAAAACCAACAAGGTTCATACCGCTTTAGCATCCCAGTTTGAATCCAGAAGCATTCAAAAGGAATATTTTGGTATTACCTGGGGCGTTTGGAAAGATACGGTTGGTACAATCGATGGTGCCATCAAACGCAAACGATCAGATCCGACAACCTATGAAATTGAATCCTCTGGTCGTGCTGCGCAAACAAGATATAAAGTTATGAATCAGGGGCCCTATATTAGCGCCGTTTCATTTTTTCCTAAAACTGGTCGGACTCACCAAATACGTGTACATTCTGCCAGTATAAATCATCCAATCATAGGCGATGGTAAATATGGGGGCGGTGCAAATCGTGCCAGGGGATTTATCCCAGAAGTCACGAATTTATTGCGTCAAATAATCAAAAAATTGGGTCGGCATGCCCTCCATGCCAAGCAGATTACTTTTGACCATCCATTGACCCAATTGACCACGACCATTGAAGCCCCGATCCCGAAAGATATTTCTTCTATTCAGGTGGATAAAATGCATGGATAGTCACATTACATTAACAAACTTTTATCGATTTTTGGAAAAAGAACGGGGCTATTCGCCACATACTGTAAAAGCATATCAAAACGATTTGACTCGATTTGTTAAATTTTTACCTTCCAGTATTTCAGGATTTGACCAAGTGAATCGTCAGGCCATTCGCGGATTTTTAGCGTCAGAATTTGACAATGGGTTAACAGGAAAAACGGTGGCCCGCCGTTTGGCATCCATTAAATCATTTTTCAATTATTTGGTGCGGATTGAACAGATTCGTCACAATCCAGCTATCCATGTGAAAACGCCAAAGATATCTCAATCTTTACCCAATTTTGTGGATCAAAAAGTCATTGGACGACTGATGGAAAGTCCCGATGATTCAACAGCCGTGGGCCTCCGCGATCGGGCCATACTGGAATTATTTTATTCAACCGGTATTCGATTGAGTGAATTAATCCATTTGGATGTAGGTAATGTGGATGTATCCAATCAATTGATTAAAGTAAGAGGAAAAGGGGATAAAGAACGGTTGATTCCCTTTGGAAACAGAGCGAAATTTTGGGTAGAAAATTACTTGAAAAATCGCGGGTTATCGTTCAATTCTGCTCCATCACACACACCTTTATTCGTAAATGCAAAAGAGAAAAGGGTTCCGACAAGTACGGTACAAAGACGAATACGTAATTACATTAAATTTGTCGCTGAAGGCAACCGGCTAGGGCCCCATATTTTACGTCATTCTTTTGCGACACATTTAATGGACAATGGTGCAGATATCCGTGCGGTAAAAGATTTGTTAGGACACAGTAGTTTGTCTTCAACACAGGTGTATACGCATATACAGCCTGAAAAAATGAAAAAGGTTTATAAACAAGCCCACCCTCATGGTGGAAAATAGGAGAGATAATGCTTGTCGCTGGTAAAGATTTAGGTTTAGATACACTGGGTATAACTGGTGTAGAAGAAGTACATCGAAATTTGGCTGTTGATCAACTCATTGATGAGACAGTTAATAATGGAGAAGGTGTATTGGGCCCGAGGGGATGCACCATTGTGGATACTGGGAAATATACGGGTCGGTCTCCAAAGGATAAATATATTGTGGATGAACCCACTTCAACCGATGAGCTGTGGTGGGGATCGGTAAATCAAAAATTAGATGAAGCTATCTTCGATGAACTATATGAAAAAGTGGTGGATTACTATAATACGGATGAATCCAAAACGTATATGTTTGATGGTTTTGCCGGATTCGACCCCAAATACAGTATCAATGTTCGGATTCTTGCCAAGCGGGCATGGCAGGCCCATTTCGTTCATAATATGTTCATTCGTCCAGAGGTAGAACAATTAAATAACTTCCTACCAGATTTCACCATTATAAATGCATCCGGTGTCTTCAATGAATCATTTGAAAAGCATGGGATGAATTCCGAAACATTTATCATTTTTCATATGTCAAAACGGGTGGCCATTATTGGGGGTACTGAGTATGGCGGTGAAATGAAAAAGGGAATATTTTCTGTTCTTCATTATGTGCTACCATTAAAAGGTGTATTATCCATGCATTGCTCAGCTAATGTGGATGAAAATGGGGGTAACGCAGCCATCTTTTTTGGTCTTAGTGGTACGGGGAAAACAACCCTTTCCACGGATCCCAAGCGGCCTTTAATTGGTGATGATGAGCATGGCTGGTCCGACGATGGTATTTTTAATTTTGAAGGGGGCTGTTATGCAAAGACCATCAATTTGAATCCGGAGAATGAGCCGGATATTTATAATGCTATTCGCCATGGTGCATTATTAGAAAATGTTGTATATGATAAAGAGACACGTGAAGTGGATTATGACGATGGATCCAAAACAGAAAATACCCGTGTATCCTACCCATTGAATTACATTGATAATTCGGTTTATGGTATGGGAAAGCCTGCCATGGCGGGTCATCCGGATACCATCATCTTCCTCACTTGTGATGCTTATGGGGTGTTGCCACCGGTGGCAAAGCTCACGCCGGAACAAGCCATGTATCATTTTATTAGCGGCTATACGGCTAAAGTTGCTGGAACAGAACGTGGTGTTACAGAACCAATCGCCACTTTTTCTCCCTGTTTTGGCGGTCCATTTTTGACGTTGCATCCATTGCGCTATGCTGAATTACTACGTAAAAAAATGAATGAGCATCAAACGCCAGCTTACTTGGTGAATACGGGATGGGTTGGCGCCAGTGCACAGTCGGGGGCAAAACGTATTTCATTACCAGTGACGCGAGCGATTATCCATGCAATTTTAGATGGGAGTATCCGTGATTCTGAATTTGAAGTTGATCCTTACTTCGGCGTATTGGTCCCCAAAACATTGGGTGATATTGATTCAAATCTACTGATCCCAGCGAATATCTGGAAAGATCAGGAAGTTTATCAAGAGACAGCCGTGAATCTGGTTAAAAAGTTTCAAGATAATTTTTCCCAATATGATTTGGGCGATACTGAAGTTCAAGAAGCAGGTCCATCTTTAACGGTATAACAAAGAAGTGATGCTTAATATTGTGTTTAAATCCAGAAATTTTCAATCATCAAAGTTATTGATAAGTGGAAAAATGATCGATAAAAAAATATTATACGTCGGTTTGGAGGCGATGAATAAGCCATTGTAATTTTCCTGCTGTTATAATAATAACATAATTAAATTAGGACGAAAATGAGCAAATTTGTATTTACATCTGAATCCGTTTCAGAGGGTCATCCGGATAAGGTATGTGATGCCCTATCGGACGCGATTTTAGATAACTTACTATCACAGGATCCCGAATCACGTGTGGCCTGTGAAACATTGGCCACAACGGGTACAGTTGTGGTTTCTGGGGAAGTCACGTCTGACGGATTTTTAGATGTTGAACGGGTGGTGAAAGAAACGTTAGGTGAAATTGGTTATACCGATAAAGCCTATGGCATGGATAATGAAACAGTAAAAGTTCTATCCATGCTGGATAAACAAAGTCCAGAAATTGCCCAGGGTGTGGATGAAGGTGCAGGATTGCATGAAGAACAGGGCGCTGGTGATCAGGGCCTCATGTTCGGATTTGCGTGCAATGAAACAAAAGAACTTATGCCATTGCCAATTCATCTTTCCCATCGATTGGTAGAACGGATGACAGACCTACGGAAAGATGGTACCATTCCATGGTTGCGGCCGGACAGTAAATCTCAGGTGTCTGTGGCTTATGAAAATGGAAGTCCCATTTCTATAACAAAAGTGGTTATCGCAACCCAGCACAACGATATGTTAGACCAGTTTGGGACCGAATCCGCTGAGCATGATTTTGTAGAATCTGAAATGATTGAAAAAGTGATTAAGCCTGTCTTGAATGAATGCGGATTGCCTTATGAGGATGAATTTATTGTGAATGGTACGGGTCGATTTGTATTCGGTGGACCAGAAGCAGATACGGGTTTAACCGGGCGAAAAATTATTGTGGATACATACGGTGGGTATGCGCCCCATGGTGGTGGAGCATTCTCTGGAAAAGATCCTTCCAAAGTGGATCGCTCCGCTGCATATATGGCCCGTTATATAGCCAAAAATTTTGTTGCCGCAGGATTGGCGGACAAATGTGAAGTGCAGTTATCCTATAGTATTGGTGTGGCTGAACCCACCTCATTTTATGTGAAATCATTTGGAACGAGTAACTTATCTGACGAAATGTTGACCGATGTGGCCAAAACCGTGTTCCCCCTTCGCCCCGGTGGTATTATTGCGCATTTAAAATTAAAACATCCTCGTTATAGACTAACAGCTGCCAACGGGCATTTTGGCCGTGAGAATGATCTGTTTACCTGGGAAAAAACAGATATGGTTGATGCATTAAAATCAGCCGTTGCCGAAAGGAATTAATGATGGCTTTAGCAGAAATGACAAAAACCGATCGATTGCCCTATAAGGTGAAAGATATTTCTTTGGCGGAATGGGGACGAAAAGAAATTACATTGGCAGAAGCAGAAATGCCGGGATTGATGACGATACGTGAAGAGTATGGTGCGTCCAAACCATTAGAAGGGGCCCGGATCGCTGGTTGTTTGCATATGACCATTCAAACGGCAGTACTGATTGAAACATTGATTGAGTTGGGTGCAGAGGTGACTTGGTCATCCTGCAATATCTTTTCTACGCAAGACCACGCGGCTGCGGCCATTGCGGCCACAGGTGTACCGATATATGCTTGGAAAGGGATGAATGAAGAAGAATTTGATTGGTGCATCGAACAAACACTTTTTGCTTTTGCAGATGGTCAATCCCTCAATATGATTTTGGATGATGGAGGTGATCTCACCAATATGGTTTTGGATGACTTTCCTGAGTTGATTGCCAATATTAAAGGATTATCCGAAGAAACCACAACCGGTGTGCATCGATTGTATGATCGGGTGAAAAATGGGACCCTCACCATGCCCGCAATCAATGTGAATGATTCCGTTACCAAATCAAAGTTTGATAATAAATATGGCTGTAAAGAATCTTTGGTAGATGCTATTCGTCGATCTACTGATGTAATGATGGCCGGGAAAGTGGCCATTGTGGCTGGCTATGGTGATGTAGGTAAAGGATCTGCTGCCTCGTTGAGAGGTGCTGGTGCCCGTGTAATTGTTACAGAAATTGATCCCATTTGTGCACTGCAAGCGGCCATGGATGGATATCCAGTGAAACGGATGGAGACAGCCATCCCAGAAGCAGATATTGTGGTGACGGCAACAGGGAATAAAGACATTGTAGAAGGACGTCATTTCGAAGCCATGAAAGATAAAACCATTGTGTGCAATATTGGCCATTTTGATAATGAAATCGATATGGCTTGGCTCAATGAACATTATGGTCATGCCAAAGACGAGATTAAACCACAGGTCGATAAATATACACTCAATGGGAATGATATCATTGTGCTGGCCGAAGGCCGATTGGTGAATTTAGGATGTGCAACTGGCCATCCATCATTTGTTATGAGTAATTCATTTTCAAATCAGACATTGGCTCAGATTGAATTATGGAATAATAGTGACAATTATGAGAATGATGTGTATGTATTGCCCAAACACTTGGATGAAAAGGTGGCCATGCTCCATTTAAAAAAATTGGGTGTGGAATTAACTGAATTACGTCAGGATCAGGCCGAGTACATCGGTGTGTCGGTAGATGGTCCATTTAAATCAGAGCAATACCGCTACTAATCATTCGTTGTTTTTGTAATTATTTTTAAAAAAGAGTTCCAAAATATTTGGCGCTCTTTTTTTTGTGGAAAAAGGGTATGATTTCAGGTCAATTTCAGAGATGGATCGGTGGACGGTTCATCACATTTAGCATGAAAATGATACACAGAAATTTTAAATCAATCCGGTATAGGTTCTTAATGGGTCTCCTTTGCTTTTTTACAATCAGTTGCGATTTTAAGAATCCATTGGCTTTTGAAATGCCTACTTGGTTCTTTGACCTCACATTTCCATTGGTGCAAAAAAAGTATTCATTGTCAGGAATGGTGAATGATGAGCAGATATTCTCAGCTCCTGATAATATTGGTATGCAGCTAGTGCTTGAAGGAACATTCCCTGATACACCCATTGGATCGGACATTCTCGAAGTCGAATTGATGAACCAAAAAATTCAATACACGCAACCGGCCACGAATTCACCTAATTTTTCTTTTTCCTTGGATACAACTATTGATATTGACCCAATAACGATTGCCCCCGGCGGAAAGTTAACTAATAGTAGTGGTACTGTTTTCTCAATACCACCATCCACCAATCAAACGGTGAGTCAATCCGTATGGAATGCCGTTGCATCCGCCATTGACACGACCATTCAAGTCATCATTAGTTTACCCCAGATTCCATCCAGCGAATTGCCTAGCTTTATCCAATCGGTGAATGGGTTCATCATTCAATCCGATAATGGATCAAATATTAGTGATTTTGTAACTACGGTCACAAATGATGGTGTTCCTACAAATGTGACTAATCCTACACTTGGATTGGTTACCGATATCACGTCGCCACCCAAATCATTGGCGAATCATACTCAATCCACGTTAGCAAAGGATGCCAATTTTGGGCCAGAAACCACTTCGTTGAGCCAAGACAGTTTAGGCACTGCAATCCGAGTAGATATTGGGTTCGGTATTGCCACCACGAGCAACGCAACCGTAACTATTAATGCTGGTGATAAAGTACAAGTAAAGCTCGCTGTTCGATTACAAATTGCTGGTGTGGATTCGGCGATTGTTCAGTTGTCAAATTCCGAATTACCTATGACCCTGCCCAAAATCACTTTTCCTTCAGAAATTGAGATTTATGGGGGCAAATTAAAATCTCCCAGTACATTTGAGGTGAATGAGATCAATATTAAAAGTCTATCCAGCACATATCCATTTAATTTGGATTTTGATATGAATTTTAGAAATTTTGTTCCTCCGGTTGGTAAGGAAGCCGCAAAAATCGATACGGTCTTGAAGAAAGGGGGGACCATTGATACGCTATATAAATTGGATGATTATACATTTATAAATCCTGCTGGAAGTGATCAGGCACTGACTGAATTAACATTGGATGTATCTGCTGTATTCCCCTACCAGACTGGAAAAATACCATTGGATGGTTCAAATATCGGAAATATTTCTTTGGACATTTCAATGGAAAAACTTCATTTCGAAACACTGGAGGCAAATATCATTCAAGAATTCCCACCTACTACTTTTGAAATATCAGGTATGCCATTGGGATTTTCAGGTATGCAATTTGTCAATACACAACTTGAGATTGAAATGAACAATGGAATAAGTCTACCCGTAGTGCTTGATTTTGATATGGAGGGTATTAATCAGAAGGGAGAATCCATGAAAGTGAATGCATTATCCACATTGGCAAAACCTACTGTTTCGGGAGATCCGACAAAAACAATTGTTCGATTATCTAGTGAAGGGACAACCACCCTAAAGTATAAAAGTGCTTCATCAGCAGCGTACTATGATAGCACTACTGTGGCACCAAAAACTGGTGAGAGTACAGTCGTAGATCTAATGTCCTCTAACCCGGCTGTATTCAAAGTAAATTCCCGAGCACGTATCGATGGAAGAGGCA
>CAYVNB010000042.1:0-2797 GCA_964452665.1 uncultured bacterium
TAATTGTAGGATACAAATAATATGAATCACCCACACGAATATGCTTCTATTTTTTTGATTTCAAAGGAAGGAGCCTCTCAATTAATTGATCCTTTAATAAAACTAGATGGGGACGGTCACCAAATTCAAATCGTATCATTCTTCGCTGAGTGGTGCCCAAATTGTATGTATGAAGCAGTATCAATCCAATCACTGTATAACGAATACAAGACCCAGAGGGTTGGTATGACATTGGTCATGGATTATGCACCCCGTAGCGATTCAGATCACTTTATTCATGAATACAAAATCAATATTCCCGTTCAATATGGAGAAATAGATGAAAAAGATGAAGTTGGCAGAAGCGATACCGTCTTTTATAAATTTAGAAAATTTTTAGGGGACGAAAGAGACTGGGGCCTTCCCACCCATTTGATTATTGAAAAAGAAGGGAATAAAATAGGTGTAATATTTGGGGAGATAATAGAAAGTGAAATCAGATCCTATTTAAATAAAAAATTAATTAATTTATAATATTGGCAAACCGAAGGGCATCATGCCATTTTTTTAATTTTCCATTTTTTTTATTTTGAGACATATTAGGCGCATAATGATGGTCACTTTTTAAATCAAACTCAGGCCAATCACTGGTATAATCTTTTATTAAAAGTGAATGGACGCCCAATGCTGTTCTGTCTTTCATGTCGCCATGTATCACTGAAATTCCTGTAAGGTCAGAAATAAATTGAAGTAATGGCGCTCTTCCGCCACCACCGCTGGCAAATATTTGTTTGGGTAATTTGCCCAAGTGGTTCATCGCTAATTCAAGAATATCATAAGTCAGAAATCCAATGGACTCCATTGCTGCTCGAATGATTTCATTTTTTGAATCTGTAGCATATCCTTTTGATATAGGTTCATAATTATCTACCCAATAGGGGGCAGCCAATCCGCCAACAGCTGGAATGTAAACTCCATTCGTCTCTGTTTTTTTACACCGCTCATGCCATAACATATCCTTATGTGGAATATTTAATTCATCTTCTAAATAGTAGAAAATCGAATTACATGCACTAATAGTGCCCTCAATTAAATAGTACCGAATCTTATTATTTGAGAATAACACACTGCTGATCAAACCTTTAACATGGGCAGGGTGTTTTCCTGCATTAATTTGAATAGAACCGGACGTGCCAAAATTCATGGCAATAGCATTTTGAGTATATCCGCCTTGCCCCAAGAGTGCCGCTTGTTGATCGCCAATCACAACCCGTAAAGGAATTTTAATATCACCTGATTTAATTAATCCAAACTGATATACGGATGGCACCAGATTTGGCAATATATTTTTAGTAATATTAAATAAAGATAAAAGATTTTCATCCCAATTTGCGTTTTTCAAATCCATCAAAATAAATCTAGATGCTATAGTTTCATCTATGTAAGGGTGTCCGGTCAAGTGATGCACCAAATAGGCACTAATTGTCCCATAAAACACATCGCCCCTTTCTACCTTGCCTGCCAAATCTGAATGATGACGAATCATGTGGGCAAACTTTGGTCCGCCAAAATGGGCATTGAGTGGTGCACCTGTTTTATTAAAAATAAAATTTGCCTCTTCAGATAATTCATCAACGATATCAGTGGCGCGTCCATCTTGCCAACTGAGGGCAGGTGTTAAGGGTTTTACGGTTTGTTTATCCCAAAAAAGGAAGGTAGACCGTTGTAGCGCCATGCCCGATGATATTATTCTTCCGTTGAGATCAGAAGTCCAGTTACATGCTTTTTGGATAAGCATTGTACAGGCATCAGCAATTTGGGACGCATCCGCTTCTACATATCCGGGCTTAGGCTTTTTTAAAAAATGTTTACAACTGGCCTTAAAGACAACCCTATTGCTGAGGTTAAAAAGAAAAACTTTGGTGGAGGAAGTTCCCTGATCGATAACTAGGGTAAATTGCTTTTGGGCCGATGTCAAATTAATCGGTCAGCGAAATGTCGTAAATATCTTCAAATTCTTCTGTTTTGATCATCCGAATTGCATCCCAGGTAAGTTTCGTGCATGCCTTTGCACAAATTTGGCATCCGATACATTCATCATGCCGCACTTGAACTGGAGGAATAGGAATTCCATATTTCTCTGCAGGGACTGGTTCGATACAATCCACAGGGCAGAACGGTACACAGACTTGGCATCCAGTGCAGTTATCCTCATCAACTACTGCAATTAGTTTAGGCTTCTTTTTCTTAAAGTTCACCTTTTCCGCAGGATCAGGTACAGTTTTGTAGTGGTCGTAATTGTAATTTTTTGCCATAATTTTCGATCGATATTTAGTGCAGAAGTTAAAAGGAAATCTTTTTTATCAGCAAAAGGCTTTTTGCCTAATGAATAAAGTAGTTTAATTTAAACGAGTCTTTGAAAACATTTTAGGAGAAATAAATGACTTACATTATCGCTGAACCTTGTGTTGGAACCTGCGACACAGCTTGCGTAGAGGTTTGTCCAGTTGATTGTATACATGGACCTGATGATAAAGAAGGAGCAGGCGCTGAAGCAAAGGCTGATGGCTTTGATCCCGATGGAAAACAACTATATATTGATCCAGAAGAATGTATTGATTGTGGCGCATGTGAACCTGAATGTCCTGTTGAGGCCATTTTTGAGGAAAGTGAAGTCCCTGAAGAATGGAATAAATACAATAAAATTAATTATGATTGGTTTGGGCGAGATTTTCCTGGATAAAAAAAATAAAAAAACTATTTAGAAACGGCTGTTGTGTATCCAACGGCCGTTTTTTTGTACCACTATGGATAAAGC
>CAYVNB010000042.1:2897-9261 GCA_964452665.1 uncultured bacterium
GCCCCGCCTTCAACGGGTGGATCTGCGCCCCAAAGTACTCAAGCCCAACCTGCTTCACCTCTGGATGGCATTAAGCATGTTATTGCTGTTGCCAGTGGAAAAGGGGGCGTGGGCAAATCAACAGTGGCAGCCAATTTGGCGCTTTCCTTAAGAGATGCAGGACATAAAGTTGGGTTATTGGATCTAGATATATATGGGCCTTCATTGCCCATTATTTTGGGTATTAATAAACAACCTGATTTGACTCAAGACCGGAAATTGATCCCTCTGGATCACATGGATATGAAAATTATGAGTTTTGGGTTTATTAGTGGAAACCAAACGCCGGTGATATGGCGAGGGCCTTTGGTGTCGCGCATGACGGAACAATTTTTTAGTGATGTGGTTTGGGGTGAATTGGATTACTTGATTTTAGATTTGCCACCAGGGACTGGTGATGTACAATTGACATTAACCCAAAAATTGAAAATAGATGGAGCTATTATTGTGACAACGCCCCAAGATATCGCATTGGCTGATGTGCGCAAAGGGGCCGATATGTTTAAAAAAGTCCACACACCAGTACTAGGCGTCATTGAAAATATGTCCGGCCTATTTTTAGAAGGAGAAGTCACCAATGGTGATGGCGTATCCATCGAGGGACAATCTGTGGATGTGGGCGATGATGGCCGATTTGCCATTCGCATAGATTTATTTAAACAAGGTGGCGGGAAATCAGAAAGTGAACGACTGGATGTACCACTTTTAGGTGAAATACCAATTTCTCAAGATATCATGGAGGCCACGGATGCGGGGAAACCCATTTCAGCGTTTAATCCTGAAGCACATGTAACCAAAATTTATAAAAGTATTGCTGAAAAGGTTGTTAATACCCTGAATTGATGTTTAATTATTTTACGGATACCATTGTACTTATTTTTTTAGGATATGCAATGGTGTATCCATTTTTTCTTTGGATTGCACCCCTGGAAAAAATTGATGGCGGTTTTTATCGGTTTAACCTCGGGATGTGTTGTGTGGTCGGTGCTTTAGGTGTTGCGGGCTATCACCTTCTTTCTCCCGATCGTATTACAGAAATATATGTGTGGATCTGGATGGTATCCCTTCTCATCATTACAGCCCTTTATTGGAATGCGAACCGAATAAATAATGTGATTATATCAAGCATTTCTCTTTTTGGATGCGCAACAATGATTGGTGTTGTTTTTAATATTGCCCCGGAATTGAATCAAAACGGTGTGCTCTTTACATCATTGATAGGCTCAATGATTACAGCCGGCGTGTTTTTTGCCATGATTCTTGGCCATTGGTATTTGAATGTTATTGCACTGCCTATTCGTTTATTAAGAAAAGCAACGCTTACCCTTTGGATCCTTTTGGGAATTAGAACCATATGGGATACCATCTATATGAATATAGATTGGGTGGTAGATCGCTATGGCATCCAGCACAGCCTCTGGGCATTCATGCTTCAATTTGAAGGCTTTTTATTGGCTGTGGCATTTTTTATGGGCAATCTTGTGCCGATTATTTTAAATTATTTTATTTGGCAAACATTGAAACTGCAGGCAACTCAAAGCGCCACAGGACTTTTATATGTGTCAGTGGTATCCATTTTGTTTGGAGATCTTTTATTTAAATATTATTTACTTCAATTTGGATTTTTGGTGTGAGTCAAATTGAATGCGAAGTCTGTAAAAAGACCCAATCCTTTTCTGAGGCCAGTGGATGTAGTGACTGCACTCTGCCAGATCTGTTTAATGATCCATTAGATTTTACTAAATGCCCCATTTGTGGCTGTAAAGATTTCTATCGAAAAAAAGATTTTAATCAAGCAATAGGATGTATCATTATCCTAATCGGCGCAGTTTTGGTTCCTTGGACGTATGGATTAAGCTTGCTTGTGTTATCATTAGTGGATTATCTCTTGTATCAACGAATTAATGATTTTGCAGAGTGTTATAAGTGCAAATCTGAGTTTAAAGATACGACGGTACCTGATTACCTTAAACCCTTTGATCATCATATTGCAGAATTGTATGAAACGCGAAATTAGGAAATGGTGATTATTCATTGATTGCCCCCATCTGAAAGGGTAATTTCGCCCGCTGTTTTTCAGTCACTAATATGTGAAATTCGAGTTATGGCTAAATCACTGAGAAAGCAAATATTAGAACAGGGTGATCTGCCGAACCATATTTCCATCATTATGGATGGAAATGGCCGTTGGGCGAAATCTCGAAATTTGCCCCGCGTTGCCGGGCACAAAGAGGGAATTATTTCTGTTCGGGAAATTGTCCGTGTTTGCGGAGAGATTGGTGTGTCCTATTTGACTCTATACACATTTTCCAGTGAAAATTGGGCCCGCCCCAAAAAAGAAGTTTCTGCAATAATGAAACTCTTGGTGGGAACCATTCGTAAAGAAATCAATAATTTACACAAAAATAACGTGCGATTATCTTCCATAGGCAACTTGGAAGCGCTGCCCTCAGAATCCCAAGATGGGATGCAGGAGGGCATGGAAAAAACAAAAAATAATACAGGACTTAATTTGATCTTGGCCTTAAACTATGGAAGTCGGCAGGAACTATTAATGGCCGTTCAGCGTATTGCAGATAAAGTGCAATCAGGGCAATTGAATTCAGACCAAATTTCAGAGAAAGATATCACACACGCATTATATACATCTAACGTTCCAGATCCGGATTTATTGATTCGCACTGGCGGGGAACAACGTATAAGCAACTTCTTATTATGGCAATCCGCCTACACAGAATTATTTCTTACAGATACATTTTGGCCTGACTTTCGAGAAGATTTATTATTAAAAGCCATTATTGATTATCAAACACGTCAGAGACGATATGGAATGACGGGGGAGCAAGTTTCTGTATGAGAAAATTAATTATATTTTTAATCGTTACGATTGCCTTTTCACAGGCACCTCCATCTTTTAAACTGAAGGATATCAACGTTGAAGGCAATCAGGCCACCAGTGAAAATATGGTATTATATACGGCAGGACTTCAAGCCGGGCAGGATGTATCATCAGAAGATTTTCGTCGAGCCGTAAAACGATTATGGGAATTGGGTGTATTCAGCAATATCCAGATTCACTTTGATGGTGAAACACCAGATGGAATTCTCATTACCATTGAAGTGGAAGAATCACCTGTTTTAGGTACAGTCAAATTCCAGGGCAATAAAAAACTGAAGGATAAAAAATTTAGAGAAGAGTTATCCTATCAGCGCGATATGCGTATAAAACCAAACTTTATTACCAAATCCATCAATACAATGAAAAAAATGTATATGGAAGACGGCTATTTCTTGGCAACTATTGCAGCGGAAGCGGAGGCCGTTGGTGAAGGGGAAGAGCAAAAACAAAATATTACATTTAGGATTAGAGAAGGGAAAAAGGTAAAGATTAAAGATATTGTAATTGATGGTCGCGAAAATTATTTTGGTTGGGCAGCGAACAAAAAATGGATTCCTTTGCCAAAATTCATAAGAGAAAAATTGACATTGGTCACCCTAAGATGGCAGATGAAGGAAACGAAAATACGGAGTTGGTGGCGATTGTGGGCACCTGCTTATGATAATAAAAAATTCGTGGAAGATTTGGATCTATTGACCACATTCTATCGTGATGAAGGTTACCGTGATTTTACCATTTTATCTGATTCTGTGTATTACGAGCCGAAAAAACGCGGATTGGTCGTACATCTGAATGTGGATGAAGGGGAAAAATATAAGTACCGAAATTTCACTTGGGAAGGAAATACGCTCTACGAAACCGAAATATTGGATAGAACCTTAAATTTAAAATCTGGCGATGAGTTTAGCCAATCTGGATTTGATAAAGCGGTCTTTGAAGAAGTGCAGAGTCTTTATATGGATCGTGGATATTTATACAGCAATATTCAGCCATTTTTTACACCGGTGGGCGACGATTCTCTTGATATACATTTTTCTATAACAGAAAATAATCAGGTATATATTCGTAATATCAATATTTACGGGAATGAAAAAACACGTGAGAATGTAATTCGCCGTGAGTTGGATGTTTTCCCTGGCGATTTATTCAGGCGCACATTGTTACAGCGGAGTATGCGCAAGCTCCATGTGTTAAATTATTTTGATCCAACGTCGTTAAGTCCCAATGTAATCCCTGTTGATGAAGATGAAATTGATCTGGATATTACCTTAGAAGAAAAATCTTCGGATAAAGCCAGCGCCAATGTGGGATTCACAGGTATTTATGGTATGACGGGTGGTGGCAGTGTTGCGTTCAACAACTTTTTAGGAAAAGGACAGGTTTTGTCTTTCGGTTTCGATATTGGTACACAAATGTCTGTGTATAACACCTATGGAACACCAGCAAAATATGAAAGCTTCCATATTCGATTTATGGATCCCATGTTTAAAGATACGCACAATCGTATTGGGTTTTCTCTGGGATATCAATTTAGAGGGCAAGGAAATTCATATTATTTCTATCCATTTGACCAACGTACTCGTTATGGCTCTCTCCAATGGGGTAGGCGATTGAAATGGCCAGATGACTATTTCAGAGCTTTCTGGGAAATAACTGTCCGGCAAACAGAATATATGGGCGAAGAAGATGTGCTAGAAGATTATATAGGTTCATTTCGGAAATCCACAGGGATTAATCTTACTCAATCTATTATTCGGGATAGTCGTGACCGTGCTGAATTTCCAACCCAAGGATCTACTGCATCCCTCGTTTCAACCTTCTCTGGTGGTTCATTGGGTGGAGATGAACACTACCATAAACATGTTTTGACTTTAGACTGGTATACTCCCACGTTTTGGAAATTTGTTCTAACTAGCTCATTAAAAATGGGTATGATTCGAAAGTTAGATGTAGGGCAAGATTTTACTTATATTCCACCATACGAACGGTTTATTATGGGTGGGAATGGTATCCCTTACGGCACAATGCTTAGAGGATATCCGGACAATTCTATTGGACCACTTACCGCCCAAGGTCGTGGTATTGGTGGAAATACGGTTGCAAAATATTCAACGGAATTCAGGTTTCCATTTTCAGAGAATCCCGTCGTATATGCCATGCTATTTGCCGAGGCAGGTGGTGTATGGAATGATACAAATTTAATGCAATCATTGGGATTCCCGAGGCGGGATCCACTTGAACTAAAACGATCTGCCGGAATTGGTATTCGATTTTTTATGCCTATGATCGGACAACTTGGTTTCGATATGGGTTATGGATTTGACGATATATCCGGAGATGGAGAACCCCAAGGATGGGAATATACAATCATCTTTGGTAGATGATAATTAAATCAAGGAGGTCAATGTGATTCGGAAGACAATCACAACTGTAGGTATTGTGGCAATGATGTTGCCGATAATGCTTGCTGCCCAAAACAAAATTGGATTTGTTCAATCAGACCGCATTCGAGCGGAATATGAAGAATTCAAAGATGCGGAAGCCCAACTTCAGTTGGAGTACCGCCAGGTTAATACTCAGTATAACATGATGGTCATGGAACTGGACAGTATCAAGAAAGCTTTTGAGACCCAACGGCTCATGAGTAGTCCTGAATGGCGAAAAGAAAAAGAGACTGAAATCGCTTCTCGAGAAGCAACAATTCAGCAATTTCAGGTGACAATGGTTGGTCCCGAGGGAGAACTATATAGACGTCAAGCTCAATTGGAATTTGATATTCTGTCTAAGGTAAAACGGGCCGTTGATAAAGTTGCTGCTGCGAAAAGCATTGATTTTATACTCGACGGGTCCACGTCCCTTCTTTATGGGAATCCTACCCATGATTTAACTGATGACGTTTTATTTCAACTCAGAAAATATAACGTATCAGATAAAAAAGAAGTGGTATCCGAAACCGAAAAATAAAAACGGTTTTTGACCACATTAGAAGCACTAGCTGATCTGGTTCAGGGCAAAGTGATGGGGGATGCTACCCTTCCTATTCATGGTGTATCAACGATTCATGATGGTAAGGAGGGTACAATCACTTTTGTGGCCTATAAAAAATACCATCAATATATTTCATCCACACCCGCATCGGCGATTATCGTTTCTGATAGGGAATTACTGGATGGGAAAGATGGTATAATTGTGGATAATCCTCAAGTGGCCATTGCATCAGTATTAAAATATTTTTCCCCGAAAAATACGGTCAATATTGGAATCCATGAAACAGCCATTATCCATTCAGAATCAACCGTTGGTGAAAATGTATCGATAGGACCTCATTCAATTATAGAGCAAGGCGTTGTGATTGGGGAAAATGTTTGTATTGGTGCAAACAATGTGATTGAGTCTGGGACAAAGATTGGTTATCATTCATCATTA
>CAYVNB010000043.1:0-3428 GCA_964452665.1 uncultured bacterium
TATTAACCCAATTGCCCAATAATTCTCAATTAGCAGTAGCTATAATTAATAAAGATACGGTTTCATACTATGGTGCGTTGAATTTAAACGGAACGATTGATGTAATCGATAATCATGATCGTGTTTTTGAGATCGGCTCTATCACTAAAGTGATGACTTCCACCATTCTTGCAAATTTAGTCTATGAAAAGAAAATTAGTTTGGACGATCCCCTTCAAGATCACGTACCCTACAAATTGAAACGACCAAAAAAAGATGGGGTCACAGTGACAATTCAAATGCTTTCAAATCATTCTTCTGGCTTGACGGGAATGCCGAGTGGAATGCTTTTGGACTTGTTATTTAACTCAGACAATCCCTATGTAAATTATGATTTATCTCGCATGGAAAAATATTTTAAGAAAAAAATGAAAATGAATAGAACACCGGGAGAAAGCAGTCTTTATTCAAATATCGGTGTTGGATATTTAGGTCATGTGTTAGGCTATGTGGCTGAAAAACCATATGAAGACTTATTGGATCAATATGTCATGAAAAAATATGATATGATCTCAACCAAATTAAATAGAAATCAAATTGAAGATAGACTTGTGAAAGGTCTGAACAAAAAAGGAAGGGTTGTTTCCAATTGGGATCTTCATGCCTTTGCCCCTGCCGGTGGATTGGTATCAACGGTTGAAGATCTTGCCCGCTTTGCCCAGGCTCATTTTCAAAATGATCCTGTATTAAAAATACAACTAAAAAAGACTGCTAAATTCAGTGAAAAAGTAGATATTGGCTTGGGATGGCTTATTTTTTACGACGATGAAGAAAATCCTATTTATTGGCACAATGGCGGCACAGGTGGATACTCCTCAGACATGACCATAAGTGTTGAAAACCAAAAAAGCGTGGTAATTCTTTCCAATGTTTCTGCATTTGTAAAGGAAACAAGACAATATCGGAATTTAAATTTTACTCTATTATCTTTGATTGAATAATTATTTATTGATCCAACTTTTTAATTCGACGATCGTGACGACCCCCTTCAAATGGTTCAGCGAGCCACATTTCAATTACATCATAGATTTCATTTTTGGACATAAACCGGGCACCAATTGAAAGGATATTTGCATTGTTGTGCTCCCGGGAGAGTTTCACGATCTCTTTGGGGCCATTATAAAATACTGCCGCCCTTACCCCCTTTATCCGATTGGCTGCCATAGCTTCTCCCTGCCCGGAACCACCTAATATGATACCCCTGCTTTCAGGGTCTGCGGCCACTGCATCGGCGCATGGAAAAATAAAATCCGGATAATCATCCAATGCATCATATTCATGGGCGCCATGATCGGTCACATCATGACTTTTTTCAATTAAATAATCTCGTATGTTATTTTTGAGTTCAAGTCCGGCGTGGTCTGTTGCCATATGAATTTTCATAATAAATTGGCTAAATGACTTCTGATTTTTTGTTCAACTTGGTCTGCTGTGAAGCCAAATTCTTGAGCCAGATCTTTCCCCGGGGCTGATGCACCAAAATGATTGATACCAATGGATAATCCATTCGGCCCTACATATCTTTCCCACCCTAATAAAATGCCTGCTTCCATGGATATTTTCATGGCACCTCTGGTTGGGATTAATTCATTTTTGTAATCATCGGCTTGTGTTTCATAAATTTCCCAGCATGGCATGCTGACCACACGGATTTTTTTTTCATTCATGGATTCTGCTACTTCCATTGCAAGACCCACTTCTGATCCTGTGGCCAGAAAAATCAATTCCGGATTTTCACAATCCACGACCGGATAGGCCCCTTTGGATACGCCTTTCACTGTATTATCCATGGATTGATCCATAACCTTTACTCCCTGTCTCGTCAACAACAATGCGCTAGGTGTTTCTTTTTGGTCCAGGGCCAATCGAAAACAGGCGGCTGTCTCTTTTGCATCAGCTGGACGGAACACATTAAAATTTGGAATTGCCCGTAACGCCATGGCATGCTCGATGGGCTGGTGCGTGGGCCCATCTTCACCCACCCAGAATGAATCGTGAGTAAATTCATGGATCACTCTACAATGCTGGATTGCTCCCAACCTCAGTGCCGGCCGTTCATAATCTGCAAATACCAGAAAAGTACCCCCAAATGGGATCACACCCCCATGAAGTGCCATGCCATTCATGGCGGCAGCCATAGGGAATTCTCGCACACCGAATGCCAGGTTTCTACCTTTACGATTCTCTTTAGTAAAGTCCCCGTAGGCATGTTTAAAATTACCCGTATAATTAGATGGTTCCAAATCAGCGGAGCCTCCCACAATTGAAGGCACCTGTTCTGCGAATTTATCTAATGTAGCGCCAAAAGCTTTTCGCGTAGCTAAAGACGTTCCCGATTCAAATTGCGGTAATTCTACATTGCTGATATTATCAGAAACCGTTACATCCCAAAGTCTTTTAAATTTTTCATCATTACATGCGGCTGAAATATTTGAATTCCATTTAGTGACCAATGCGGACATATCAGCAAAACGTGATTGAAAATGATTCACCACTTCCTTCGGCAGATAAAATTGTTCAGTTGGTAAATTCAATTTTTCTTTGGTGGCGTCGATCTCCTCTTGTGGGAGTGGCGCACCGTGGGTTTCGTGGTTTCCCTCCATGGTGGCTGAACCATAAGCCATTACAGTTGTGCCGATAATTAAACTGGGACGATCTACCACTTGGGCTTTTTCAATCGCTTCACGAATTTGGTCGTGATCATGACCGTCAATTTCCTGGACGTGCCATCCGAAGCCCTCAAAGACCTGGGCGTAATTAGTAGAGTCGGAACGGTCTACATTGCCCGAAATCTGTGCATTGTTGGAATCATAATAAACAATAAGTCTGGATAATCCCCAATGGCCTGCCATGGATCCAGCGCCCAAAACAATGGGCTCCTGAAAGTCACCATCACTAGCTACCACATAAGTAAAATGATCGACAAGATCGCTGATCCTTGCCCGAAGCATCGATTCTGCCGTCGCCATTCCAACCGCCATCCCAAAGCCTTGGCCCAACGGACCAGTTGTGGCTTCCACACCGGGGATTTCTACTTCTGGATGGCCGGGTGTACGGCTGTGTAGTTGACGAAAATTCTTTATATCATCCATATTCAGCCAGCCGATTTGAATCAGAATTGAATATATGAGGGCCGATTCATGTCCCGCAGAAAGGACGAATCGATCCCGATTAAACCATCCCGGATCATTGGGATCAAAATTCAAATATTCCGTAAAAAGAATCTGAGTGAAATCCGCCGAGGACATGGGTCCGCCGCTATGGCCAGAGTTGGCCTTTCGGACCATATCTATAATTAACCCTTTGGTAACGGCCAAAGAAAACTGGTTTTGTTCTTCCACCTTCCATTCTGAAAAGTTATCTATATCTTGATATGTTCTCATTTATTT
>CAYVNB010000043.1:3528-9021 GCA_964452665.1 uncultured bacterium
CCGGCTACCAATACATCGGCCCCGGCATCGATCACTTCTTTCGCATTATGGAGTTTTATGCCCCCATCCACTTCAATCAACACACGATCCTGCAAACACATTTCATTTAGTTTTTGTCTGATGGCTTGGATGCGCTCCGTGGATCCATCGATATAGCCTTGGCCTCCAAATCCCGGTTCCACACTCATGACCAAAATCAAATCAATCTGATCGTAAAAAGGTTCAATATCTGATAATGGCGTATAGGGCTTAACCGAAATCCCCACTTGGGTTCCAGTGGATTTTATCAAGTCAATTACAGATTGGGGATCGTCTGTAGATTCAATATGAAAGGTAATGAGATTAGCACCTGCTTTGGCGAAAGGTTCTACCAGTTTTTCCGGTTCAATAACCATCATGTGAACATCCAAAAATTTATTGGTTTTGGGTCGGAGAGATTTCACAACTGGTGGCCCAATAGTGAGGTTGGGGACAAATTGATTATCCATTACATCTACATGGATCCAATGGGCGCCACCTTCTTCACATTGGGTAAGGGCTGTTTGCAGATCAGTAAAATCAGCAGATAAAATTGAAGGGGCTAATTTGAATTCCGAGGCCATATTCAGGCCAAAAACTTAGTACCTGAGCTAAGGTATTTCAACTGTGAATTACGAAAAATCCGGATAGTGAAACGTAATATCTTCTTCAAGATTCACATGCAGACTCTCACCCACCGGACATGCATGGGCAATCCGCTCTAATCGTTTCTTTTCATTCTCACTATAATTTTTGGGGAAATATAAATGGATTCGTATTGCTGAGATTCTTCGAGGATCTACACCCATTTCTTTTGTCACTTTTGCACTGGTACCCACCATGTCAATGTCATTCCGATGGGCAGTGATGCCCATTGTGGTGATAATACAACTGGCTAAAGCTGATGCAACAAGATCCGTGGGTGAGAATGCAGCACCCATCCCTTGGTTATCCTTTGGAGCGTCAGTTAGTATTTGATCTCCCGATTCCAGATGGATCATCTCTGTTCGTAAGTCCCCTAAATATTCAACTGTGGCCATATGATTCATTGTTTATCTTCCTTTATCTGATTTTTCCAATAATAATATCCCATAATACCCATAATAAGTCCTGCAATAGCATCCATTAAATAATGTTGTTTGATTAAAAATGTGGCAAAGAAAATTAATCCGGCACCAACCCAAAATAGCCACTTTTTATCTGGATACTCCCATGCTATCACATTGCTGACCAATGTTCCAATAATGACATGAACCGATGGAAATGCGTTTTGATATAACCAAGGAAAAGTAATAATCCCATGCATGAAATTTAATGGATTATCCGTTCGTGTCATGAGGATGGGTTCGCATGAAATGGGCCAAATCAAAAAGATGAAATAGGACAAAAGAAGCAGTGCCATAGCGGTCTTCACAAAGGTTTTTAATCTAAGATTATCCTTAATAAACAAGGGCAATAAAAGTGAGACGTAATACAAATAATATGGGATAATCATCCACCAAATAAATGGAATTTCCGTGTCTATTTTTATAAATCTTTTGGGCGGATCTATCGGATCTATTAAAAATGGAATTATAAAATAGCAAAACGATAGCCCCCAAAATGGCAGTATGGTCTTGACTCGGTCTGCTAAGGACATTTCATTCTATTCATCCCATTCATAGCCCGTCACTTTTCTTGATTTGGTGTTGAGTTCGATGGAATTATAATCCTGTAATTGTGATCGATAGTAATACATAATATAATAGGGTTGTTCATCGCTGGCCCAAACTGAATCGGGTGCACCCAACATTTCAATCACGGCTGCTTCAGTGGGATTCTCCTTCAAGAATTCCCAGATATCATATTCTGTCAACAGACCTTCTGAAAGTGAATTGGGACCATCTGTGAGTAATTTTGTCGGTGGCGGGATAAAAGGGCCCTGAGGCGGAGATGTGCAGGCCACAATTATTATTATGAAAATTATCAATCGAATCTTCATACTATAAACTACATATTTAATATTTCCTCTTCAATCATTACAATTTATTAACAATTATTTTTCAAATTGTTGATCTAATTTCCCCCCTAATTACAAGAATAATAACGAAAAAGATCAGGGTGACGCATTTACGCGGACCCAATTTTTGAGGAGTGTTATGAAAAGCAAACTTATTATGTATCTGTGGATATTCTCTTTTCTGTCTGCCCAAACCGGGCCGGCAAAAGAACTCCACCGAAATCCACCCCGTGCCTGGGCATTGACCAATGCAACGGTCCACACCGCTCCGGGTAAAACTATCGATAACGGTACGGTCATTATTAGAGATGGCATCATTACAGCCGTTGGCACCTACGTAAAAATTCCGAAACAGGTCACTATTATAGACATGGATGGTAAACATATCTATGCCGGCTTTATTGAAAGTTGGCTGGATGTTAAAACGGTAAAAAAGGATACATCATTGCAGGCCAATTGGAATTCCAACATGAGGGCCCATCTCAATGGTGCAAATCTATTTCATCCTAAAGAAAAGGAATTAAAACTATTGCGCGGCCTTGGTTTTACAACCGCACATATCACACCAAAAGGCGGCATCTTTCAAGGTGAATCTGGATTGGCCCAATTGGGTGATACACCGAAAGTCCTTTCAAATAATGTGGCCCAAGTGGTTGAATATGCTTCCGCTGGTCGGGGAACACGTGAGTACCCTACATCTCTTTTAGGCGTAATTGCTTTCATCCGCCAAGGATTAATCGATGCAAACTGGTATGAAAAGAGTCAGGATATCCTAGCGAAATATCCTGATGGGAATGAACCGATCCAACTGGATCGGTCTCTGGCTTCACTTGCGGAGGCCAAGAATGCGAAACAACCATTCGTATTCCGGACCAACAATGAGTTGTATATTGATCGGTCTGCAAATATTGCGGATGAATTTGGATTGAATCTTTGGGTCAAAGGGAATGGCTATGAATACCGTCGGATCGATAAAATGCCTGCTTCTTTTATGATCATTCCCCTGAACTTTCCGGGAAAACCTGAGGTGGCAGATCCTCACAATGCTCTGCAATATTCTACGGAACAATTGAAGCACTGGGACATGGCTCCAGACAATGCCGCTAAACTGGCCGGCGCCGGATTCCAGTTCGCACTTACTTCAGATGGATTAAAAAATAAATCTGATTTCAGAAAAAATTTGGCTCGAGCTGTTCAGCGTGGATTAAGTGAAAAGGATGCATTGGCGGCACTTACCATAACGCCTGCAGAAGAAATGGGACAAGCCAAAAGATTGGGTAAAGTGGCGCCGGGCTTTATCGGAAACCTTGTTATAACTGATGGTAATTATTTTGACAGCAAGTCTAAAGTGAATGCAGTCTGGATCGATGGGAACGAATATGCAGTTTCCCCCGACCCTATAGTAGATGCATCCGGTGATTGGACTTTAAAAGAAGGCGACAATATCTGGATGCTTTCTATTAAATCCGATGGCGGCACACTCAGAGTGGATGAGAAATCCCTGAAACTCGCTAATTATAAATTAGATCAAGATCGACTTTCATTTTCTGTGAATGCAGATACCATTTTACAAGCAGGAGTTACCCGATTTAAGGGCACCATTGGCGGTACTAAAGCCGCCGGTCAGATTACATATGCCGATGGCAGCGCAGGATTATGGTCCGCAACATTTGATACCGGATATGAGAAAAAAGAGAAAAATCAGAAAAAGGAAAAGGCAAGTGATCTTGGTCTCGTCTATCCTGAAGGGGCCTATGGCATAGATTCTGATATACCCAATCCAAAAACGATCTTAGTGAATGATGCGACAATTTGGACATCGGGCCCCAAAGGTATTCTAAAGGAATGGGATATTCTTTTCCAAGATGGTAAAGTGAAAAAAATTGCTAAAAATATTTCACTACCCAGAGGTAATGCACTCATTATTGAAGGGAAAGGAAAGCATATCACCCCGGGTCTAATTGATGCCCACAGCCACATGGCGGGCGAATCTATCAATGAAGGATTCCAAAATGTAACAGCCGAAGTACGTATGCGTGACGTGATTGATCCTAATGATGTGGCCATGTATCGTGCGCTTGCTGGCGGCCTTACAACGATCAATCTACTTCATGGATCCGCCAATCCTATTGGTGGACAAAATGTGGTAATGAAACTTAGATGGGGAAGCTTTTCTGATGACCTTATTTTCAAGGAAGCACCACAGGGGATCAAATTTGCTCTGGGTGAGAATGTGAAACGAAAACGATCCTACGGTCGATATCCTGAGACGCGGATGGGTGTTGAACAGGTGATTCGCGATGCATTTACAACAGCTCGGGATTATAAAAAAGCCAAGGAAACCTATAAAAAAGATGTAAAACTTCAACGCACCAAGATATCCCCTAGGCGGAATCTGGAACTGGATGCATTGGTCGAAATTATGGAAGGTTCACGCCTGGTTCACTCTCACTCCTACAGGCAGGATGAGATCCTCATGTTAACGCGAATCGCTGAAGACTTCGGAATTACCATCGCTACTTTCCAGCATGTTTTAGAAGGGTATAAAGTAGCAGAACGTTTAGCGGAGCATGGCGCCGGCGCTTCTACTTTTTCAGACTGGTGGGCATATAAATTTGAAGTAGTGGATGCCATAGGATATAATGGTACTCTAATGGCCAATGCAGGAGTGAATGTTTCATTTAATTCAGATAGTGATGAATTGGCTCGTCGCATGAATTTAGAAGCAGCCAAGGCAATAAAGTATGGTGGATTGGATGAAGTGGAGGCATTGAAATTCGTTACAATCAACCCTGCAAAACAGCTCAAGATTGATCAATATGTGGGTTCGCTGGAAGTAGGCAAAGATGCAGATTTTGCGATCTGGTCAGGACATCCTTTATCCACCTATTCTATCTGTGAGCAAACATGGTTGGATGGCAAACAATACTTCTCTTTAGAAAATGATCAATATTTGAGAGGTCGAGATGCAAAGGTGAGGAATGAATTGATCCAGAAAATATTAAAGGCACCAGATAATGATGGGAAAAAGATGAAAGCACAGGGTCGAAGAGGGAACCGTTTTCATTCCTGTGATGCGTTTGAATCATATACATTTGAAGGAGAAGAATAATGAACCGAATATTACTTACACTCATCTTCTCATTTCTTTTTGCAAATGACCAAATTCCGGCACCGCCACAGAAACATCCGATTTTGCTAAAAAATGGTGTTATTCATACTGTTTCAAATGGTGTTATCCGTGGAGCCATCCTGTTTGAAAAAGGAAAAATATCACGAATTGCAGAGCATATTTCTCCCCCCGTCGGTGCAGAAGTTATCGACTTAGAAGGCAAGCATGTTTATCCAGGATTAATTGCGGCCATTTCCGGCATTGGACTCACAGAAATCAATGCAGTCCCCGTGACTAACGACCATTCCGAACGGGGTGATTTCAATCCAAATGTCCGGGCCAATGTGGCCTATAACCCTGATTC
>CAYVNB010000044.1:0-6819 GCA_964452665.1 uncultured bacterium
ACCTACCATTCACCTTTTGCTCAAGCCATGATTGGAAAAGAGGTTGGTGATCATTTTACGCTTGAAATCGAAGGTAAAGATACGAAGTTCGTCATTACCGAAATTGAAAAGGTTACTGCAAAATGATAGCTCAGCTTTTGGCTAACCAATTGACTGAGGTTCATCCACAGATATATACCAATATTTCTAAAAGAAAAGCCCTGAAATTTTCAGGGCTTTTTTATTTTTTAATAATATTCACTCGAATAGCCAAGTGATCGGAATAACCACCCAAAAGGCGATTCCCCGCCCAAAAACGAAATGGATAATGGGCATAGTCCCCTTCTTGCTGGCGGTACTTAGGCAAATCTAAAATATAGACAGATGTTGGATCAATAGCCAATCCTTGAACATCTTTCAGACTTTCATGGACGATAATTTGGTCATAAAATAAATCCTGCCCACGATAGACATAAGTACCTGTTTTTGGTTCACCTATCATGGAGGCCATAAGGCTGGATAGCCCCAAGGCTTTTAAAGACATAACATTCATTTCATCCGGATTCTCATTAAAATCCCCCAAGAGGATGATTTCTGCATCTGCATCCCGGCTTAATATACTTGAAATAGTTCTTACCACCACCTGGGCCGTAGCGGCACGCTTCGGGATGGCTTTCTCCCTCCCGCCATAATTGGAAGGCCAGTGATTCACAAATATATGGATTGTTTCACCACCATATTCACCTATGACATAAAGGATATCTCGCGTTTTATCTCCTCCGGGCAGTTTATTTGGTATGGGCCGACTCGATACTACTTTCATCTTTTTAGGATCATAGAGCAAGGCGTTGTCAATCCCCCGTTCATCTGGAGATTCATAATGAATGATTTTATAATTCCGATCCGTATAAGCCTGATCCAGGTCCTCCAATACCGATGCGTTTTCCACTTCGCATAACCCCACTACATCTGCATTCAAATCCGCTAAAACCTCTGCAGAATTTTTAACCTTTAGATCATAAACTTCCTGGGTGACATTTTTTTTACCACCGATAGCAAATTCTTCATCGCCTGGGTTGGGGTCATCCACGAGATCAAAAAGATTTTCGCCATTCCAAAAACCAATGACCAACGGATCAACCGCACAACTGCAGGAAAGAATCAGTGTGAGCCCGATCACAAGTATGTTTAATTTTTTCATAAAACTTGGAACCTTTTTTTAAATATTAGGTCTAAGGGGTTAAGCGGGCGCGAATATCACTAGCCAAACTCCTTCCTCCTTAACCTCCTTGGTTTAGTTCGCGCTCGCTTTTTTATTTTCTCCGGAACGATATCCGAATGGGCGCACCCATTAGATCAAATGCTTCTCTCAATTGATTCTCAATAAATCGCTTATAACTTATGGGAACCAACTTTGGATAATTGGTAAATATGACAAATAAATGGGGCGCTGCATTCACCTGAGTCATGTATTTCATATTGATCACTTTTCCCTGGGTGGCGGGCGGAGATTTCTGCCGCAATATTCCCTGTAAAAAGCCGTTTAATTTTGATGTAGAAATTATTTTTTGCCGCACCTTATACACCTGTTGCGCCACACCCACTATTTTCGAAACACGCTGTTTGGTCTGCGCCGAGATGAATAAAATAGGATAATGGGACAAGGCCTTAAACTGATAAGCAATTTCATCGGAGAAATCTTTCATTGTGCTGGTCTCTTTATTCACCAAATCCCATTTATTCACCACAACCACTAAGCCTTTTCCTTTTTTAATGACATCGTCCACGATGGATTTATCCTGTTTGCTGAATCCCTTTTCTGCATCGATGAGAACGAGGACAACATCTGAATTCAAGATGGCTCGCTGTGTTCGCACATTAGAATAGAATTCGATATTGTCGCTCACTTTGCTTCGTTTTCGAAGTCCCGCCGTATCCACTAGTGTGATGGTTTTACCGTAATATTTTAGATAGGCGTCAATGGAATCACGCGTCGTTCCGGCGATGGGTGTCACGATGGATTGCTCCTTCTGCAGAAGCGCATTGGTCAAGGATGACTTTCCTACATTGGGCATTCCAACGATGGATAGACGCATTCCAATCTCTTTTTCTTCTGGCAGTTTAATCCCGGATAAGTTTAATTCTTCTAAAATGTGGTCTAAGAGATCGCCAGACATCCGGCCGGTGAGCGCGGAGACAGGATGGATAGGGTCAATGGCCAGTTCATGAAATCCATGGACTTGCGCATCCGATTCCAGATTATCACATTTATTCACCACCATGATGGCTTTTTTTCCGGATGATCGAACAAATTGGGCCAGAGTTTTATCAGATGCAGTGGGATCTTCCCTCCCATCAACCATGAACAGGATAAGGTCTGCTTCGGCCACGGCTGCCTGAGCCTGTTTTCGAACAGCACTGTTGAATACATCCATATCTTCCGGGATGTATCCACCTGTATCAATAAAAGTGAGGTGGTGGGTCACCCATTCCATTTCGCCGTAAATCCGATCGCGCGTGACGCCTTCTTGTGCATCCACGATGGCCTTCTTTTGCTTCAGCATGCGATTGAAGAAAGTGGATTTGCCCACATTGGGCCGACCAACGATAGCTATAACTGGATTTGCCATGTTTAACCTCGTTTCAGCGCTAATCCACGCAGATTATTTGAAATAATATTTTCTAAAATCTGTTTCATTTTAATTTTTTTATGGGTTGAATAAACTATGTTTTTCCTTGAATTGACACAGTCAACTCATTCCAAAATTATTTATTGTCAATCCACGGTTAAAAGATTGAAAAAGGCCTTTGGAGTATCATCAGTTACCACTACAGGCGTCCCCACTGCTTCTGAGATTTGTTCCAATGTCATCTCATCCAAGGTGACTGTACCCGTTTCACTCAAGATTCGATCAGAAAATATGACCATATCTCCCAGGTCTTTCCCTTTCAATTGGTCGATGATATCCTGTCCTACCAATAAACCTGAAACGGTCACTTCTTCTTCTCCATAAAACGCATTCTTGATGGTCATATGATCTACCGTCAAATGCTCGAACTGATTCACTGTGGGCAACCAATAGGAGCGAAACCAATCACTAATCAAAGTACCGGTACAAACAGTTAACTTTTTAGCATTATTTATTTTTGGTGAAATCTCATCCATTCCAAATTGCCATTGATTCCAAAAATATGGTACCTGCCCTACCCCATTCTCGGATAAATCTGAATCTTCATAATAATCCATATCCGGTAAGGAACGATCAGTCATAAGATACCATTCATCACTTAAGAATACAAACCGCCGACCGTCGGCCAGTTTGTATTCATTGGCTAACTCTTCAGCGTACGGAAGAAATTGTTCCGCATATTCCACGGTTACAGGGGCAATGTAAGGCAACCCGTCCCGATGTTTGGTCAATCCCACAGGCACAATGGAGATGGATCGAGCAATGGGTGAAAATTGATGAATATCCACAATGGTCTGCTTCAAAAAATCAGCATCATTCCAATTGGGGCAAATAACCACCTGAGAATGGAGTTCGATTCCATTTTTGGTTAAATATTCAAATTTCCGTAAGAGGTTGTCATCTTTGCCGTAGAGAAACATTTCCAATCGTTTATCCGGCTGGGTCACATGAACCGAAATATACAATGGGGTGAGACGCTGTTCCACCACACGCTTCAATTCTTTCCAACCCATATTGGTCATGGTGATGTAGTGGCCGTGAAGGAAAGACAAACGAAAGTCCCCATCCCGGAAGTAGAGGGCATCCCGCATGCCCGGGGGATTTTGATCTACAAAACAAAAAATGCAGTCATTGGCACATTTACGAATACGAAAATCTTCGAATTCTAATCCAAGATCATCATCGTAATCCTTTTCGATATCATATTCCTTGATCGCCCCATCTTGACGGATGCGCAGGACAATATTTTCATCGGATATCTTAAAGCGGTAATCAATAATATCTCGAACGCGAGATCCATCGATGGCTTCAATCTTATCTCCGGGCTGAAATCCCAATTGGGCACCGGTACTGTTTTCGCTGACAGAGAAGATTTTCATGAGCGAGAATTTACACTCTTAGCCCGCTTTTATTTTCGAGAATAAATTAGGTGTCTGCTTTTAAATTGAAATCGATTTCATCAATGGAATCGATCAATGCTGCCCCTTCCGATTCAGATAAAGCTATGAGGGGTGGGCGCAGATTTAGCCACTGCTGATCCTGGCCGTAATGGGCCATCAATTGTTTCAGTGCACCAATGAGAGGATATTTCTGAATCATCTTTCGAAATTGATTGATCTTTTCCTGAAGAAGGCCCGCCTCTTCAGGGTCGTGGAAGAAAGCATCATAGGTCTTTTTCACCATCCCTGGGTTAACATTTCCCGTTCCCGTAATTACACCGGCGCCACCTACTTCTAGCACCTTGCTCAAGAATATTTCCGAACCTGGAAACATGGTAATATTCGGGTTTCTTTCCATGATCTCTAAGGTTTGATTCCAGTTCCCAGCACTATCCTTATACCCCACCACATTGTCAGGAAATCTTTCCATGAGGTGCCCAACCAGTTCCCCATCTAGGTTGATGCCCGAAAGTTGGGGAAAATTATATAAATATACCTTTAATGCATCCTGTCCCACCCGTTGAATGATTTCCGAATAATTGTTCATTAACCCCTTTTGAGAGGGCTGCTTGTAATAGAATGGGGGCAAAACAAGGTGATGCTCATAACCCAGCTCTAGGGCATGGATGCTTAATTCCACCGTATCGCTCAAGGCACTGCATCCCGTCCCTACCATGACCTTTTCATTCTGGAGCCCCTTATTGCAGATCGCCTCCAGAACCTCTTTTCGTTCCGCAACAGAAAAGGATGTAGCCTCTCCGTTGGTACCAAACAATACAATCCCATGGATCTGGTGGCCAAAGAGCCAATCCAAATGGTCAAATAAACGATCCAGGTCGATTGAAAGATCTTCTTTTTGAGGTGACAACACTGGCACCCAAATGCCCTTTAAATGATTCATTCTATAGGAACCTCTTTCATGTGATACGCCTTACACAGTGTTTCAATTCGTAATTTTTAATAATTACTATAGGTCTCACTTGCACAAGTTGCATGAGTCGTTTGTATGAAATGGGGATGCTTTCCTATGCGTTCCCTTTTTATTTCTGGTTATGGTACAACATGTATTTTGCCGTTTCATATATGCCCTTTAAACGTTGGGAATAATGGTCTGCAATTTCAGGATATTTATCTTTTACATCAAGCCATGGTTCGTTGGACCACAATTCATGGAGTTTCACATCTGATCCATCTTTTTGCATGGATAAATAATGATCCTGCCCTACAACAGCGATATGTTGTTCCGCCACTTTTTTATTAATAATCATGGCCAATGGATCCGTTGGTATTTGACTATTAAATAAATCACGACCCAAGGTGCGGTTCTCATAGGATATACCGGCCAATCCGCAAACTGTGGGCATAAGATCCACTAATTGAGCTACATCATTCCTAACCCGTCCCCCTTTAAATTTCCATGGGGCATATACAATTAAAGGTACTTGATAAGACCGCAACTTCAATTCAAAATCAGATGGAGGCATATGGGTCGCTCGTGGATCTGAGGTTCCGTGATCCCCAAAAAATAGAAAGATTGTATTATCTGTATAAGATGAAGATTCCACATTCGCCATAAATTCACCCACCGCATGATCCAATAATCGTATGGCATTGTATTGACCTTTCGAGTCAAACCCTGCATTGGCCAAAACCGTTTCATCTTCATCAATTACACGGAATCCGTCCACATCATCTGGGATGGAATAGGGCCGATGGTTCGTGGCGGTTTGGACCACAGCAAAGAAGGGTTCGGATGGATCCATGGATTCAAATAGATCATGGGCCGCTTGGAATAAGTCATTGTCAGAAATGCCCCAGACATCCAGGCGGGGATAATCCATATCCTCCTGCTCTATTAGCTTCATGTCAGGGATATTATTCTTAATCAAACTCCGCACATTTCGCCAACTAGCGCTGCCCCCCATGATATAATGTTTGTTATAATCAGTCAATGCATTCACCAATGAGTATTGATCTACAATCCTCGGATTACTGGATGCCGTCTCCACACTGGCCACATCGTGAATGCCCGTAAGCATTCCAAATACAGATCGGGCTGTGCCTACCATAGGCACATAGAAACGATCAAAGGAAATCCCCTCCGATGCCAATCGATCCAAATTCGGGGTGGCTTCCATGGGATTTCCTGTTCGAGCCATCCGGTTGAAGCCCACGGATTCCAAAAATACAATAACTATGTTGGGCGAATCCGATTTTGAATTGCCAGAAATCGTCCGGACAAAATTCATTTGATCTTGGTTCGGCTCATCTACGCCCAACTCCTCAGCCATAAGCGTATAATACTTTCGCGCTTCCTTTAAATTAAAGTCCTCTAATTCGAAAGTTCGGGTTTTATTTAAGTAGAGAATCGGATTTAAAGCGGTAGCCACAATAAACGGATCTTTGCTGAAATGAGCATCACTCCATAATAATTGATATTGCCTGAATGTCCCCCAATAGGCGAATAGGAGAACCAATCCACCCAGGATTACACCGATGACTTTATTTCTGAAGCGTGACACTTGGGATGGACTAATGAGTAATATGTAACTATTTTGAAGCCACCAAAAAATGCCCAGGTTTGCCCCGATTAACCCCAGCATAATCCAAACAATGGGATAGGATTCCCATGCCATCTCTAAAGCAATCAATGGATTCTCTAATAGGCGTAGAGTTGACACATCTATCCGATGACCAAGATAGCTGTAATT
>CAYVNB010000044.1:6919-8968 GCA_964452665.1 uncultured bacterium
AAAAAATATGGCCGCCAGTTTTAAGATGAGACTATAAATAAATCGAAGTCGGCGAGATTGATAAAACATATGACCTTGGCGAAAAAATTTAATTGGAATAATGGGTGTCAATCTTGAGGTGAAATTCTTTCGGAATTAATCGTGCCATTTTCATCATCATATCACTTTTAGATGGTGCAAATGTTTCCTCCTGTTTTACCAGCCATTGATACCGATCGCTCAATGCACGAACATCCCCACGGTAGGTTGCCCATTCATGGTGGAAGTCCTCTCTCCGATTCATCGATCCTTGAAACAGCATTTCACCTGTATTTACATCTATGATTTGATAGCTCACATTTAAGGTGCCACCCGTACTTTTCTTAAAATGGAGAACTTTAGCTTTTACTTTCCCTTTAATATGCTTGGTTCGTTTCACCCCTGCTGAATCCACATAGGTCTCTTTACGGAGAGTCACTTCCCGCTCCTGGTCATATTGATTTTTAATTTTTTCTACAGGGCGGTATGTGGTGGTGGTGGATGCAGTCAAGAGATGGTCCGCCCCGGATAGCTCACCAATTTCAAGATAATTATTATCGGTAATGCCGGCCTGGACTAACCCTTGTTCGCTCATGATGGATCGAAGCTGATCCCGGCTTATAATCCGTAGAAATTCTTTGGATAGGGTGGTTTGAGCTATCATCATTTGATCCCTAAGATAATTGGTGATATTTCCATCTCCTTTAAATGTGCTCACCAATAAAGTAAAAATGGCATTCTCCCTTGCTTCTGCATAAAGGGTAGCTGTATTCTGGTAATCCGGAATAAACCCCATGGCCAGTTTAAATTGGATGGCTGCGGCCTTTTGCTCTTGCTTTGTTTCCCCTTTTTTGAATTCCAATCCCATTTGATAATGGTGATCCGCCGCTTTGGGCTTCGCTGCTTCGATATTTTCGGTGTAATCAATTTCATTTAATATTAATGTATAATTGACACGATTGATGAGGATAGGCTTGATCGAGTTAACCCCATGAACCAATCTCTGAAGGGCTTCATAAGATCGAACCAGTTTTGGCCACTTGGCCGTGTTGGACAATTGCTCTAACCTTCGAATTTCATTTTGATGTCCGTCAACCGCCATGGGATAGACTACCTCTAAGAGTGCGATCCTTTTCTCATCATCTGGTTTAAATCTAATTGATTTAATGACCGCATGAACGGCGGGGTCGTACTGTCCCCTCTCATAATATTTTTTTGCTGATGCATAATCATTATATCCGGGGATGAATAAAGCGCAGGAGTTCAATAAGGGAAATGCGAGACCCATCGCAAGTGTCAGGTATGATCTAATATTCATATGAAAGTTGAGCGGGCGATGAGAATCGAACTCACGTCACAAGCTTGGGAAGCTTGGGTAATAACCATTATACGACGCCCGCATTGGTTTTGAATTTATGTCATATTTTTATGGCGCTCCAGCGTTTCCATTCCAAATATTTTGATTTGCACCGGCCCATCCTCGGTAAATCAATTTCACAGAAAAAAAATCCTACAATTTTATCAAATTTTTATGACTAAAATTTCTATAATAGCGTGTGGATAAATTGTGGAAAACTGTGGAAGAAAACTTTTTTCTTGACAATTATTTCAGTTTTTTCACTTTATCTCTTGGAGTGTTTTTTCAGTTTTTATATATTGGCCTTGCCAACCAAGTCGATTATCACTTTTTCGATTGTCAGCCTGAATTAAAACCTCGTTTTTTTCTAACTATATCCACATACCATTAAGGAATGTTGTAAATGGCTGAAGCGATTGAACTCAATTTTCCCGCAGGAAAAAAGTCCTCGGGAGAACTCAACACCATTGTCGAAGAAACCGTCCGCGAGTTGACCAAAGAGGTCGATGAGCAGGATGCGTCTTCGAAACTTACTCCCTACCTAATCGAAAACTATTACGAAGGCGATACCCTCGGCGCTGACGTACTGAAAAATAAATACCTCGCACCATGGGAAAGTCACCCCTATGAATTATGGCAGCGCCAAGCCACTGCGCTGGCTTCTGTAGAGCGGA
>CAYVNB010000045.1:0-8546 GCA_964452665.1 uncultured bacterium
AGGCATTCATGGCAGCACAACCCTGTTTGTTGGAACCGGTCTTGGTGGTAGATATTAAAGTGCCGGAAGATTATATGGGTGATGTCATGGGTGATATATCCAGCCGTCGGGGTAAAATTATGGGCGTGGCTGCAGAAGGTGCTTTTCAAAAAATCAAAGCGCAAGTACCCCAATCAGAAATGTATCACTATTCTACCACATTGCGTTCATTAACTGGCGGCCGGGGTATTCATTCTGAAGAAATCAGTCATTATGAAGAGGTGCCACGAGATATGGAAGCAAAGGTGACCGCTGAAGCGAAGGCTGCACAGGAAGAGGAATGATTAGAAGAAAAAAAGATAAAGGTAAAAGGAAGAAGTAAGATAAAAATGGAAGCTTATTTCTTGTATCTCACACCTCTTCCCTTTTCTCTCTACTATGGATAAACTATGGGCACCATGGCGAATAGAATACATTCGCGCAAAAAAGGATAAGGAGGAGGGATGTGTATTCTGTATTAAATCCGGAGAAGACAAAGATCGGGATAATCTAGTGCTTTACCGTGGGGAGAATGCTTTCGTGCTTATGAATCTCTATCCATATAATAATGGTCATATCATGATTTGTCCTTTTAAGCATGTGGAGGCCACAGAATCTTTATCCAAAGACTGTTTGAATGAAATCATGGAATTGGCAGATACATCCATGGAAATATTTCGAAAAATCATGAATGCCCAAGGATTTAATTTCGGTGCAAATATCGGTGTTTCTGGTGGTGCAGGCATCGTAGATCATATTCACTTTCATGTAGTGCCCCGATGGGTTGGCGATACTAATTTTATGCCCGTCATTGGCCAGACAAAAGTGATGATTGACGGCCTTTTGGACACTTATGACAAACTCAAAACTGAATTCGATAAACTAAAATAATCCTATGGACTTTGCACGGACCTGGCTCCCATTTTTATATTTATATGGTGTAGGGGGCATCGCGTTTGTATTGGGGATGGTTCTAATCCTAAGAACCGAAGCACTCCGTACCACATTTGACCGTCATAAAAAATGGGTATATATCCTCTTATATGGATTCCTGTTTTATGCAGGGATACATGCCCTATTTATTTACTTGGCCGTCGGGAGTCAATGATGGACATTGCGGTTGGTACTTCCTTAGATCGCGTTGTCATCCTGGCCTATTTTGCATTGGTCATGGGCTTTGGCGCTTACTTCGGAAAATATAGTAAAAATACCACAGATTATTTTTTTGGCGGACGTCGTTTCGCTTGGTGGCTGATTACTATTTCCATTGTGGCCACAGGCGTCGGTTCACATAGCTTTGTAAAATATTCCACTAAGGCCTATCAGTATGGACTTTCATCTACCATGACCTACATGAATGATTGGTTCTTCATGCCCTTATTCATGTTTGGATGGTTGCCCATTATTTATTATACGAAGGTGAAATCCATCCCGGAGTATTTTGAACGACGATTTAATCGCACTGCTCGATACCTGGCCACCATGATGACCCTCCTTTATATGATCGGTTATATTGCTATTCAATTTTTAACATTGGCGACGGCACTCTATAGGATTTATGGTATCCCACTTATGTTGACAGTAATCCTCATCGCCATTGCCACAACCATTTATATGCATTTGGGTGGACAGACTTCTGTCATTTTCACGGATCTGCTTCAAGGATTTATCCTCATTTTTGCAGGAATGCTGCTTTTCTTTCTAGGGATCCAGTATTTAGGAGACCACACTGCATTTTCAGGGCTGAAAGCCTTTTGGATGAATTTATCTCCGGAAGAGAAGTTGCCTTTAGCCCATTTCAATCATCCGCCGGATTTTAATTTTGTGGGCATTTTCTGGCAGGATGGGATTGCTGGTTCTGTGGGATTTTTATTTTTGAATCAGGGGCTCATCATGCGATTTATGGCGGCAAAAAGTGTGAATGAAGGACGGAAGGCCGCCGCCTTTAATGTGCTTCTGATTTTACCAATTTCAGCCATTGTTGTATCCAATGCAGGATGGATCGGCCGTGCCATTTTTAATGCAGTCCCCGGTGTATTACCTGAGGGACTTGCAGCCAATGATGTATTTGTGGCCGTAACGAATATTGTTTCCTCTCCCGGTGTATTTGGATTCATTATTGCGGCCCTTTGTGCGGCCCTTATGTCCACGGCCGATACGTTGGTGAATGCATCTTCAGCCATTATTGTGAATGACATTTACAGGCCATTAAGCAAAAAAATAAAAACAGAAAAACAGCAATTAGATTTTGCACGCTTGATGTCAGTTGCGGTGAAAGTGATTGCGGTTATTCTGGTCCCATTTTTCAATTCGTTTGACTCTATATATGAAGCACATGGATGGTTTCATTCTACATTTACACCCCCATTGGTGGTGGGTGTTTTTTTGGGCATATTCTGGAAACGATTTACATCTCAGGCGGTGATTGCCACATTCATTGGTGGCGCGTTTTTAATGATCTTGGGGCAGTTCTATCCACAATTGGTCAGTCCATTCTCACATGGGATTGAACTGCGTCCAGACAGAGGATATTCTTATATCGGTGCCTTATATAATATTGTTGTTTGTGCCGGCATCGGCGTAATTGTTGCTCTGTTTACGAAGCCCAATACAAATAAGCAACTGGAAGGGCTGACCATCTTTGATGTGCACAAATTGAAGGCGATATATAAAGGGTCAGCAGTGAATGAGGTAAAAGGCGAGGATGTTATTGTGAATTGGAGAATTGATGATACTGAAGCTGATGTGATGCGCTTTTCAAAAAAAGATATGGATCATATGAAAGCGAACACCGGAGACCTTGTTTATGTCCAGGATGGCCGCTGGTGGCTGGGTGGATTGAAGTCCGCCCATTCAGTATATGGAGTGCCCCATGATGACGAAGGGTTAGTCTATATTAATTCTACGCATTTGGATCATGGTCAGTTTGTAGATGGATTAGAATTAAAAGCAGAAAAAGAAATGTAATTATTTGGTCTGAGCGAATTAATTATTATAAATTCGCCGCGCTTTTTGAATCAAATTCAATTCAAAATTTCGATCCGGAGTAGCTCAGTTGGTAGAGCGAGTGGCTGTTAACCACCAGGTCGGGGGTTCGAGTCCCTCCTCCGGAGCAAAAATGCTCTCGGGCCAAAAAGTCCGGGAGCATTTTTTATATCAGGGTGAATAAAGGGTTCCTGTACCCCGGAGCATTAGGAAAGGCAGGTCTCCTTTATATTAAAATTTCCCAATGAAAATATGTGTAATTCATTTCATTCTTTTCCTAAAGAATATGGAAGATTTATATTAATTAAAAATCTCACTTGACATATATTTTTTATTTTTATAGACTTGCGTCCCGGTTTTAAACAAATTGGGACAATTTAGAAATGAAAATATTCGCGCTAAAATCTGCAGTAAAAGAAGCCAAGAAGGCTAAGAAGGGATACTCCAACTCCAGGTTGTAGGCGCATATACGTACATAAAATTTGAAAAGCCCCTGCCACCTGAGGTGACAGGGGCTTTTTTTGTTTTAAAAGGCTTTTGATAAATAAAAAGAAAGAAAAGAACCATGAATGAATGCATAGTTTGCGGCACTGAATTTGAAATATCGAATGAAGTAGAAGAAAATGAAATAATCGATTGTGATTCATGCGGTGCTGAGTTAGAAGTTACCGGCTTGGATCCGATTACCCTTGAAGAAGCACCTGAAGAACAAGAGGATTGGGGTGAATAATTCATCTGATTCTATAATCAAGGGAGCACCAAATGAATAAAGTCGGTATTCTTTTTTCAA
This sequence comes from uncultured bacterium, assembly GCA_964452665.1. Lineage (GTDB taxonomy): Bacteria > Fidelibacterota > Marinisomatia > Marinisomatales > TCS55 > TCS55. Next base: position 3,794 of record CAYVNB010000045.1, read on the forward strand.
GAATGCGGAAAGAAGAAAAATTATTATTCGACGCAGGCTATAGGCAAGGGATTGAAATCCAACGAATCGACAGTCGATCCCTCGTTATTAATGGTGAAAATACGTATGATTTTGATATAATACTTGACCGTGAAATCTCTCATACCCGCTCCCTATATGTCATGCAATTGATGGAAAGTGTGGGTGTACGCACTATAAACTCCCACCGGATCGCCAGTATTTGCGGAGATAAGGTTGCCACAACAGCTGCTTTGAATGGTGCCGGCGTTCCAAATCTTGACGTAAAAGTGGCATTCACTCCTGAGACTGCTTTAGAAGCGATCGAATCCATGGGTTATCCTGTGGTGCTGAAACCGGTGGTTGGCTCATGGGGTAGGATGCTTGCCAAGATCAATGACCGGGATGCGGCGGAAGCCATCCTCGAGCATAAATCATTCATGTCTGCCGGGCATCATTCTATTTATTATATCCAGGAATATGTGAATAAACCAGGACGGGACATCCGAGCTTTTTATATCGGGGGCGAAACGATTTGTGCCATCTATCGATCATCAGAGCACTGGATAACCAATACAGCGCGGGGTGGTGAAACCACCAATTGTCCTGTGACGCCTGAAATTAATGATCTTTGTGAGCAGACGGCAGAAGCGATAGGTGGGGGATTATTGGCAATCGATATCATTGAAACTGATCGCGGACTCGTGATTAATGAGGTGAATCATAAAATGGAATTTAGAAACAGTATAGAAGTCACCGGTGTGGATATCCCGGGCCGAATCATTGCCTATACCTTAAATATGGGGGAAGAATCATAATAGCGAACATTACAGTGGGAATTGTTGGAGGTACTGGCTATACCGGGAGCGAACTCCTGCGGTTACTTTTACAACATCCTAAAGTGGATGTAGTGGCAGTGACGTCACGGAATCAGGTAGGGAAGTTCATTCATAAAACCCATCCAAACCTGAGAGGATTTACCAGTTTAAAATACATTTCACCTGATGATCTTCCCAAAACAGATGTCCTTTTTCTGGGGCTGCCCCATGGCGCGGTGGCTTCCCGAATTGATGAATATGCAGGGACAACCAATCTATTGATTGATCTCAGCTCAGATTTTAGATTGCATAATCCCCAGGATTACGTTCAGTATTATCAGCATAACCATGAGCGACCGGACCTATTGAATGATTTTGTATATGGCATGCCTGAACTCTATCGGAAGGAAATTAAAAATTCAAATCGGATTGCGGTGCCCGGATGCACAGCAACAGGAGCGATCCTGCCATTGAAGCCCATTGTGGACGCTTTCAATGTTAGCCAAGTTGTGATTGATGCAAAAGTTGGTTCTTCTGCATCCGGCGCTCAATCTAGTGCAGGGACCCACCATCCCGAGCGGCAAGGTGTAGTCCGCAGTTTCAAACCCAGCGGCCATCGCCATATTGCAGAAATGGAGCAGGAGCTTAATCCCACTGGATCTATTTCCGTCAATTTTTCGCCCCATGCGGTGGAATTAGTCAGGGGCATTCAAAGTACGATCCATGTGTTTATGGAGGACGACTATGAAGAAAAGGATGTGTGGCAACACTACCTAAAAGCTTATAAGCATGAGCCATTCATTCGGATGGTCCGTGAAAAATCTGGTGGTTATCGCTTCCCCGAACCCAAAGTCGTTATGGGGACAAACCTCTGTGAAATTGGTTTTGAAAAAGACCTCACCACAGGAAGACTGGTAATCATGTCGGCCATTGATAATTTGGTTAAAGGCGCTTCTGGTCAGGCGGTGCAGTGTATGAATATTGCTCTTGGGCTTGAAGAATCCACGGGCATAAATCAACTGGGTTTTCACCCTATTTAGGAGCGAGATATGCTAGTCGTAAAAGTGGGTGGCAGTGAAGGGATTGATTATGATGCTTTCCTGGAAGATTTCGCCCAATATGAAAATACCATTTTGATCCATGGAGGATCTCACGAACTGAATGAAGTATCAACCCAATTAGGGCATCCACCTAAAACCTTAACCTCTGTTTCCGGATTCACCAGTCGCTATACGGACCGGAAGACCATGGACATGTTCAATATGGTGTATGCAGGAAAAATGAATAAAATGATCGTGGAAAAACTTCAAGCCTTAGGAATAAACGCTATTGGATTATCGGGGCTAGACGGACGCTTATTTGAGGGACCGCAGAAAAAAACCATTCGTGTGATCGAGAACGGAAAGAAACGAATCATTCGTGATGACATGACCGGGAGAGTGGAGCAAGTAAATCTAGATTTACTTGAATTACTGATCGATAATGGCTTTACACCCGTCCTGACGCCCCCGGCTATCAGTCATGAAAGTATACCCATCAATGTGGATGGGGACCGCTTGGCGGCGGCAATTGCTAGTGCGGTAAATGCGGATGAATTGGTGATCTTGTCCAATGTGCCAGGGTTACTGAAAGATCTTGATGATACTTCCTTCATTGAAAATATTCCCCGAAATACAATTGATGAACATATGGATCAATACGCCAAAGGGCGGATGAAAAAGAAATTGTTGGGTGCTAAAGAAGCATTGGACGGGGGTGTATTGAAAGTAATCTTAGGCGGCGCAAGAGCAGAAAATCCATTAACTAATGCCTTAAGCGGTAAAGGAACGGTGATCGCATGAACCAGTGGATCACCTTAGAAGAGAAGCACGGTAGTGGTGCTTATGGGAATTGGCCCATCGCTTTAGAAATGGGTAAAGGATCTTATGTCTGGGATACAAATGGAAACCAATACCTTGACCTAGGCGCTGGTATTGGCGTCTCCGGGTTAGGCCATGGAAATAAAGACCTTGCCTTAGCTATATCTGGTCAAGCCCGGGAATTGACCCATTGCATCAATGGATATTTCGCTAGTCCGGTTCGAGCTCAGTTTTTGCAAAAATTATCAGAGATAACTCCCGGAGATTTGAATCGATCCTTTCTCACCAATTCTGGCACTGAAGCGGTCGAAACCGCTTTCAAACTAGTACGAAAACATACAGGCAGAACCAAAATTATCAGTACCATTCGGGCATTCCACGGCCGAACTATGGGCGCCCTATCCGCCACTTGGCGGAAGGAATACCGCGAGCCATATGCGCCATTAATTTCAGATGTTTTCCATGTTCCATACGGTAGAATTGAAGCATTAGAAAAAGTCATAGGAGATGATGTGGCAGCTGTAATCCTGGAACCGATCCAAGGCGAAGGGGGTGTCATCCTGCCACCGGAGGGGTACCTCACCCAAGTCCGTGAATCCTGTGATCGCTATGGTATTTTATTCATCGCCGATGAAATTCAAACAGGTATGGGCCGCACTGGAAAATGGTTTGCCTGCGATCAAGAGAATGTGGTTCCGGACATTATTTGTTCAGCCAAAATGTTGGGTGGAGGTTTCCCCATTGGCGCAATGATCATGCGTGAAGGACTTTCCTTTGACAGAGGTAAACATGGCAGCACCTATGGTGGGAATTTGGTGGGATGCCAGGCAGGATTAACTGTTATAGAATACATGGAAAAACACAACGTATTGGATCATGTGTCCAAATTGGGTGAATGGGCAATTTCAGAATTAAAAGACCGCACGAGTGAATTTGAAATGGTGAAAGAAATTCGTGGTCGGGGATTGATGATCGGGATTGAATTAAATGGGCCTGTGGGTCCTTATCTTCAGGCTTTACTCGAAAAGAATGTTTTGGCCATTTCCGCCGGAAAAAAAGTGCTCCGTTTATTGCCACCATTGACAATCTCCAAAGAAGAATTGACCCAAGGCATTGATGCCATCATTGAGGTGCTATCATGAGTTTGGTCGAACAACTGGTAAGAGCATACAGTCCTTCGGGATCAGAACGGAGTGCTGTTCGCCTTTTATTAAATGAATTGACCCAACGTGGTTTTCGCGTTCGAGAAGATGAAGTAGGCAATGCCATCGGTCGAATTGGAAACGGCCCCACGCAAATTTACCTCGTAGGGCATATTGATACAGTTCCGGGCGTTATTCCCGTTTCCGTTGAAGATGGCATTTTGTACGGGCGCGGCAGTGTGGATGCAAAGGGATGTTTAGCGTCCTTTGGAGAAGTAGCAAAGCACTTCAAAGATTCGCAAGAAGTGACGATTACAGTGGTGGGCTGTGTGGGAGAGGAGTCCGATTCTAGAGGCGCTTATCATTTGAAGGAATCGATGCCTGTTCCCGATTATGTCGTCATCGGTGAACCCAGTGGATGGGAAGGAATTACCTTGGGATACCGTGGTGTCATGTGGTTGGAATATGAATATGAAAGTTCACGTCATCACCATGGAAATCCGGAACCGACACCATCGGAAGTAGGCGTCAAATTTTATACAACCATTTTTGAAAAATATGCGGAAGATGAACCCCATTTTGACAATGTTTCCTTGAGACTTGTTGATATGAATACATACCAACACAATGGTAATATTGGCATCACAATGAAAATGGATCTACGGACACCACCAGGGTTTGATTATGAAGCATTCATGGATGATTGTAATGTCCATTTAAATGGGGCTACACTTACTACGGATGAACCCATCCATGCAGTGTTAACAGATAAGCACAATCCTCTCGTCAGGTCATTTCTTGGCGGGATTCGGGCTAATGGCGGCACACCCGTATTCAAAAAAAAAACCGGTTCGGCCGATATGAATATCCTTGCAAATTGGGGGTGCCCCATGCTTGCTTATGGTCCCGGTGACTCCGCTTTGGATCATACGGTCAA
>CAYVNB010000046.1:0-5595 GCA_964452665.1 uncultured bacterium
TCTCTGAATAATGCATCGAGCGCATTGACGTCAAAACCATCCGTGGCCATATCTTCAAAATTTGTGTCCAGATCCATATCCGTCTTAATGGTGACCAAATCCTGGCTGAGTATTGCTTTATCTCTGCATTTTTGGAGTCCTTCTCTGGCCCTTTTATTTTTCACTTCATCTGCATGGTCCAAAGCATTGACCAAAGTGCCATATTCTTTCAAAAGTTTTACCGCTGTTTTTTCACCAACCCCCATGACACCGGGTACATTATCCGATGAATCGCCCATCAACCCCAATAGATCAATAATTTTTTCCGGTTGAACGCCCCATTTTTCTTCTACACCATGCCGATCATAGATTTTTAGCTCCGCTTGCCGTCCTGAGGGTGAATAGAGATAAATATGGTCATTCACCAATTGCATAAAATCTTTATCACCACTTACTATATAAATATCAAATCCTTCTGCTTCTCCCTTTTTTGCCAATGTGCCAATTATATCATCGGCTTCAAAGCCGGGGGATTCCATGGTGGGGATGCGCATGGCTTCCATCAATTGCCATAAATAGGGTAATTGCTCCCGCATTTCATCGGGCATTTTTTCCCGAGTTGCTTTGTAGTCAGGATAACGATCATGACGAAACGTTTTTTTTGCTGAATCGAATGCGGCCATGAGATAATCCGGCTTCTCTTGCCTGAGCAATTTCAGCACTTGATTCGTAAATCCAAAAAGAGCAGAAGTGTGCATCCCTTTGCTGTTAATTAATGGATTCCGGATCATTGCAAAATGAGAACGATAAAGCATGGCATAGCCATCAATAAGGAACAGGCGTTTTCTAGTGGATTTCTGATCTGACATGAACCACTAAAGTTAAGACGGTGGACTGAATACCACGAACCACGAAATTCAATTTTTCATCCTTTCTTCGATTTGGTTCTCCCTTTCATGCTTTCGGATATACATTTATATTCTGGTGGGTTAGATTAACACAAGTCATAAAAATAGTATAAATGAAATGATGAAAAAAATATTCTTTGGATTAATTATCTCTTATTCTTGGACTCTGAGTCAGGATTTGATTACTGTAAATCATAAACGATTAAATGACCATATGGCCGTCCTTTCAAAATTTGGTCAGAATGATATTGGAGGCGTAAGTCGTGTGGCCTACAGTGATGCTGATCTGGCCGGTAGAGTATTTACCATCCAATTAATGAAAAAGGCGTTTTTACAGGTTCGGATTGATGCCGGTGGTAATATTATTGGTTACATGAAGGGGAAAGATTCATCCCTATCTGCTATTGCAATTGGTTCCCACATTGATTCTGTTCCCGAAGGTGGAAATTATGATGGAAATGTTGGATCCATGTCTGCTATTGAAGTGGCTCATACCATCCATGAGAACAATATTGAATTGACCCATCCATTGATTGTTGTCATTTTTCAAAATGAAGAAGGCGGATTATTTGGCAGTAAAGTTATGACTACCGGATTAACAGCGATGGAATTGGATCTACCTTCGTCAAGCGGATTATCTATACGTGATGGTATTGAAAAAATTGGAGGCGATATATCAAAGATTAGAACAGCTCAACTCGCTAAGAACGAATGGGCCGCATATATAGAATTGCATATTGAACAAGGTGGATTCCTTTTTCAGGAAGGTAATCATATTGGTGTGGTTGAGGGAATCGTTGGGATTAAACAATGGGATGTGACCGTTAATGGGTTTCCAAACCATGCAGGCACAACACCTATGGATCAAAGGCGTGATGCCCTTTATGCCGCATCACAATATGTTCAAGCCGTTCATGAGATTGGAAAGCATACCCCAGGCCGACAGGTGGCCACAGTTGGAAAACTTCAATCCTTTCCCGGCGCACCGAACGTTGTCCCGGGATTAGTAAATGCCAGTTTAGAGATACGTGACTTAGATGCGAAAAAGATGGATTTTGTATTTAACTTGATTAAAAGAAAATCAATGGATATTGGTCAAAATACAGGGACGAAATTTCATTTTGAGCCAACCATTAGTATCGTACCACAACTGACTGATTCAAATATCAGAACGATTATAAATCAATCTGCTCAATCACTGGGCTTATCTACAAAAGAAATGCCTAGTGGCGCCGGCCATGACGCACAGGAAATGGCTGTTATATGCCCTGTAGGTATGATATTCGTTCCCAGTAAAAATGGAATTAGTCATTCGCCAACAGAATACTCGTCTCCTCAGGATATTACCAATGGTGCCAATGTATTACTCCATACCGTATTGAATCTTGATCGACAATTAAACCATAAAAATAAATGACATCAACACATTAGATGGCCAAAATGGTATTGTTGGAACAGATCTATCGAATAATCTCAATCATTAAGGATAGGAAATTCCACAGGTAATAATATGGAAAAACTCAAGCAAAACTACATTCTTATTTTATTTTTTATTCTTGCTATTGGCGGGGACTACATGACTGGAAATGATCCAAAAGACAAGTCACGAAGGATAGTCCAAAGGTTCATGAAAAATTACAAAATACCTGGACTTTCAGTTACGGTAGGAAAATCTGGAGAGGTAATATGGAGCGAAGGATTTGGCCTTGCTGATATAGAACAAAATATTCTCGTGAACACTACAACTCGTTTTCGGATTGGCAGTGTTTCGAAAATTGTCACATCCGCAGCAGTAGGACGATTATTGGACCAACAAAAATTAGATCTTGATAAAGAAATTCAGATATATGTACCATCCTTTCCAGAAAAAAAATGGAACCTCACCACGAGGCAAGCCATGGGTCATTTAGCAGGTATCCGCCATTATAAAGGAATAAAAGAATTCCTTAACAATAAATTCTATGCTACTGTAAAAGAAGGATTATCGATCTTTCAAAGTGATTCTCTACTGCATGAACCTGGAAGCAAATATCAATATAGCAGTTATGCATGGAATCTGGTCAGTGCAGTAGTTGAGAATACAACAGATATAGATTTTTTATCCTATATGGAGGATACAGTCTTTACCGCTTTAGAAATGGAATCAGTCATGGGCGAGCACCGGGACTCAACACTCTCTCCCATTGCCTCATTTTATGAGATTAAAAAAGGAAACCCTATATTGGCCCCAACAGTGGATAACAGTTATAAATGGGCAGGTGGTGGATTTGTTAGCAATACAAGAGATCTGGTCGATTTCATTCATAATATTTATAGGTTGCCTTTTTTATCCAAATCCACTTTGTCTGAGTTACAAAAATCCCTTCAACTTAATAATGGCAACCCCACTGGTTACGGCTTAGGATGGCATCACTATAAAGATTTTTGGGGAAATAGAATTATTGGCCACGGGGGTGGATCAGTCGGTGGTAGGGCCATACTTATCCATTATCCTGAAAAAGATGTGACCGTTTCTCTTTTGGTCAACTCAGGTGATGGTGGCAACTTGGACCGATTAGCTATTCGGATCGCCAACAGGTTTTTAGATTAATTTGTACGTATCATGTAATATTGCATGACCTATGTAGAAATTAAAATGTATATGAAATATTGATAAATGAATTTCGGGGGGCACCTGGCCAGAAATAAGCATGATATCCATTCTCTTCGTATCCATACCCATATGTCTCATATAACTTATTAAAGATATTGTTTACTTTGGCCATAACTTCCAATCCTTTCCACTTATATTGGACACCCACATTCCATAATCCATAAGAATCAATTATACCAGCTGGATCAGTATTCGCCCTATCCACATACATATGTCCCACACGGCGCCAATGGAGAAATAATAATCCATTCCCGATGGGTCGATAATTCAAGGATAAGTTGAATAATGTGGCTGGAATATTGGGTAGACTCTTTCCATCTGAAAAATAATTCATGACCAATGCACCATTGGCTGAAGCACTCCATTTTTTATTGAAAGTAAATCCAGTTTCCCACTCAAAACCCATGTGATTAGTGGAATCTGCAGAATAATAATCGTACTCCCCTTCTTGTTCCACATCGATATTCTTCAACTGCTCATTGAGATATTTGATATAATACCCATTGAATCGGGCGCGGCCTTTACCAAAAGTAAAATCAATCCCCCACTCCAAATCGGAGATGGCTTCAGCCGCCGCCATGACCGGCTTACTCCATACATCATCTGCTGTGATAATTTGGTTATCTGCTGGTTCTTTTTGGGCTTTTCCCCAATTCACAAATACGTGCATAGAATCGCTGAATTCCCAGATCATCCCCAACCGGGGGTTAAAAAAATTCCAATCGGCAGAAAGTTGATGGCCTGCTGCGTGACCGATGGATTCTTGGTCCAATGTCCATTTATGATTCTGGTTTTGAAAATCAGCCATTAGCATAAAAGGTTGGCCTTCAGGATTCCACACAAAATGGGCAAATGTAGTAATAGAATTCTTTTTACCCAAATATTGATAATAGCGATGCCATTTATCACCAAAGTGAGCGGCTAAAATCTGATTAGAAAACTTAGAAACCTCCCCGTAATGATCACCAGTATAAAACCGAATTTCACCACCAATATCCGCCCTGATTTCCTTATTATTCCAAGTAAGGGTGGGCACGACACCAAAATAATTATTATTTATCCATTTTCTACGTAGGAGGTCCGTGAACATATTTTGTTCCTGGGTATCGGTGTATTCGTTATTGATATCCAAATTGTAAGAATAAAAATCCCGACCCGACTTGGCCACTTCATAGTAGCCTTTGCCTAAGACCAAATAACTCACATTTCGAAAATAAAGATTATCCCGAATCCTGCCCTTTGTATTGACCGAATAAATTTGCTGTAAAAAGTCATCCGTATAGGCTTTATATCCGGCCCGTCTTTTGGTCCGATCATTAATGTCCGTCATGTAAATCCCATCCCAAAGCAATTGGGTATTCTCATATCCAATTAAAGCGCGGAATTGATTTGTAATTCGTTTACCCCGATGTTCCAATCCAAAGAACATACCATTTTGTTTTACAGTATGGTTTTCACGATAACCATCAGAATTAATTTGAGAAGCACGAACGGTCATATTCAAATTGTCACCAAGATCTTTTCCGGAACGATATCGTACCCTAGTTTTATTCGTATTCCAGTCTCCCGAACCGTATGACACACCGATTTCTCTTTGATCACTAGTAATTTGGGTATTCACATTGATAGACCCGCCGAATGCAGAAGATCCATAGAGACTGTTCCCAATGCCCCGTTGGATTTGTACATCTCTTGCATCGGCTAAGAGATCGCCATGATCGACCCAATAGACTTGATGGCTTTCATTATCATTCAAGGGCACCCCATCAATCATGACTCCGATTCGGCTTTGGTCAAATCCACGAATCGAGATATATGAATATCCGGTACCATTCCCACTTTCACTGTAAGCCCAGACTCCGGGCTCCATCCCGAGAATCATGGGGACATCCTGTGCCGTATTTCTCGTTTCAATTTCTTTTGCAGTCAGATTTGAAAAAGAAATAGGCGTGATTCCTGCAACAGCACGGGTTGCACTCACATGCACTTCATCGCCCTGAAGTATGGTAGGTTGCATCAATACCGTCATATTGGGTTTCACTATCGTGGTGATGG
>CAYVNB010000046.1:5695-8543 GCA_964452665.1 uncultured bacterium
TGGTTTTCCTACGCTGGCATTATCCAGATCAGGTTCTTGAGTCTATTCTCAGCCGTTTCGATCTGGTTCAAAACAGCACCCCAGAAGCAACTCAAAATTATGAATAATCATTCTGAATTGCCAACTGGAAGCTTTTGCAACGTTCTTGTAAAATTCAGTTCAAATCCCCTATCTTCGCCACCAAAATAATTAAGGTGAATCATGTCCAATAACCAATTACCAGAAATTACTGTAAAAGCTCTTTTTCTCGGAGTGATCCTTTCCATGATTCTTGCAGGAGCCAATGCCTATCTTGGCCTTTTCGCTGGAATGACTGTCTCTGCATCTATCCCTGCAGCCGTTATGTCAATGGGGATACTATCCTTATTTAAAAAATCAAATATTTTAGAAAATAATATCGTCCAGACGGCCGCATCCGCCGGAGAATCATTGGCTGCAGGCGTTATCTTCACCATCCCTGCTCTTGTTTTGTTGGGCTATTGGGAAACATTTGACTACGTTGAAGTGGCCAAAATAGCCGCCATCGGAGGCGTTATCGGTGTATTATTCACCGTCCCATTGCGTCGCGCTTTGATTGTTACCGCAAAATTAAAATACCCCGAAGGTGTGGCTACAGCTCAAATCCTTCGTGCCGGTGATGATGCCAAACAGGGAGCCACCGATGATGGATCTGGTGGATTAAAGACCATTGGCTTGACCAGTTTAGCTGGCGGTGTCATGAAATTATTTCAACAAGGATTTGGTGCTTGGCATTCAGAAATGGCAGGCGCCACTACTATGGGTCGATCCATTTTTGGCTTAGGAACAGATCTTTCTCCTGCCCTTGTTTCTGTAGGATACATCGTGGGACGTAACATTGGTATTCTGGTTGTTGCCGGTGGATTGATCTCTTGGGCAATAGCCATTCCTATTTATTCTGCCATGGTGGGTTTTGAGGGTGATCCTTTGGATGCCGCATGGGGTATCTGGAATTCAAAAATTCGTTATCTTGGTGTAGGCGCTATGGTGGTTGGCGGTGTGTGGTCACTAATCAAATTATTTAAACCACTAGTAGAAGGTGTACGAGCCTCTTTGGCAACCGTAAAAAACCGATCTTCAGATAAAGATGTACCTTTAGAAGAACAGGATATGCCCATCAATTATGTAGGAATTGCATTGATTGCACTGCTTGTACCCGTCTTCCTTCTTTACATGGATATTATTGGATCCGTTGGTATCGCTGCGTTATTGGCAGTGGTCATGATGGTATTTGGATTTCTTTTTTCTGCAGTAGCGGCCTATATGGCTGGTGTGGTCGGGTCATCCAATAATCCCATTTCTGGTGTAACCATCGCCACTATTCTGTTCGCATCTCTACTCCTGTTAGCCATTTTAGGTACAGGATCCGGTGTGGGCGCAGCCAGTGCCATCATGGTGGGTGCTGTTGTGTGTTGTGCTGCAGCCATCGGAGGAGACAACCTCCAGGATTTAAAAGCCGGTCATATTGTGGGTGCAACCCCTTGGAAACAACAAGTCATGCAAATCGTTGGAACTGTTTCAGCGGCGCTGGTTTTGGGCTTGGTCTTGGATATTCTTCATACAGCTTACACCATTGGATCGCCCACATTATCTGCACCGCAAGCCACGTTGATGAAATCTGTAGCTGATGGTGTATTTACTGGTAATCTCCCTTGGCCATTCGTCTACATTGGTGGTGCCATCGCTGTTGCCCTTATCCTGATTGACTTAAGACAAGAACGAATAGGTTCTGATTTTAGAGTTCCTGTATTGGCCGTGGCTGTGGGAATCTATCTACCCATTACATTGACTGTCCCGATTTTTATTGGTGGTTTGATTAATCACCTCGGTAAAAAAGCTGGTAGTTCAGAATCATCTGAAAAACGTGGATTGCTCATGTCCTCCGGATTCATTACTGGTGAAGCACTGATGGGTATCATGGTTGCTGTACCAATATTCTTATCGGGACAAAAAGATTGGTGGCCACAAATCGGCGGCGTGAATTGGGTCGGACCACTTTTATTCATTGGAATGATGTACTGGCTCTATAAGTCCGTATCAAAAAAGTAATCACATGAAGATTTCAGACAGCCTACTAAAAAAGCTCCCGAAGGTTGAACTCCATTGCCACCTTGATGGTTGTCTGCGGATCGAAACTATCTTGGATCTTGGAAAGCGGTACAAAGTGCCGCTGCCCGCTTCCAATCCAATGGATCTTAAAAAGATTCTCGCCATCGGAAAAAAACGAGGAACCTTAGAAGAATATATTGCCCGTTTTGATATCACCCTCAGTGTTATGCAAACACCCGAATCTCTCAAAAGAATTGCATATGAATTAATTGAAGATGTGGCTGCTGAAAATGTCCGTTATCTTGAAGTACGGTATGCACCGATTCTCCACACAAGTTTGGGGATGACGCTTGACAGAGCCGTTGAATCGGTGCGAGATGGGCTAAACCAGGGCGAAAAAGATTTTGGCGTTAAGTCCGGCATTATCATTTGCGGTATTCGCCATATTTCGCCAGAAGCATCTCTCAAATTAGCGGACCTTTGTGTCCGCTACAAAAATAAAGGTGTAGTGGGTTTTGATCTGGCCGGTGCGGAAGAAAATTTTCCTGCTAAAGATCATAGAGAGGCATTTTATATGATTTTGAATCATAACATTAATGCCACGATCCATGCAGGCGAAGCATTTGGTCCCTCCTCCATTCATCAAGCCATCCATTATTGTGGCGCTCACCGGATTGGCCATGGCACACGGTTAAAAGAAGATAAGGATTTAATGCAATATGTAAATGATAACCGAATCACCATGGAGATCTGCCTCACATCCAATTGGCACACCTATTCT
>CAYVNB010000047.1:0-8065 GCA_964452665.1 uncultured bacterium
TAGTATGCGTTTATCCATGCGCTTATCGGTGGATAGCTTGGATCAAAATGCAGAATTCCAACTGCGGTATTTCCCAGATGGGGGCGATTCTGTATTTAATGAGACCATGACTCATTATCTTAATTTTGATAAACTTACGGCCTCACCGGTCATTTCTTCAGCAGAAATGGTTACGGATTCAATTGATACAGTCAAAGCAAAAGTCATGTTGAACTTTCTGATGGACACAACCATCATTAATGTATTGAAAGATACATCCCATATCAATTTTAATCATTCATTTTTGGTTGAATTAAAATCCAATTCCACTTCAGAATTCAAGTTTCACAGTTCAGATAAATTAGAAGGGGAAGCGCCGAAACTAACTGTTTTCTATCGAAAGTTCTTATCAGACTCAGTTGTAAGTGATACTGCTGAACATGATTTTATCGCTATCCAAGATCTTTCAGTGGTAGAGCCATCCCCGATTACATTAGATGATACGACTAACTTGGCGATCAGTATTGGAAAAGGTCTCCGTTCATTGATTAAGGTAGATATGGGTGAATGGAAATTGCCAAAAAAGGGTATCATAAGTACTGCAGAATTAATCTATAATCGATCTCAAACTGATACTTTGGCTGGATATTCAATACTATCATACCCAATTACAGTAGCAGGTGACTACTCCATGTTTAAAGTATTTGAGTCGGATCCCTATACAAATGATACGGCTTTTGGATCATCCGCTTCTGTTATTAATAATGTATTAAAGATTAATTATAGAAAAATTTCTACAGAATTTGGCAGAGGCAATAAGGCGAATCATGGATTCAAGTTAATACCCGGAACGAATAATGATCCTTTTACAACGGTATTATTTCATAATCTAACCAGTAATGATGCATATCCTATTATGAGAGTGATTTATGTACATCCGTAAATTAAGTATCATACTCATGTTGATTTCATGCATGATGTTTGGTCAATCAATATTTAATGCGTACGGGATAGGTATGTTTCGTACGTCTTATCATACATCAGTTAATGGTGCAGGAAGTATAGGGCTTGTGCCCACATTTCATCCGGGCGTATCTATGGATAATCCAGCAACCTGGCCCGGATTAAAATTCACATTTATTAGTGGATCATTCTCGAATCGAGCTCATGGCATAAAGGGCTCAGGAATTACCAATCAAGCAGCAGGGTTCAATAAAATTCAATTTGTGATACCTATCAAAGATCGATTTGGTTTTGGGGTTTCTATAAAACCGTTAAATAACAATAATGCTTTCTTTAGTACAGATACAGTTTCATTTGACTTTGAAGGTAAATCTCTTCGGGCCAATAAAGAATTCAGATCTGGCGGCGGTATTATGTCGGGTACATTTGGAGTGTCATTACCACTGAATCAACATATGGGTTTTGGTTTGTCGTTTAACCATTTATTTGGCTCATCTCGAGATGAGCAATCGATGGTATTAAATGATACTTATTATCGATTATTTAAAGTCCGAACATATAGTGGCTCGACATTTACGGTTGATTTCGCAGGACGATTATTCAAAAATGATAAAATGATGTTGCTTATATTCGCTCGTGTTGGCAGGACTACAAAACCAGTGTCAGGATCATTGTACCAGTTTGATCTTTTTGAAGACACTAACAACAATTACTTATTTGATACAAATGACTATCCGGGTGAAGTTGACGTGGATACAATTGACGTATCCAACATTTATGCGCCCCATAGTTTTAGTTTCGGGGTGAATGCCGGATTTAAAAATGACCTAAATATTTTTGGTGAATTTCAATTATGGAATGATGAAGGCGGTTCCAGTCATGCTAGTATTCATAAGGATCAAGTTGAAAGTAAAACCCATATAGGTTCAGGGTTGGTTCGATTTGGCAAGATGGGCGAAAGAAATTGGCAGGATCGTCTTACTTTTCGACTGGGCGTACATCGGGATACCTATCAATATAGATATTCCAGAAAGTCATTAATTGAGAATGGTATCTCTGTTGGTTTTGGGTTTAAATTTGCCGCCACTGGAAATCAGATAGATTTTTCATTCCGTAATGGCTCTCGATCCTTAGATGGGAGTGAAAAAGAATTATTTAAAGAATTTACAGTGGGAGTTAGTCTAGGAGACATTTGGTTTCTTAGAAGAAGAGGTAAATAATGAGACAAAACAAATTTATTCAAAAACTATTATTACTGGGAGTCGCATCCATTTTCATGACCATGTGTGCCCCCCCACAACAGTCAGATTTTGATGCAGATTTGGAAGAACAAGCCCGGGCTGATTCTATCCGAGAAGTAAGATGTCCAAGGGTATTTAGTAGTGCAGCGGAATTTTATAAAAACAGGGATTGGGAAGCCACGGTTCGCGCTTATGATGTGCTTACGGACTTGGGTTGTGACAGAGATGATCCTCAAGAAGTATATCTTTACTATGCAATTGCATATGAATACATGGGGAAATATGACAGTTCAGCAACCGTATTATTAAAAGGGCTAACATTTCTTCCGGATAATATTGATTTAAGAAAACGTCTGGCATTCGCTTATGAAAAGCAAGGAAAGACTGAACTCCATATGGATGAATTAGATCGCCTTTCATTTCTCGCGCCAGAAGATGTGGATATTAAAAATAAATTGGCCAAGTTATATGGAGGACAAGAACGGTTTGATGATCAAATCGCCGTATTAAAAGATTTGCTTGAAATCCAGCCAAATAATGAAGGCGCTCAAAGTGATTTGGCTCAGGCTTATGAAAAAAGTGGCCGTGACCCATTGGACGTTTATAAGAATCGTTTCGATAATAATCAGGACAATGTTAGCTATGGGCTAGATTACGCAGATAAACTGATTGCTGCTGATCGTCCTGATGATGCCACTGATGTGTTGCAGCAAGTTGTGGATGTAGATCCCACAAGCAAAGTAGCCTATCGTAAATTAGCTCAGGCTTATGATTCAGCCGATCGTTTAAGTGATGCAGCCCGAACCTATGAACGGTTATTTAAATTAGATCCGCGTGATGTTCGTATTGCTGTAAAAATTTCCGAAGTCTATGTAGAAGATCAAGATTATGCTTCTGCATTTGATTGGGCAGATAAAGCAGTGACGCTTTCGACTGAAGAAGGTAGTGCTTATGGCGCGAAAGGAAATGTCTATTACAAGGCATTTCAATCGTGTCGATCCGGAGAAATTTTGATCGATGACAGAGTGATTGCCACCTTGGCATTCAAATATTTTGATGAAGCAGAGAAAAAAGGATTTTCACGATATAGTCGCTCTAAAGAATGGCTAAGAGACAATGAAGTTCTTTTTGGAAAAGCACAATGGTTTATGATGGATGCAGATATCAAAAATAAAGGCTTTATAAAAGTATCCAGCGCCTGTTATAAATGGGTAAATGAAAAATTGAATAAAGACCGAGGCTGGTAAAACGTGACCCAAACCAGAGATGCATTTTCATTTATTCAAAATGCGGATTCTACAATATATGATATATTAATGCGAGA
This sequence comes from uncultured bacterium, assembly GCA_964452665.1. Classification (GTDB taxonomy): domain Bacteria; phylum Fidelibacterota; class Marinisomatia; order Marinisomatales; family TCS55; genus TCS55. Next base: position 3,508 of record CAYVNB010000047.1, read on the forward strand.
AGTCTCAAGGGAAGACAAAACACTTGAATTAATCGCATCCGAAAACTTCGTTAGCTATCCCATCTTGGAAATGGCCGGGGGTGTCATGACCAATAAATATGCAGAAGGATATCCTGGCGCAAGATATTATGGTGGTTGTGAGCATGTTGATGAAGCTGAAAACCTTGCCAGGGATCGTGCTAAAATGCTATTCAAATGCGAATATGCAAATGTACAGCCCCACTCTGGTTCTCAGGCCAATATGGCTGCACTTATGACTTTTGTTAATACTGGTGATATAATCATGGGACTCGATCTGGCTCATGGTGGTCATTTAACCCATGGAAGTCCTGTGAATTTTTCTGGGCAATTATATAATGTTGTATCATATCAGGTAGATCGAGAAACAGGTCGAGTGAATTTTGACTCCGTTCGTGAAATGGCCAAAGCCCATAAGCCTAAACTAATTATCTGTGGGGGCAGTGCTTATCCAAGGTATATTGAATTTGAGCAATTTAGAGAAATTGCAGATGATATTGGCGCATTTCTCATGGCAGACATTGCCCATCCCGCTGGATTGGTTGCCACGGGATTACATCCATCACCCATGCACTTTTGTGACGTGGTGACTACGACAACCCATAAAACTCTTCGCGGTCCGCGAGGTGGTATGATTATGATGGGTAAGAATTTTGAAAATACATGGGGGAAAGTGGCACCCAAGTCGGGACGAACCAAGATGATATCTGAGCTATTGGATTCCGCAGTGATGCCGGGCATCCAAGGTGGGCCATTAATGCATATCATCGCGGCCAAAGCAATCGCATTTGGTGAAGCATTAAACCCTGAATTTAAATCTTATATACAACAGGTTGTTTCCAATGCCAAAACCATGGCTGATGTATTACTCGATAAAAATTATAACCTCGTATCCGGTGGAACTGATACCCATGTGATTTTGATTGATCTATCCAATAAAGGGGTAACAGGGAAAGCATCTGAAAATGCATTGGAACGTGCAGGAATAACCGTGAATAAAAATATGGTTCCATTTGATGAAAGAAGCCCATTTATCACCAGTGGAATGCGGGTCGGAACACCAGCGATTACCACCAGAGGGATGGGTGTGGATGAAATGCGTACCATTGTTGATCTTATTGATCGGGTGGTCAGTGATATAGAAAACGATACCACTATTAATCAAGTTAAATCTGAGGTACAATCACTCTGTAATTCTTTTCCACTTTATCGTGAATTACACGATTAAGCCACGTTCCACCTCATTTCGAATCCTTTTTCTCCCAGTATTCAGTCTCATCATACTTGCAGGATTGGCATGCAGTCCTTCAGCGGTAATGCTTACACATAAGCCAGAACTGGCTAAATCCACTTATAAATATTTTACAGACCGTGCTGAGAATAAAATCGCTAAATCACCGGAAGATCCTGAACGACTCATTGAAGGATGTAAATATTTAACCCAATATGGTTTTGGTTTCACCATGGAAGAAGCGGATCGACTTGTCATGAATGACTACAAAAAGGGGAAAAACCTTTATGCATCTGCGAATAAAACTTTTGAAAAGGCGGTCTCATATGGGGACCGTGCATTAGAGATTAAATATCCTGGCTATTTGAAATGGATTCAAGGAGAAAAGAAAAGCGCGCCAAATTTCACGTATGAAGATATTCATTATTTATTTTGGACGGCTGGTGCTTATGGAGGTGCAATTAAATCCAGTCGTGGTAATCCTGAATGGGTTATTCTTTTACCAAGAGTAGGAAAATTACTGGAATCTGCATTAGTCCTTGATCCGGATTGGAATAAAGGTGCACTTTATAGTGGTATGATCTCCTACACCATGATTCGCCATGATGCACCGGCGGATAAAATTGAATTAGCAGAATTCTATTTTAAAAAAGCAGTCGAAGCATCAGATGGTTTAGACTTAGGACCTTATGTGGCCATGGCCGAAAGTGTATACATACCGACCCAAAATAAAAATGAATTCACTAATTTGTTATATAAAGCATTAAATATTGATATAAACAGTGTCCCTGATTTACGTTTGACAAACCAAATTAATCGAAATAGGACTCAATGGTTACTTGATAACATAAATGAATATTTTTATTAGACGATGAAAAAATATATTATATCCATCATAATTTTATGTGCGTTCACTCAAATGCTTTGGGGGAAGAAGATTATAATAAAAATGGCCACTCTCGCGCCAGAAGGGACCGATTGGCATGGTATTTTAGTTGAAATGGGTCAGGAATGGGCTGAGGTAACAGACGGTGAAGTTCAGCTGCGAATTTATCCAGGTGGTGTAGTTGGGGATGAAAGGGATATGATCCGAAAAATGCGAATTGGGCAGATTCATGGTGCGGCCATTTCCACTGAGGGAATGACCGAAGTTAATCCTTATTTCACGACCTTTTTTATGCCCTTGATGTATCAATCTTATGATGATGTGGACTTTGTGCGAGAACGCCTGAGCCATGAGTTGTTATCTGAAACAGAACAAAACGGATTTAAGATCATGGCCATGGTGGATGTAGGATGGGCCTATTGGTTCTCAACGGAACCGATCTACACTCCGGAAGATCTAAAGAAGACCAAGTTGTTTATTTGGGCTGGAGATTATAAATCAGCCCAATTGTATGAAAAAAATGGATATCATCCCGTACCATTGGCTATGACGGATGTGCTTTCAGCCCTTCAAACAGGAATGGTTACCTCAATTGGTTTTAATCCCATGTATGCATTGGCGCAACAATTATTCGGGATTGCCGATAATATGTTAGATATGAAATGGGGCAATCTCACAGCCGCAGTGATTATAAATATGAAAACTTGGCGAAGAATTAAACCTGAACATCAAAAGGCTATGTTATTAGCGTCTAAAAAAATAGGCGATCGATTTCAAAGTAAAAATAGACATGAATCAGATAATGCCATTGATGTCATGAAAAATTATGGATTAACAGTTAATACCCCGACTCCGGAACAAGTGGAGGCCTGGAAGAGCTTAATAGAGGGCATGGCACCTGATTTTCGTGGTACTGTTATAGATGAAAAAGCATTTGATCGCCTCATGGAAATTAAAAAAGAGATGGATGCCCGTTAAATCTCAAGCCACTTTTATTTATAGTGAATATTAAACCCATCGAAAGGGGCATCACTCTATTTGTATTTATTGCCCTTGTATTACTTCCCGCGATTGAAGTTTTAACCCGGTTTTTTGGTACTACAGGTGTGGTCGCATCACCGGTGTTGGTGCAGCATCTTACCCTTTGGATTGGATTTTTGGGTGCCATTGTTGCTGCTCGTCGAAATAAATTATTATCCCTAACAACCCATCCCATTTTTAATAATCAATCGTCTATCGATTGGCCTACGTTCATGGCCAAAGTCACGACGGTTTTTATTGTAATGGCATTGGCTTATGGAAGTTGGGAACTTGTCAAGGTTGAGAAGGAATATCCTGTTGATATTGCGCCATTTCTCTCTAGATGGTTTGCCCAATTGATCATGCCCATTGGATTTTTAGCGGTGGCGATTCATATGGTTATGAATAGCTATGAATTATGGCGAGATCGTGGAATCCTACTGGTGGGTGGAATTGTATTAACACTAACGGTTTGGTATGTAACACCACTCCAAGATTCCACATTTTTCATGTGGGTGGCCATTATTGTAATTCTATTTTCTTTAATTAAAGGTGCTCCCATTTTCATTGGATTGGGCGGGTTGGCGATTCTCTTTTTCTGGCAGGACTGGACGCCCCTTTCTGCTATTCCTGCTGAAGCATACCGGATTGTTGTATCACCCACATTGCCGACCATTCCATTATTTACGCTTGCTGGATATATTCTGGCAGAAAGTCATGCATCTGAACGTTTGGTCAAATTATTTCGTGCCCTCTTTGGATGGATTCCAGGCGGAACGCCTGTTGTTTTGGTGCTTCTATGTGGATTTTTCACCGCCTTAACTGGTGGATCAGGTGTGACCATTTTAGCTTTGGGCGGGTTGTTAATGCCACTGTTGATTAAGGAAGGATATTCAAAATTATTTAGTTTAGGCCTCATCACCGTAGCGGGATCTTTGGGTTTATTATTTCCACCGAGCCTTCCGTTGATCATTTATGGTGTTACTGCTGGCGTATCTGTCAAAGCCATTTTTTTGGCAGGAATTATTCCGGGATTAATCCGAATTTCAATGATAGGTGGATGGGCTGTGTGGCAGGGAAAGATACAAGCGGTAAAAAAGCATCACTTAAATTGGGTGGATATAAAATCATCCCTATGGGAGGCAAAATGGGAAGCAGTGATTCCTCTTTTTATCCTATTTGGTATATTTGGTGGCTTCACAACGCTGGTTGAAACCGCAGCCATGACGGCTGTATATGTTTATATTATTGAAGTGGTTATTCATAAAGATTTGGATTGGGCCAACTTGAAAACCATTATACTGGATTGTGCCACGCTAATCGGTGGCGTATTAATAATTTTAGGTGTAGCCATGGGGCTCACAAGCTATCTGGTAGATGCGCAAATCCCCCTGCAGCTTCTG
>CAYVNB010000048.1:0-7749 GCA_964452665.1 uncultured bacterium
TATAAATAGACAAGTCCCGCTAGGGTAATCAAAACATAAAAATAAATATTCCCGAGAAACCACAAGTGGCCTGGGTTCGGTATATAGACGGGTGCTATATCATTATAAAAAATAATAGAAAAAACCGCATTGAGGGGACCTATAGCTAAAAATCCGAATATGTAAGGCACCAATATTCTAGTGGAACGGTCTTTTAATAACATCTTCCAGTTTCGCCTTTTTATTGCAAAACCAAGACCCATTCCTGAAATAATAAATAGAATTGGGATGCGCCAAATATTCATGGCAGCCATAATGATCCATAAATATTCCAGTGCATCCTTATTTACAGGAAACGCAATTAGGTGTCCCCAAGGTTGGAAACTCACTACTGAATGATAAATGATCAGTAGGCCCAACGCCAATACGCGTAGCCAGTCTACATCGTACCTTCTCACTCCATTATATCTCCGATTATTTTGAACGATAGACCAAATTAATTAAGCGCATAGAATTAATATCAAAAATAGAGAGATGTAATGTGGTTGGAGTAAGCAGCCTAATCCTAGCCGGTACATAGATTTCCTTATCATCGCTGTAAAACATGATGAATTTCCCATGAGGTAGATACTCCCATGTCCCAGAAACCTTTTCACCAAACAACCTCTCTTCTTTCTGATTGTTCTCTTTAAAAATATAGTAGTCTTTTTTCCTTTTTTTCTCAATAGGTAATTCCCTGGATCCAATAATATAATTTGATAGCAGCCATTTCGTATTCAATAGGTCATCATATTTTATTTCTTGGGCACTTAATAAATTGAGACCTAAGAGCCCAATAAATACCAACTTACCTATCAACAAACGAATTCCCGACTTTACGTTCAACTCTAACGGTATTTGCTTCAACATCAGCGGGATAAAACCATACATCTCTTAATTCCTTCTTTGAAAAAAGTTTTAACTGGTCTCCATTATAGGGCGAATCCTCTTGTGTCGAATTACCGTAGCTTAAGAGTGCTTTCGCTTTTATTTTATCTCCAAATTCAATTACAGAAACCCAGGAGTCACCACCACCAACATACATATTTTTTTTATCGGATTTAGCCGGCCAAGCCACTCGATAAACACCTAGCTCACCATCAACTCCATTTGCCGGTAAATCAATCTCATTATAATTGATACGATAATAATCTCCCCATGGAATATCCAGTCGCCCAAAATTATTTTCTATTTCATTTATTGCTTGTTCAAATAGACGTGCTGCTCTTTCAGGATTTGCAAATCCATCAGGGGTCCTATGTGGCTCATTGATATCCCACTTGGTTGAATAATTCAATTGATTTGAGATACCAAATTTCTTTGCCCATGTGTAGAAAAGCAGCATTCCCTTGCTTTTGACATCAGCATTTCTATTCCAATCTATGAGGATATTTTTGGCCTTTTTTGCCTTTGCTGATCCATAGGATTTAATCGCTTCAAATAAGTCATCTAAAATTCGATCTGCAAACTCTATACGGGTCGAAAGCTTATAATCCACAAGTTCATCAAAAGAAATTGATTGATCATCAATAATCATCCTTGCAGATCGTTGTGGACGAAAATTCATCCTTTTTGGGGCCATGTATCCAGGAAAGTCATCCGGATCTAACTCCATGGGAATGGTCGATGTCCAAGGCGGGTCGTTCGCATTTTGCAGCCACCCTGATTTTGGGTTTTTAATTTTTGGTAGATCTTCATACGAATGATAATCTGTCCATATGTCTTCAGACTTACCACCTGGTATGACCCGGTTCCAGTATTCCCATCCATCTTGTTTCCGCTTGGGTACAAGACCATTAAAGACGTAGAATATTTCACCGTATTTATCTGCATACATGACATTCCAAAAAGGTATCTGAGCCATTTTGAGCGCAGATTCAAATTCTCCAAAATTGTTACTATTCAGCATCCGCCACCACTGTAAAAACATATTTGCTCTATCTAAACCGGCTAATCGGATAGCAAGCACTTTATCATTCATTCTTTTTATTACGGGCCCATGACGTGTATTGAGAATTGTAATTTCTCTTTCCTTTAAGCTTCCATCTCTTTGTTTGATTAATAAGGTTTTATTGGACACTTCAAAAGCAACTTTCTTACCATCTAACTCATATCCATCATCCAAAATATTCAGTTCATAAGTATCAGCATTATCGATCGTATTATCCGTATGGCTCCATCCTAAGGACTCATTGAAACCAATTGCTATTCCTGGCATTCCAAGAATATTGGCCCCATACATATTTCTTCCCTTCAGTTTGAAATGGTATTCCGTAAAAATGAACTCATTAAGCCACGGTAAATGAGGATTTTGTACGAGCATTGTATTACCAGAGGTAGATCTTTTTGGTCCAATGGCATAAGTATTTGATCCCATATCTGGCCATCGCTGAACCAAACGCAAGTCATCTCCACCTATAAAGCGAGTAAAGACAACAAACATTCCATGCATATTGACATCTTTAGATGTTACAGGCAATACCATCTGATTGCTATCATCAATCTGGTCAGGGTGACTTAATGCATAGGCGTTCATACCTTTTACAAAATTAGAATAGATTAATTTCAATTCTGGATCTTGTTGTGCTTCCCATTTATCTGCTAATCTATCAAACCCTAGAGTATGGATAAGTATATCATTTTGAAGAAATCTTTCACCCCAGTATTCCGACCCTCTACCCCGGGATCTGCCATAAAGTTCAAGCACTTTATTCGCATGATTATTCATAAGGGCCCACCCTTGAGCAAAAAGTAAATCTTCCTTAGTTGGAGCTGTAATATGAGGTACGCCATATTGATCCCAATTGATTGTCGTCTCAGAATCGGAATTGGACCTACAAGAATAAAAAAATCCAACCAACATAAATAAGAAAATATTTCTTAAGGATATGTTAAAAAATTTGATCAGCATCACTCTCCTAATTTTTATTTGGGTTTCACAAACTTTAAAGTATATCTATCACTTTCACCAATCTCTTTAAATCGTTTTTGGGATTTGGTTATATCTGACTTTTCTAAACCCCTTTCTGATAAAGTTGGTGGCAGATTCCATACACCTCCAGGGTGATCCTTTGTATCCTTTGGATTTGCATTAATTTGAGATGCACCTAGATAGACCAGTCCAACCGCCTCCGCATCCTTTATCAAACAAGGTTCGCAAGTATATCCTTTCGCATCAATAGTGGTACTGCTTCGATGATCAGTAATACCAAACACTCCTCCTGGTTTTAGAGTTTTATAAACCGCTCGTAATTTTTCAAATTCTGAACTGCCAATCCAATTATGGTAATTCCTGAAACTAAGAATCATATCAGCCGATGATTCTTCACCATAAATTGTTCCATTTAAGGACACCATTTTAGCATTGCTGTAAAGTTTTTTATTACTATCTAGTCGCTTCTTTTCTCTAAGATAAGCGTTTCGAGTCCTTTCATTATCAGAATTTGGATCTGCTGTCGCACTGATATATTGACCTTTTGCATTAAGAAATGGCGCTAGAATTTCTTGATACCAACCACCTCCAGGATTAAGCTCAACTACCGTCATATCGTTTTTCAATCCAAAAAATTGAAGTGTTTCTATTGGGTTGCGATATATATCCCTAACTTTATTTTTCTTGGAACGATGCTCACCATTAATTACCCCCTCAAGGGTTTGACAAAATGTGATAGATGATGCAAGCAGTAAAAAAAGGGTTATTTTTTTCATTTTTATCTCCATTTAATGAAATATTTTCCAGACTAATAATTGTAATATATAAAAATAGTAGATTAGAAATTATTATCTAATTATCAATTTTCCTTAATAATAACATTATACCAAACATATGGTTTTATATACGATTATTGTTGTCCTAATTTTTAATATGCCATATGCGGTAGGAAATTTCAAAGCCAATCCCAGCCAAGAATCGGCCATCACCCATCCCCCGGCGCCACTCATGATCTTGGCCGGTGCCGGAACCGGTAAAACATCCACACTGATTCACCGCATTATTTTTTTGATTCAACAATATCATACCGAACCGGAATCGATAATGGCCATTACCTATACTGAAAAAGCCGCCCGTGAACTGAAAGAACGGATCGTAAATTTGATCGGACAGCGAGCGGAAAGAATAACCGTCTCAACATTCCATGCATTTTGTTTTAACCTGGTTAAAGATTTTAAACAATCAGGCAGCGCGCCTATCTTACTTGAGGAAAGTGAAGCATCCTTTCTTCTTTTAAATCGGTTTAATGAACTGGGGCCTTTTCAATCTCGGGAATTTCCTCGAGATCCGGCCCGTGCGGTGACGGAAAGTTTTATCCCGTTCTTTAATCGTGCACGGGATGAACTGATTAAACCGAACGAAAAACCATCCGATTTGGATTCACTGGATACTGAAATTTGTGCACAATTGACTGATCTCAAACGGATCTACCCTATTTTTCAAGAATGGAAACAACAAATGAATGTGGTGGATTATGGTGATATGATTCTGACTGCATTTGAATTGTTGAAATCGAATTCATCCATTCTGAAAAAGGTTCAATCCCAATATCAGCACCTTATTATTGATGAATTTCAGGATAATAATTTTGCATTGAATGCTGTCACCAGTTTAATTAGTCAAAAGTATCAACAGATTACGGTTGTGGGTGATGAAGATCAAGTCATCTACAGTTTTAGAGGTGCCAGCATTCATAATATCCATTTATTCCGTGAAAAGTATAAAAGTCATCCTCAATATCTTGAAATTGCACTGGAAGAAAATTTTCGTTCCAACCAGGAAATATTGGATGTGGCCAATAGTTCAATAAAAAACAATGTAGATCGGGTGGACAAATCACTTCGATCCTTTACTAATACTATCAACCAAAAACCGACATTATTTCTATGCGAAAAAGCAGAACAGAACCAGGCGATGGTCCGTGAAATCAATGCCATTACGGAAGGAGGAAAATTGTTTCATGAAATTGCAGTGCTATGTCGAACCCATGGCCAGGCCGCAGACCTAACCACTTACCTTCAATCTTTTGGCATTCCAGTTCAACCCCGCTACCCACGGTTTTTTGATATTTCACCCGTAAAAGATCTCAATTCCTGGTGTCAAGTAGTGAGTGGCGGAAAATATCAGGATATGGGTTTTTATCGTCTGCTTACACAATGTACTTCGGAACAAAATGCAGTAGATTTTTTTAATCAATTCGAAAGAAAAGACTCATCATCCCGATTGGAATATGCATTGGTCTATTCTGAACCCAACCCAATCGGAGGCATGAGTCACTTATGCGATACGATTCTATCATTACGAAAACATCCAAAGCCTCAATCGGCGGAAGAGGTTATCAATTCGATTATAGAAAAAACAGCATTGCTTCGGCCTTATAATCAACAATACACTTTTGACGATCAAGTGGCACTCATGAATGCTGGATTATTCATTCAAAAAGCACAGGAGTTTTCCAAAAGGAATCCTGGGGAGAATAGCCTTCGAAATTTCAATATTTTCATGGAAGCCCTAATGGTATCGGGCAAGATATCAGCCGCATTCCCTGAAGATCAAACGGCTTTTAATGCCGTAATAGTGCAGACGATCCATGGTGTGAAAGGAAGTGAATTCCCAATCGTATTTATTCCCTATAATCGATCAGCCAGCTTTCCATTGAATTATCGATCAGAGAAAAAAATTAATCGGCCACCAGATGAATGGATAGACTATATTAAAGACACAAAGCTGACACCCAAGGAACATCATAAGGAAGAAGAACGACGTTTATTTTATGTGGCCATTACTCGGGCACGGGAACAATTATTTCTGTTGGCACCGAAACGAGCCACTTCCCCTTTCATTAAAGAATTACCCCAAGAATTAATGGAGATCATCGAAATGGATGAATTAAATCATACCCCCCAACCCTATTCTAATTTGCGTTCCGAATATGAACAACGTCTGCAAAAAGCATTAAGCCAAAACCAATTTTACAAAATAAGTGACTTAATAGACGCCATTCAACGGATTCATACATTAGAAAATGAAGGCGAAATTTCATGGGGTGACACATCATGGGAAACTGAATTAAATGATAAACTCAAAAGTGATTATCAACCCTCCAGCCCGGATCAATTATATTTATCCGCCAGTTCCATTGAGACTTATCAATCTTGCCCCATGAAATATCGATTGGCCAAATTGGATGGAATTCCCAAATCCCAAAGTAAACCTCAGTTGGTATTTGGGAATATTATTCACCGGACACTTCAACGATTTCATGATAAAGATGAATCCCACACCAATGATCGATTGATTCAATTAATGGATGAAGAATGGGACAGTAGTGGATTTTTCTATTCGGATCAGGAAAAAGATTTTAAACTACAGGGAGAAGAAATTTTGAATCGCTACTTTTCTGCATTTGAGGTTGATCCACCTAATGTGATTGCTAGAGAAAAAAAATTCAATTTCATGATTGAGGATATAAAGATTACCGGTGCCATGGATCGAATCGACAAAACGGATACAGGTACCCATGTAATTGATTACAAAACAAGCAGTACCATTTCTTCGGCGAAATCCAGTATGCAGTTGGCCATTTATTCCATGTATTTAGAGCAATCCGATGATAATGATTTGGGAGGGCTTCCGGAATTAGTCAGTTTATATTTTTTGCGAGAAGAAGAAAAGTCAGTGAAGTCTCATACCTTTAAACTAGAAGAATTATCGAAGAAAGAGGAAGAAATTAAATCAGTGGCTCAAGGCATTCGCAATCGTGAATATGAACCAACCACGGGGCGCCATTGCGACTGGTGCGACTATAAGAATTTTATCTGCCCGGCGTGGGAAGAGTGAATCAATTAATAATTATATATATAACAGATTATAACAATATGATCAGTAAGCAATTACGATGTCAAAAAAGATAATCACGATCTTATTGATTATCTTTTTATTATAAGCGTATTCAGTTTCTATGTTGGTAGTTATATTTTCTGGTTGCAACTTTATAAAAACAAACAGCCATTTATGACCTATGCCTGAACTTCCTGAAGTCCAATCTGTTGCCAATTATATCAAACCATTTTTATTGAATCAAACTATTACAACGATCGAACCATTAAATAATTTTAACAGAGTTTTTGAAACTCATTCATCTAATGAAATAATCCAATTAGTTAAAGGAAAAAATATCAATAATGTTTCGCGTAGAGGGAAGTATATCATTATTGATTTAGATCAAGGTTTTCTATGTATACACTTGAGGATGACGGGACAGTTACAAACTCAGTTAACTAATCAAGATAATAAAAAGCATTTTACTGCAAAAATAAGCATGCAAAATGGTAAAGAGTTGTATTTCAAAGATTATAGAAAATTTGGTCGCTTTTACTATTATGAATCTTTAGATATTATTGAAGATAAACTCGGCTGTGAACCGTTATCTTCAACATTTGATTTTTTATATCTATTAAAAGGTTTGAAAAAATCACGTGGGATGATTAAGCCCAAGTTGCTAGACCAATCATTTATTGCAGGCTTGGGAAATATTTATGTGGATGAATCATTATGGCAAGCAAGAATTCATCCGCGTAAAATTTCTATGAATATTAGTAATCTAAAAATAAGAAGATTGTGGAAAGCAATTCCCAATATATTACGAAGTGCTATTGATTATAATGGGACAACAATTATCAATTTTTCCTATGGAAATAAAATACCTGGTGGATTTAAAAAATATTTAAATGTTTTTG
>CAYVNB010000049.1:0-7520 GCA_964452665.1 uncultured bacterium
ATTGAAGATCCGCATCAATTCCCTAAAATTTCTCCGGTGACCATAGCATAGGAGTTACACCCGATCCCATCTCGAACTCGGAAGTTAAGCCCTATTGCGCCGATGGTACTGCGCGGGTAACCAGCGTGGGAGAGTAGGTCGTTGCCGGGAATTTTCAAAAAACCCCGTTTCTTTTGAAGCGGGGTTTTTTATTTTATAGATCTTTTCCCCACCTGTGATCAGCCACACAATTACTTCAAAATACCTTGAAGGCTCCTCCTGACCATCGGTAAATTGACACGTACTTTCTCAATTGAAAGCATCCTATGGTTAGACGATTAATCATTTCAATTATTTTCTCAGTGGTACTGATTGAACCCTCCCTATCTGCTCAGGCTAAATTGGACGGTCAATTCTTTGAATATACTACATACTATATGAGCAACTTTGATGTATCTACTGGGGAGTCAGATGTACCCCTATTCCGATATCGGATATATTCTGATTCCTATCCCGTTTATACGAAAATATGGTTTCGCGCATCCGTCCTTTCACCTGCTTTGGATATTGATACCAGAACGACCCTAACTGAAATTGAATCTTCCGTTTTTAATATGAAAGCGGATATCATTTTGGACAATCGAAATTTCTCTGCCAATACTTCATCCCTATTGGATGAAGGAAGCCCACCAAACGTTGTTCCAGTTACTGTTCGAACGATTGAATCCATTAATCCATCAGAATTTGAATTATTGATAAGTTCAATTATGACAACAGGCCAATTGGCAGATGGTGAATACCGATTTGAATTACAAATATTTTCTGGCTTTTCTGCTAATGATGTGGTATTGACTGATCAGGATTCGAAAACAATTATAGTGGAATCGACATCAGGGGTAAACCTTGAATCCCCTGGCGGTATGTTAGCGGACACCTCATTTAATATGGTTTATACAACCTATCCCGTGTTCAATTGGAGCAAGGGAAATTGTCGCAATTGTGAGACATACATTCGGGTCGCAGAATTTAAGGTAGGTTATCATTCTTCATTAGAAGAGGCATTGAGAGATATACGTATAATTCCTTTTAACCAGAGTGAAAATTGGCTGCAGTTGACTGATGTGAGTACATATCAATATCCCACCAGCGGTGCCCGACCTTTGGAATATGGTAAAACATATGTATGGCAAATCAAAACAGGTGTACCCACCACCAGTGGGTTCCAAGAAGAAACATCAAATATTTATGCATTTAAAATTGCTAACCCATCTGAATCGGCGACACCCGGTGCTGAAAGTATGGCCATTCAACAACTTAGACAGGCTTTAGGTGATGATCAATTTAATGTACTTTTCGGTGGGGATGGAGCATTGGCAGGCTTTAGACCTACAGGAAATGCATTATTAAATAATAAAACCATTGATGGAAGGACCCTTCAGCATATTTATAACCGATTTCGAAAACAAGAAATCAAAGTTCAATCTATTTCTGTTGAGAACTAATTTTGAAGCATTTTAAATCAGTCCTTATTTTCATATTACTTTTCACATCGTTGGTCGGTGGTGATCGAATTGCAATTGCCACCAAGGTAATTGGTAATGTCCAATATATCCGTGGGGACGGTAGCGGTCGGTCATTAAAAAAGGGTCATATTTTCGAATCGGGGGATATCCTCAAAACGGATAAAGGCGGATTTGTAGCCCTATTATTTATCGATGATAAAACGGCGTTAAAAGTCAAAGAAAATTCCGAAATAATTATTGCAGGGAAACGATCTGCTCAGGCAATTGCAAAGGAAATTAATTTGAATGGGGGTACGATCCGGGCCCAGGTTAGGAAACAGAAAAAGGGAGATTTTGTTGTTCGTACATCTGTTTCAGTTGCATCTGTGAAAGGGACAGACTTCTGGCTGGTATCAAATAAAGCCGGTGATTCACTAATTGGATTAGAAGGTATTGTTAGTTTCTCTAACCTTATTTCAGGAGAATCCATCGATATTACCACCGGAAATTCAGGAATATCCACATTGGAAGGGAGTGTGAAATCATTTAAAACAGATCCAAAAACAATTCCGGATGATCCATCTGACACAGGCAGTGGTACCCAAAAACTTGAAATAGAATTCATGGATGCATCCGGTAAAAAGAAGACACTCATAATCGAGTATAATTAATCATCCCAGTGAGCCGTCAGTTTTCAATTCGTTCAGGGATCACTTTGATCCCTTTTCTTTTATCCGTAACCATTCTAAGTAGTCAAACCCGATTATTGCATCACACTCCCCCACTTCATGGTACCATTGGCGAAGCACTTACATTAACTGTTTCATCACTAGAATTTTCAGACCCAATAGAGGCCACGCTTTATTATCGATTACCGGGAAGTGGCTCATACTTGGAAATCCAATTTATTAAAACAGGATTCAATTGGAAAGCTTCCATTCCGGGATTTAGCATGACCGAAGGAGGCCTAGAATATTTAATTACATTTCAATTTAGTCAGGATCGTCTGATCTCATTTCCAGAGCAAGATCCATTCAATCAACCCCATTATTTATCTATAATACCGCCTGAAAACCAGATATCTGTTGGCGTGTTTGGGGATTTACCCTCGGCGGATGTATTGATTCTTTCACCGGATCCCGGCGAATTGGTAGATCAGGAATCCATTCTGATTGCAGCGTCATTCTTTAGCGCTAATAAAGTGGATCCTGCTACTGTTCATTTATTTTTAGATAGTGTTGATGTATCCGAATCCATGATATTTGAGGAAGGTATTTTGAGTTATGACCCTGGCCCTTTACCCATGGGAATCCACTCGATAGAAATCAGGATGGAGGATATAGATCGGGAAAATATTTCACCTGTGAAATGGTCATTTACCGTTGGAACAGAACGAAAATCCTTATCTGAATTAGTTAGCTATAATGGACGGTTAAGTAGTCGATTATCTGCAGAGGAAGTGAGCGGTACTTCTTTGAATATAGCAGAAATGATGGGCAATTTTAATGTAGATGTGCAATGGGCAAAATTAAAAACGGATTTGCGTCTTACATCGAGAGAATCTCCCCATGCCCAGCCTCATAATCGATATGGAACTTCATTCTCGATGGGAAATATTTTAGATATTCATGTGGGAGATCATTATCCGAGATTTAGCTCATTTACTATTGATGGTAAACGGGTGCGGGGGTTAGGGCTTGATGCAAATTTAAAATGGGTTCGACTTCAATTTATTAGTGGTGAATTGAATCGGGCTATCCATGAAAGAGGTGGTATGGATGGTGGATATCAATTGATGCACGGTTTAACATCCACAAATACAGATGGTTCAAAAACCTATTACTTGGATCGAACTGGGTTTACGTTTAAAAGAAAAGTGAGAGGATTCAAACTGTCTGCTGAGTTGTTTTCCCGAATTAAAGCCGGTGTGAATTTTATGTCAGTGAGAGATGATTCATCTTCTGTTAGTCGCTCATTAAACAATGCAATATTCACTTCCGATTCCTTGGTGTTGGGGGTAACGCCTGGGAATTATACTTTTAATGAATTCAATACTTTGCTTACGGCGGCGGGTCACAAATTAAATGCGCCCAAATCACATTGGGCTGGTCAGAAACCACAGGATAATATTGTATTTGGATTCAATCTTGGCGCCATTTTTGATAATCGAAAATTAACATTAGACTTTGACTGGAACATGAGTCTACATAATAAAGATATTTGGGATGGTGTCATGTCTATCGCTAATCTGGATACAGCATTGGATGATTCTTTAGATGGGTATATCGGACTACAATATGATAAAGACGGGAATGAGATTACAGGGGTCACAAAGATCAGTACGGATCAGATATTTATTGACCCTGAGAAATTAAAGGATCTTTTTATTATTAATACCAATATGACACCCTTGGTCCCCATTGATCTGAATGCCTTTGGTTCAAGCCCTATTGCCTCCATTATCAATATGCCATCCTCCGCTTTTAATATAAAATTACGCGGAAACTATGCGCGAAACAGCATTCTTGTTGAATACCGTCAAATTGGCCCGGAATATGTTTCATTGGCCAATCCGTTTTTGAGGAGTAATACACGACAATTTACCATCTCAGACCGTGTGGCTCTTTTAGATCGGAAAATGTTCTTAAATATTGGTTTTAAACATTTAGACAATAAGATACTCAGAACTACGGTCACGCCACTGAATACCAATACATTTTTTATGAATCTGACATTTTTAATGGGACCTGATATGCCCACTTTTGTAATAAATTATCAATCCATTGGAAAAAATAATGAAAAAACACAATTGGATTCTGTGGGTAGCCGCACGGTTGATCTTAGAGAAGATTCAAAGGCTGCAACAAGCTTGATGGCAGTTAGCATGCCCTTTAACAGTGGTGATATTAAACAAAATCTTACATTTAATATGGGTAGCGTAACTAATATAGATAATTTGACAGATAAACGGAGTACAACCTTTCTATTCCCGAAGACCGATTCAAAAACCATGTCGATTAGTTTATCTTCGACCTATCCCAGTCAATTAAAGACCATCGCCCTTATTAGTCAAACAAAATTACAGATACCATCTATGATCGGTACCAAATTAATCAAAACCCCTTATACATGGACCCATATGTCATTTTCGGCGAATAAAAAATTTTTACAGGATAAAATGCTAGCCAGAGGGGCCATTTCACTATTGAATAGCAAAAGTCACATAAAATCTAAATTACTAGGGATAAGGGCTGGAGCAGATTACAGCATCCAGGAAAATTTATCCGCTGCTATCATGGGGCAGATTCGATTCAATTATGTACCCAGTTATAAAAATGATAAGGTGGACAATGATAGGGATGGGAAGGTAGATAATGCAGGTGAAGTTTTAGATATAAATTCATCAGGTATTATACTGACGCTTCAATATAACTTTTAACCATGCAAGTGACGATACAAGATATACAAAAGTACATCCAAAAGAGTTGGATAGGATGGGTCATCACCTTGGGTGCCATCGTTATTGTTTCTTTTGCACATTGGGTGGGTATATTTGACACCATTGAATTAAAGACCTACGATTATCGCTTCAATTCAGTTCGAGGTCCATTAACTGGCTGGACAGCATCGGATTCAACCTATATAAATAAAGGAACCGATGTGGTCCTCCTTGAGGTGGATGACGAAGCATGGCGATTGATGCCGGAAGAGTGGCCATATCCTCGAGGAAGTGTATGGGGTAGGGTGGTTAGAAATCTATATAAAGCCGGTGCAAAAGTTATCGTTTTTGATATTCAGTTTGATTCGCCAGAAAACCGATCAGAAATATATCAGGATCTAATCCAATCCACTACACCGGAGTATATCATTGATCAAGTCCCTCACGTGAGGGATACCACTCAAGCAGGATATATCTGGGAATCTCTCACCTACCTCATTCCTCGCCACGGTGATAAAATATTAGGTGAAGCCATTACGGAAGCCCAAATGTTTGGTACAACCATCGTCATGAATGTGAAAATGGTAACGGAACCTACCTTGGTGCCACCCCAATATATAGCATATCCCGTTGAGCCGGTGGTAAAAGCCAAACCTGAGATGGGGCTTATTAATGACCAAATGGATTCAGATGGATTCTCTAGGCGATATGCTTTGTTTGGTGAAATGTCCCATGAACCGGATAAATATTATCTAACTCTTGCCGTAAAGGCATTTAAGGCATTTAAAGGTATACCGGATTCAGCCAAACCCTATTTTGATCGGGATGCCCTGACGTGGAATTATGGTGGTCATATTATTAACGCTTATGGGGCAGGGAATTCATTCTTAGTGAATTATTATGGCCCCCCATCAGGATATAAATATAGAGGTGAAGAAAACCTCCCGGCTTGGGGCACATTTCCCAAATTTTCATTGGCCTATGTAATTGATACAGAAGATGTGACCTTGAGAGATCCTGTAGAAGATATTGATTGGATGAGCCAATTTCTACCAGGTGAAATCCCCGAGTGGATTCAAGCCATTGAGAATCCAGCTGAACGAAAAGAAATGATGGATGCTATGGGCATTGGCGAGGAATTTGACATCACCCAATCACCATTTTATAATAAGATTGTGGTAATCGGCACTTCCGTTGAGGTCCATCATGATTATAAACAAACGCCATATTATAATTTTTGGGGCATTCAGCAATTGACTCCCGGGATGGAAACTCACGGGAATGCTATTCAAACTTTGATCGACAATAACTATATTCAAGTTTTGGGCGGTCAACTTACGGAACTGATTTATGGATTTCCCATAAGTCATGCTCTCATGATTGGATTAATGAGTTTGATTGCATTTTTAATTTTGTCCTATTTAAATCCTGTGACTGCCGGAATCCTAATCATTTTGGAAGGCATCATCTATTTCGCTGTGGCATGTGGCTTATTTGTGGATGATCTATTCTGGTTCATTAAACACAATTTGTCTCAAATCCTGCCCAAATCGACTGTGTTAAATAATCCGGATATATTTAATACAGGGCTACCTGAAATTGGTGATTCATTTGTGATTCCTATTGTAGCGCCTTTGGTTGGTTTGTTGGTGACCTATACAGGAAATGTGATCTATAAATTTATTGTGGAACAAAAGGATAAGAAATTTTTAAAGAGCACTTTTGGTGCCTATATATCACCCGATCTTATTGATCAAATGTACTCTGATAAACAGGAACCCAAATTGGGCGGTGAAGCTGGATATCACACTGCCTTCTTCTCAGATATTCAAAGTTTTTCATCCTTTTCAGAAGTGTTGGAACCGGAGAGAATGGTGAGCCTTATGAACGAATATTTAACTGAAATGACCAATATTCTTCTTGAGCACAAAGGCACACTAGATAAATATATCGGCGATGCAATTGTGGCTTTTTATGGCGCACCTGTTCCTTTAGAAAATCATGAATATCATGCATGTCTCACTGCGTTGGAGATGGAAAAAAAATTAGCCATCTTGAGATCCCAATGGGAATCAGAAGGAGATTGGCCGGAGTTGGTCCATAATATTCGTCATCGGGTGGGATTAAATACAGGTGAAATGGTCACGGGCAATATGGGCTCATCCATGCGAATGAATTATACCATGATGGGTGACACAGTAAACTTAGCCGCACGGCTGGAGCCCGCAGCGAAGCATTATGGTGTGTATCTCATTGTTGCTGAAAATACCCAAAAAGCTGTCGCCAATCAATTTGAATGGCGATTTTTAGATTTTCTCCGGGTGAAAGGAAAAAATAAACCCGTCAAGGCCTATGAACTTATTTCCCTGAAAAATGAAATGACCGATGACCAATCTCAATTGGTACAAGCGTTTAACCAGGGAATGGATCTGTATCAAAAACAGGATTGGACGAAAGCGAAAAAACAATTCAAGGATGCATTCGCATTAGAAGAAGATTTTCTAATGCGTCCGACCACACCGTCGGCCATTTATATTAATCGATGTGATCAATTTAAAGTAGAACCACCAGAGAAAGACTGGGATGGTGTATTCACCATG
>CAYVNB010000050.1:0-2929 GCA_964452665.1 uncultured bacterium
TGCCGACAGGGATCGTTGTGACATGTAAGGATGAAAGGAGCCAGCATAGAAATAAAGGTATTGCTTTAAAAAGATTGCGTGAAAAATTGATTAAGCTGAATCGAAAACCTAAGAAAAGGTTCCCCACAAAAGCCACCCTTTCATCAAAAGAAAAAAGACTTCAATCCAAAAAGATTCAATCACAGAAAAAGGCACTTCGGCAAAAGCCAAAAACAGACGAATAATTCCATTCAGTCATTAGAGGATTGATATATTTTCTTTAATTTTTATCCTTATATTTTTTCTTGAAACGATAGAATGAATCTCAATAAATATATTTTTCGTGAATATGATATCCGTGGCAAAGTGGCGGATGATTTTCCTCCCGTTGTAGTTGAAAGTTTAGGTAAAGGATTTGGTACATTTATTAAACGTGGTGGGGGACAGGAAATTGCCCTGAGCGGGGACGTTCGCCTCACAACACCTAGTCTGATTGAACAATTTAAAACTGGTGTTTTATCCACCGGTGTAGATGTAATCAATATCGGTATTCTGCCCACCCCGGCCAATTACTATTCCATGTTTAAATTAGAAGTGGCGGGGGCGGTCCAAATCACGGGGAGCCATAATCCTCCGGAATTTAATGGATTTAAAATGTCCCGAAATAAAAAGGCTGTATTTGGACAATCGATTCAGGATATCCGCACTATTATCGAAAACCGAGATTATGATGAGGGGGAAGGCACAGAAGTGGCCTATGACATTCTCACGGAATATAAACGGATGATTGCTTCAAAGATTGATATTCAAAAACCAATGAAAGTGGTGATGGATTGCGGAAACGCTGCCGGGGCGATTTGTGGACCAGATGTTTTTAAAAATCTGAATGTGGAATTGACAGAATTATACTGCGATGTGGATGGCACATTTCCGAACCACCATCCTGACCCCACGGTAAAAGAGAATCTGAAAGACCTGATTTATCTCATGAAAACTGGGAATTATGATATTGGGTTAGCCTTTGATGGTGATGCAGATCGAGTGGGTGTTGTGGATGAAACTGGTGATGTCATCTGGGCAGACCAATTGATTGCTCTTTTCCTTCCTGAAGTATTGGAAGAAGGGGATGAGATACTATTTGATGTAAAATGTTCCCAGGCATTAGTAGATATGATCTTGAAATATGGTGGTAAACCCGTCATGTGGAAGACGGGACACTCCCTCATTAAACAGCGAATGGCGGAATTGAATTGCAAGTTAGGTGGCGAAATGAGCGGCCATATCTTTTTTGCCGATGATTTCTTTGGTTTTGATGATGCCATCTATGTGTCAGCGCGAATTGTGCAAACTTTATCCAGAACAGATAGTACGTTATCCGAATTAAAATCGGAATTACCTACCTATTATTCGACACCTGAAATACGGTTAGAGGCAGAGTCTGATGAAGAGAAATTTCGGATCGCTGAAGAAGCTGTCACCTACTTTACTGAAAATTATGACTGTATTACCGTAGATGGTGTACGCATCCAATTTGGTGATGGATGGGGATTGGTTCGATCATCCAATACACAGCCTGTGATCGTTTGTCGATTTGAAGCGAATACACCGAAACGGAAGGAAGAGATTCAATCCATTGTTATGGGGAAATTGAATGAAATCGGAAAATTAAAATTGGATAGCAGCTATTAGCACTTTTCAAGACCATGTTACTTTTCTAAAGGGTGAAATTGAAAAAGCAATGAAGAAAGTCCCTGTTCATGAGACGCCTCGGTATCTTTACGATCCGATACAATATATCATTAGCGGAAAGGGTAAACGGCTCCGGCCGATCCTGGTTCATTTGTCTGGTCAAGCCCATGAAGCAGATCCATCTGATCTGATGAAGGCAGCCATCGCTGTAGAATTGCTTCATAATTTTACACTTGTGCACGATGATATAATGGATGGGGATGAAACGCGGCATGGCCAATCGACGGTCCATAAAAAATGGGATGATTCAACAGCCATTCTATCCGGCGATGGCCTGTTTGTTATTTCCCAATTGATTCTGAGCGGATTACCGCCCATTATTCACCAACGATTCAATGAAGTCACATTGGCGGTCTGTGAAGGGCAAGGGATGGACAAGGAATTTGAGCATGACGCCTCCATCACCATGGGGCAATATTTGATTATGATTGGTAAAAAGACCGGTGCCTTGTTGGGATTATGTGCTGAGTTAGGCGCCTTATTGGGCGGAGAAAATAAAGAAGATGTCCACCATTTATTTGAATTTGGCCTGAACCTGGGATAGGCTTTTCAAATTCAGGATGATTTTCTGGAAATATTCGGTGATGAATCCACCATGGGCAAAACTTTGGGTAGTGATATTCGGGAAGGAAAACAGACAGCACTTGCAATTTTAGCCCGCGAAAAGAATCCGGAAAACTGGTCAGCGTTTATGGTCAAATCACCTTCTATCTCAGATTATAAATCCTATTTTGAAATGAATGGAATCAAGGCTGATTCTGAAAAAGTGATTGAACATTATATTGAAAGAGCCTGGCAAGGGCTGGACGTGATCCCGAAAGAAAAGCAGGATCACTTGAACCAATTTGTAAACATGGTTTTAAATAGGAAATTCTAATGACAGCCTACGAAACACTTGACCCCGGAAAAATGCATAAATCAATCTTTGATTTTCCAGATCACATTGAACAGGCCATGGGAATCGGCGAATCCATTTCACTGCAGCGGCCATATACAGGTATCCAAAACATCGTTGTGGCTGGCATGGGCGGTTCGGCCATTGGGGGAGATGTTGTACGCACTTTGGCCAAAAATGAATTACATATTCCCATGGTGGTATTCCGGAATTATACATTGCCTAATTGGGTTAACGAACATACACTGGTCATCTGTTCGTCTTATTCTGGAAATACAGAAGAAACGCTATCTGCTTTTGAGTATG
>CAYVNB010000050.1:3029-7508 GCA_964452665.1 uncultured bacterium
AATGAATTGCCGGAAATGAATCATAATGAAATTGTCGGTTGGGAAAACAATCCAGATTTGATTCATCAGCTTTCAGTGATTTGGCTTTCAGATGAAAATGACCACCCGCGAACAGCCATCCGTCAGGATTATACTCGGGAGATTATTGGGAGTCTTTCGGGAAATCAGGAGGTAGTTTCTGTAGAAGGCAATTCCATTACGGACCGGTATTTACATATAATCCATTATGGAGACTGGGTCAGCTATTGGTGTGCTATTTTGCATGGGACAGATCCCACATCCGTAAAAAAGATTGATCAATTAAAAGGAATTTTATACGAAAAAAGTTGAACCCTAACTGGCGGGTATATAATTTCGAATAAGGATACAAGATGATTCCTGTTAAAGTTCAAAAAATATCATATTATCACCCGAACCGAAGTTATGCGGTTATACTCAAAGAATTAGAGGGCAATCGCCGACTGCCCGTTCTTGTAGGCGCCTATGAGGCCCAAGCCATCGCCATGGCCATGGAATATATGGATACACCCCGACCTTTGACTCACGATCTTATTGTCAATGTAATCCAGGGCATTGATGGGAATCTATCCGCCGTAAAAATCACTAAATTAGAAGATGGTATTTTTTATTCAATTCTGGATCTTCAAAGTGACGAATTCGGTCATCATGAAATTGATTCACGCCCCAGTGATGCACTGGCAGTTGCTTTGAGGATGCATTCACCGATCCTGGTGGCAAATGAGGTTATGGACGCATCCATTGCGTGGGAAGAAGATATGGAAAATATTGAAGATGAGATTCAGCAAGAGCCGAAGGTGGAATTATTAGAAGATCAGCTTCAAAAAGCCATTGATAAAGAAGAATATGAAATGGCTGCCCGCATTCGAGACAAAATTAAAGATATAGAGAATTAGCCCTGTAAAGCGTCCATGGCAAATTGAGCTGCATGTTGCTCAGCTGCCTTTTTATTTGTACCAATCCCACTCGGGTAAATATTATCCCCAATTTTAACATGCACTTCAAATAATTTTTGATGATCAGGCCCAGACACATTCGATACCAAAAACTTTGGATTCGTCAATTGTTTTTCATGGCATAATTCTATCAGTTGGCCTTTATAATTTACCGATTTCCATGCCTCAGCGCGATGAGTCCAAATCGTATATAAGATGAGTTTTTTCGCCGGTGAAATGCCCCGATCTAAATAAATGGCGCCAATAAGTGCTTCATAAAGGTTGGCAGATTGTTTCAAGGCAATTTTTTCCTGATTCAGGTCAACTGTCGAGTCTATATGTATAAAATCAAGAAGGTTTAATAATTGTCCCATAGATGCTAAAAAGGATTTTTGAACCAAAGCCGATCGTTTTTGAGTCAGGATGCCTTCATCCCCTTCGGGGAATTCTCGCATAAGTTCCCGACTCACAACAATATCGATGACGGCATCCCCTAGAAATTCCAATCGTTCATAATTTTTTCTGGGTAAGCTGGAGATGGATCGATGGGTAAATGCTTGTTCCAGATAGGTGCGGTTACGGAATTGGTAACCGCATGTTTTCTCTAATTTAGAAAGGGGGTGTGATTTGAATAAAGTAACTAAAAAATCAAATAAAGGCACGTACTATGCTTCATTCCATCGTTTGATTACAATGACACCGTTGTGTCCACCAAACCCAAATGAATTAGACATGGTTACGTTCACATCTGCTACGACCGCTTCATTTGGTACATAGTTCAATGGACATTCAGGATCAGGTGTGGTGTAGTTGATGGTTGGTGGAAGGATTTTATTTTCGATGGCCTTGACGCAGGCAGCGGCCTCTAATGCACCACTGGCGCCCAAAGAGTGGCCCACCATGGATTTGGTGGAACTAACTTTTAAGTTTTGTGCGTGGTCACCAAAGAGGGAAGAAATTGCTTCGGATTCAGTTTTATCATTGAATGGGGTGGACGTGCCGTGGGCATTAATATAATCTACATCTTCCAGAGCGAGATCTGCATCATTTACTGCATTCTGCATGGCACGGATGGCACCCAATCCGCCTTCAGCCGGTTGGGTAATATGATATGCATCATCGGTGGCACCATATCCAGCCATTTCGGCCAAAATTGGGGCACCCCGAGCTTTGGCATGTTCCGCTTCTTCCAGGATGAGTGTAGCGGATCCTTCGCCGAGGACAAATCCATCTCGATCTAAATCGAATGGTCGGCTGGCAGCCGTGGGATCATCATTTCGGGTAGAGAGTGCCTTGATATTGGCAAAACCAGATATGGTCAATCCAGTAATGCTGGCTTCAGCACCGCCAGTCACCATCACATCTGCATCGCCATATTGGATGGTGCGGAAGGCTGATCCAATAGCATCTGTTCCAGAAGCGCAGGCCGATATGACTGTATTGTTAGGACCTTGAAATCCATATTTAATGGCCAAATTTCCTGCGGCAATATTGGCAATCATTCGCGGAACGAAGAAGGGGGAAACTCGGCGTTGTCCTCTGGTAGAGTAAATTCCGTATTGGTCTTCAAGTGTTTGAATTCCTCCAACTCCCGATCCTATGATAACGCCAACACGCTCCATATTCACATCGCCTTGATCCAATCCGGATTGGGTGATAGCTTCTTGTGAAGCCACCATATGGTAAATGGTAAAGGGATCCATTTTGCGAACTTCTTTCCGATCAAAGTGATCTTCAGGATTGAAATCAGATAATTCTCCAGCTATTTTGACACTGAGGTTTTCCGTATCAAAGTAGGTGATGGGGCCGATTCCGCTTTTTCCAGCCGTCAGGGCATCCCAGTATCCAGAAGTGGAATTACCATTGGGTGCCAACACTCCCAAGCCTGTAATGAGAACACGACGTTTGGTCATATGATTCTATTGATTGGCTTCGATATAATCAACAGCAACTTGAATAGTTGTAATTGTTTCAGCATCTTCATCAGGAATTTCAATACCGAATTCCTCTTCCAGTTGCATGATCAATTCAACAGTATCAAGTGAATCGGCGCCGAGGTCATCTACAAAAGATGCACCGGAAACGATTTTATCTTCTTCAACACCGAGTTTATCGATGACGATTTCTTTTACTTTATCAAATGTGGACATTGTTTTCTCCTTGTTTAAATCATTACCATGCCACCATCCACAGTGATAGTTTGACCTGTAATATATCCTGCTTCATCTGAAGCCAGGAATAGGGCGGTGGCGGCAATATCATTAGGACTACCTATTCGTCCCAATGGAATTTGTGTATTTAATGTTTCTTTGGCTTGATCGGTCATGGCATCCGTCATATCCGTGGCGATATAGCCCGGGGCAATGCAATTGACGGTGATACCACGGGATGCCAATTCCTTTGCCGTCGCTTTGGATAAACCAATCAATCCCGCTTTAGAAGCCGCATAATTGGCTTGTCCGGGATTACCCGTCAGACCCACGACAGAGGTAATATTGATGATCCGGCCAGCACGCTGTTTCATCATGAATCTAGTGACCGCTTTGATGCCGTTAAAGGCACCTTTTAAATTAATATCAATCACAGTTTGCCAATCTTCTTCAGACATACGTATAATGAGTGTATCTCGAGTAATGCCTGCATTATTGACCAAGATGTCAACAGTGCCATAATTGGCGATGGTTTCTTTTATCATTTCCTGATACGCATCTAATGAGGATACATCACAGGGATGAGCGGAAGCAGAGCCGCCATTTTTATTTATGGTATCTGCAACTGATTTGAGTGCATCTTTACTCCTACTGACACAAACCACGTGGGCGCCAGCCTTTCCAAAGGATTCTGCCATCTCTTTACCAATACCTCGGGAGGCGCCGGTGACGACAGCGACTTTATTATTTAGATTAAACATGGTTAAAATTTACGATTTGTTCTAGAGATTCCACACCATTCATATTTAATGAACGATCAATTCGTCTTGTTAGACCCTGAAGGACACGTCCCGGCCCCACTTCAACGGCTGAAGTAACGCCATCATTGATCATTTGGGATATAGATTCATGCCAACGTACTGGGTTCTCTAACTGATCAATTAGTGATTGACGAATTTCATCACTGCTGCTGATGGGGGAGGCAGAAACATTGGCATAGATGGGGATTTTACTATTTTGAATATCAATAGACGCGAGTTTTTCTATAAGTGCTTCTTTTGCCGGTGTCATAAGAGGAGAATGAAAGGCGCCACCCACATTCAACTCTACCACTTTTAAGGCACCGGCGTCTTTCATTTGGGGCATAATAGCCCGTACGGCATCCACTTCACCGGAAATAACCACTTGGCCTTTGGCATTGTAATTGGCCGCAACGACAATGCCATCACTAAAAGCATTACACAATTCTTTAACCTTTTCGTCATCTATTCCAATCACAGCTGCCATGGTACCGGGGTGGACTTTTGCCGCATTCTGCATGCCTTCTGCGCGGACTTTGACTAATTCCAATCCGGTTTCGAAATCAAATGCACCTG
>CAYVNB010000051.1:0-3673 GCA_964452665.1 uncultured bacterium
TGCGATTGGTATATCGAAATTGCCAAAACACGATTTTATGGTAATGATCCGGAAAAAGCAGAGTTGGCTTGTCTCGTGGCCGTCCACGTTATTAAGGGTATTTTGACTTTGCTTCATCCCTTTTCACCCTTTATCACCGAAGAAATCTGGTCTTATTTTAAGCATGATGCAGATTCAGATCTGATTATTTCGCCTTGGATAAATGGAGATGCATCTCAGGCGGATACAGAAGCGGATGCGTCCATGGGCTTGCTGAAAGAAATAGTGACAGCGGTTCGGACCATTCGGAGCCGGATGAATGTGCCTCCGGGCAAAAAGGCAGATTTGGTCATTCGAAACGTAAATGGCCATCAGTCCAACATTGAATCTTTTAATGAAATAATTAAAACACTGGGGCGAATCAATGAAATCACCCTCGGTGCGGATCTGGAAAAACCGGATCAATCTGCCACTGCAGTGGTGCAAAAAATGGAACTGTTCGTTCCACTTAAAGGATTAATAGATTTAAACAAGGAAATTGCCCGACTTTCAAAACGTTTGAATGAACTAAAAGGGCATCTTGCGGGGGTAGAGAAAAAATTAGCGAATGAGAATTTTGTGAACCAGGCGCCTGAAAATGTGGTAGCCCATGAAAGGCAGAAACTGCAGGATATGACCGCAGAATTCAATCTCGTCAAAGCAAACCTGGATATGCTGCAATGAAAAAAATCATAAAAATCCTAACCCTCTTGTCGCTCGTAGCGGCCCAATCGAACAATGCCACCATGACCATGTATAAGGATGGATTCGCTCTCATCAAACAGCCCGTGGCATGGAATCTAGAACCTGGCGAAAACACCATCGCATGGAACCTTCTCCCTGAAGGGATGATTAAAGATTCACCATTTTTAACCATGGATAATGCGGATGTAAAGATGCAGCGCCTGAACCAGGATGTCTTCCATTTTTCTGAGCATCTATATAATTATTTGGGCGAAACCATTGATGTAGAATTGATAAACGGTTCTTCTCTCACAGGAACACTGGTGGAAATCAGCGGGAATACCATTACCATTACTCGAAAACGATCCATCATTTCATTTAAAAAAGAACGGATTGATTATATCACCGTACCGGGGAAGTTAGAAAATGTCATGTTCAAACCATCGCTCGCATGGAAGATTGACCCCGAAAAAAAATCTGGTCCGGTGCAAGGCAATCTGATTTATCTCTCCCGAGGATTTGACTGGGACGCCATCTACAGACTCATCCTGGATGAATCCGGGAGTGAGGCTGAATTACTGGCAGAGGCTTATATCAAAAATAACAGCAATCTCGATTTTAAAAATGTATCCCTGCAACTGGTAGAGGGTAAGCTGAAGCAGAATGGCCCTATGAATGTACCGCCAATAATGATGCGTTCTATGGCGGCGCCCAATGAAACTACGGGGCCGCAAGAAGAACAATTAGGGGATTATCATATTTACAATCTTGGAGGTAAGGTGGGTCTCATGGGAAAAGAAAGTATTACCACCCGTCTCTATCCATCGAAGAAGGTATCCTTTCAAAAAACGTATTTATTTGAAAATGATGAACAGAGCCAGACGGAAGAACCTTTAGGTATCGAATACCAGATTGCCAATACAAAATCCAATAATCTGGGCGTACCCTTGCCGCAGGGCAAGATTCAGTTATATCAAACCGGCCGAATTGGTTCGATTGAATTTGTGGGAGAAGATGAAATTCGCCAAGTGCCCAAAGGAGCAACTGCCACCATCATATCCGGTAAAGCTTTTGATGTGGTGGGCAAGCGGACCCTATTAAACTATGACCGTCAGCGGAAGAGCGAAGAAGGATCCATCAGTATTGAAGTGACCAATACATTAAATCATGAAATCAAGGTACGCCTTATAGAGCATATCTACGGCGATTGGGTGGTCCGGGATGCCTCTGCCAATTATCGCAAAAAAGATGCTTCCACAATTCATTTCCCACTGACCATCCCCGGGAACAAATCGCAGACTGTAACTTACACTTACCGCAAGGAATGGAATTAAAAAATTGTGCCTGAAAAGGCTCTAACTATTTCCACCACACTCCAATCGATTAAAGGCGTAGGCCCGGCACGGGCGGATGCACTTTCTGCCATTGGTATTCGTAATGTCGCAGACCTTCTTCATTATTATCCGAGAAAACATTTAGACCGAACTACGGTCACCCCTATCTCTAAACTGAAAAAGGATCAGGACGCCACGGTCATCGGTAAGGTGGAGGCGGCGGACATGCGCATAGGGAAACGGCGGCAATATTTTCAGGCGATTCTCTCTGATGGGAAGGGGATGATGACACTTACTTGGTTCAATGGGGCGAGATATATCAAAAAGGCCATCAAGGTGGGGGATCGGCTCGCTGTGAGCGGCAAAGTGGAATTTTTTAATGGATTTCAGATTGTCCATCCGGAATATGATAAACTGAAAGATGATGAAGACCCAGTGAATTCCGGATTGGTGATTCCATTATACTCGATTCCTGCTGAATTGAAAAAAACGCGATTAGACAGTCGTGGTCTACGGCGCCTCATTAAATCCATCTCTGATGCCCTGAAAGAAATTCCCGATCATTTTTCTCCTGAATTCCGAAAATCCAAGGGATTAACCCACATCAAAAGCGCCCTTCAAAATATCCATTTTGCCGAATCCGAAGATGTGCTTCAGGCGGCCATATATCGGTTAAAATTTGATGAACACTTTTTCCTCCAAATGCTCATGGCGTTGCGAAAATCATCCATTCAGCAAACGGGGACGAAAGCCCTCACCAAAGTTGGCCCCGGAGTAAAGTTAATATCCGATAGTTTGGATTTTGAATTGACTGACGCACAGAAAAGGGTGATTAAAGAAATTAAAGATGACATGGCCCGGCCTTTTTCAATGAATCGCATCTTGCAAGGAGATGTGGGTTCGGGGAAAACCATTGTGTCCATCTTGGCGGCAGTCATTGCCCTTTCCAACGATGTACAGGTTGCCGTTATGGCTCCTACGGAAATCTTGGCCCATCAGCATTATGAATCCTTCAAAAAGCATGCAGAACGAGTCCACATGACCTGCGCTATTTTAGTGGGGGGTACACGGGCCAAAGAACGGCGGGCTATTCTTAGGGGCTTGGCGGAAGGGCAGATCCATATCATCATTGGTACACATGCCCTCATCCAGAAAGATGTGACTTTCAAGGCATTGGGTTTGGCCATTGTGGATGAACAGCACCGGTTTGGCGTCCTCCAGCGGGGGGATCTCACATCCAAAGGGTTGAACCCTCACTTGCTGGCCATGACTGCCACGCCCATTCCACGGACATTGGCAATCACCTACCACGGGGACATGGACTTATCCATTATTGATGAAATGCCGAAAAACCGAATTCCTGTGGTGACCAAAGTGGTAGAGGAACAACGACTATCAAAAGTATATAAATTCATGAAGGATGAAGTTGCTGCCGGCAGTCAGTGTATGGTGGTCTATCCTTTGGTTGAGGATACGGAAAAATCCGATTTGGCAGCAGCAG
This sequence comes from uncultured bacterium, assembly GCA_964452665.1. Classification (GTDB taxonomy): domain Bacteria; phylum Fidelibacterota; class Marinisomatia; order Marinisomatales; family TCS55; genus TCS55. The sequence goes on from CAYVNB010000051.1 coordinate 3,538, forward strand.
TGGAAATGCACAATCATCTCTCCCAAAAGATTTTCCTCAATTTAGAAGTGGGCCTCATTCACGGGCGGATGAAAAAGGATGAAAAAGATGCAGTCATGGATGCTTACGCCCGGAATAAAATTCATATTTTAATCTC
>CAYVNB010000051.1:3773-5187 GCA_964452665.1 uncultured bacterium
ATTCGTCAGAGTGGATTCTTGAAATATAAATTAGCAGACATGGTGACGGATGGGCCCATTTTGCGGAAAGCCCGCCAGGCCGCTTTTGAACTAGTAAAAATAGATCAGAATCTGAACCAGTCGGAACATGATCTAATCCGGACCCGCTTCATGGCCGAATACCAGGATAAACTGGAACAAGCGAATATTTCGTAAGATTCTATAGAATCTTCGATTTATCACCTGATATGATGTATTTTCCCCGGCTATTTTTGAAACAATTTTATCCAAATTGAATACAAGCTAATCAAGAGGAGAATCATGGCCGAAGAACAAATGAAAAAAGAAGATCAATTATTTATCCACCTGGTGAATACATTCGTCCAAAGTGCATGGATATCACTGGGTAAGGTGAAAAATCCTGTTTCCGATACTCTGGAACGAAACCTGGAACAGGCCACCTATTATATAGACCTTTTGGATATGCTCCAGACCAAGATGAAGGGCAACCTGAGCGAATGGGAAGAGCAGTACATTATCCACAGTCTCAGCGAATTAAAACTGAACTTCATTGATGAACAGAAGAAAAGTGCAGAGGCACCTGATGGTTCTGATTCTTCAGAAGAAAAATCTGAGGGGGCAGAGGTCCTCGAGGGCACTGCACAGGATGATGAGTCTGGAAAATCCAGTGGAGCTAAAGAAAAACCCAAGGCAAAGAAAAAGCCCAAAGCAAAAAAGAAGGAGATAAAGTCTCAAAAAGCCAAGAAAGACTAAGATTTGATCCATACCGACTATATCCGCTTGAACCGCATTTTTGCCGGGATGGCTCTGGCGATTTCATTTTTGGTTTATCTACTCACCATGGCCGACAGTGTCCCCTATTGGGATTCCGGTGAATTTATTGCTACATCCTATATTTTAGGTGTTCCCCACCCACCCGGGAGTCCATTATATTTAATTATTGCCCGCGTTTTTTCCATGATTCCTTTCAATCCGGATATTGCTTTTCGGGTGAATTTGATCTCTCCTGTGGTGTCCGCCTTGGCGGTTATGTATCTTTATCTCTCCACTGTAAAACTGATCTCCAATTATAAAGGAAAGATCCAAACCCAGATGGATGCCATTATTGCCTACGGCGGATCATTGGTGGGGTCCCTTACATTCGCCTTCACGGATTCCCATTGGTTCAACGCCGTGGAAGCAGAAGTTTATGGTTTCTCCACATTTTTCACCGCCATCGTAGTGTGGCTCATCCTCCACTGGGCAGAGCGGGCCGATAACAAAGGGAATGAACGGTACATTCTCATTATCGCTTATATGATTGGTCTTGCCACGGGCGTTCACCTCTTGAATCTTTTAGCCCTCCCCTTTATTGCTCTCATCATTTATTTTCGAAAATATGAATTTTCTTTTAAAGGTATTATCATTACTGCTG
>CAYVNB010000051.1:5287-7445 GCA_964452665.1 uncultured bacterium
CAATCACCTGCCATCAATGAGAATGATCCATCCACTGTTTCCCGGGCCATTGCTTATATGGAGCGGGAGCAATACGGACAAATGTTTCAATTCCCACGGCGTTATGATGGATTGCCTGCAAAGCATGAGGCAGTAGGCCGCCCCGCTAATGGCAGAAAATATTCTTCATCCCAAGAGCGAAAATACAAAACTTACCGCATGGATAAGCAGTGGGATTATTTCTGGAACTACCAGGTGAAGAAAATGTACTGGCGATACTTCCTCTGGCAATTTGCCGGGCGGGGGCCCAGTACAGAACCATACGTATCGGCTTACGGTGCTAATACTAATGAGGATGGGGTGGACTGGTTTCAATTCGGATTGCCCTTGGCATTCCTCTTTGGGCTTTGGGGCATGTTTTATCATTTCCAAAAAGATCGGGAGCAGGCATTTTCCGTCTTTTCACTCTTTATTATGACCGGTCTTGCCATTATCATTTTTGTGAATCAGGATAACCCCCAACCTCGAGAACGGGATTATTCTTACGTGGGCAGTTTCTTTGCCTTTTCTATTTGGATATCCATTGCCGCAGCAGCCATGGGTGACCGAATCCGAAAATTATTAAAAGATAAGCCAGTGGCAAAGAATGCAGTGTCCGGCGCTATGGCTGTCCTGATTTTGGCTATGCCCGGGATCATGCTGAAAGCCAATTATCATGAACATGACCGGTCCGATAACCGGCTGGCTTGGGACTATAGCTACAATATTTTGCAATCCTGTGAACCCAATGCCATCATCTTCACCAATGGAGATAACGACACATTTCCCCTATGGTATTTGCAGGAAGTGGAAGGCATCCGGAAGGATATCACTGTGGCCAACCTTAGTCTGTTGAATACAGAATGGTATATTCGCCAATTGCGGAATTCCCGCCAAGGCCAGGTAGATCAGGAAGGGCGGGAGCTCCAGAAATTCATCAATATGACCGATAATCAGATTGTGGATATTTCTTCTGGACTTCAGCCCTGGCAAGGGAAAAATGTACGGATTCCCACACCGAAGTCTGACCAGAATAAAGATGGATTTATAGAATGGCGGGTTGAACCCACCTTTGCCGGTGCGGCCCTCATGGTGAAAGATATGATGATCCTGAAAATCATTGCCGATGCCCAGTGGAAGTACCCCATCTATTTTGCCGTAACGGTGCCTGCCTCCAATCGCTTGGGATTAGAAAACCATATTGAAATGGAAGGGTTGGTGTATCGCCTCCGCCCATATAAAGTGGATGGTAGAAATCCCATCAATGAAGAGCGGATGTGGACAAACCTCATGTCCGGTTATGGTTCTGAAGTGTGGGATAGGGATATTGAAGCCAGAGAATGGAATGCATTAGAAGGGGACTTCTGGTCAAAAGATTATATGCCCGGCTATCTCTATCGGAATTTAGGCCGGGAGGATGTGTACTATTTCCCATCCACTAATATTCGCCTCCTACAAAATTTGAGAAGTGCCCATATGCAATTGGCTGCCTATCATTATATGGCTTTCAAAGATCATGAAAAAACTGATCCGGAAAAATCAGAAGTACACCGTAAAAAAGCATTAGCCGTCATTGAAAAAATGCAGGACAGTATTCCTGAAAAAACCATACGCTATGACGCAAAAGATCTCCACTATCAAGTGGCCCGACTCTATGGCGAATTAGGGAAAATAGACGAACTGAAAAGGATCATGGATCTGCTAAGTGCCCGTGAAGATTTGAACATTCGCGATCAAGTGGAATACGGTCAGGTCTATCTATCTCAGTTGAATGATTTTGACAAAGGGCGATCCATTTTTGAAGCACTCTATGCTAATTTTAAATCCATGGAAAATGGGCAGCGGTTATCATCAGCCAAGGAGATGGAACAATGGCGGACCTACTTTACCCAGATAGTTTCTTCATTGGTCTTTACTTATAAACAGTTGGATATGAAACCCAAGGCCGAAGCGATTCTAACCGATTGGCTGGATAAAAACCCTAATGATCCTGTAGCCAAAAAACTCCTGGAAGATCTGAAAAAGGAATAAAGAGGGAAGATGTGTCATGGATGATGGATTATGTAAAAGGCATTTAACGGTCTTATCATCTTCCATTCCACCGCTACCATGAACCATCCTTTAGTCAGTGTCATCATTC
>CAYVNB010000052.1:0-1573 GCA_964452665.1 uncultured bacterium
ATTTCTCCATCTACACGCACACGAAGAAATCCTTCTTTTCGTACCTCTTCAAAAACACCCTTGTGCTGACCTTTGCGGCCCCGGACTACAGGAGCTAAAATATAAATACGTGCACCCTCTCCAAATTTAATAATTGTATCTACAATCTGCTGAACAGTTTGCCTTTGGATAGGCCGATCACACTTCCAACAATGGGGTTTGCCAACATGGGCATAAAGCAGTCTTAAATAATCATGGATTTCTGTTACGGTGCCCACCGTTGATCTTGGATTCCGAGCCGTGGCTTTTTGTTCAATGGAAATGGCCGGAGATAATCCTTCGATATAATCCATATCCGGTTTTTCCATGAGACCCAAAAATTGGCGGGCATAAGAGGATAATGATTCTACATATCGCCGTTGTCCTTCTGCATATAGAGTGTCGAATGCGAGAGAGGATTTACCGGACCCGGAGAGCCCCGTAATGACCACCAACTGATTGCGGCCAATTTCTACGTCAACATTTTTTAAATTGTGCTGACGGGCACCTTTAATTATAATTTTATCTGCTGGGGATGACATGATTTTTTATCTTTAATTCAGCCCGAATTTTGGACGGCCATGAATTTACGACTGAAATTGGCCCTGTTCAAAAAACGAATTGCAGGTTTTCTAAAAAATAAATATGGTATTGAATACCACAATTCCATAATGTCTGCTATGAATTCAATTATAAATCATATCCTCATTTCCATGCCCCACATGCAAGACCCTTTTTTCAGGAATGCCGTAGTCTATATGTGTGAACACGATACAAAAGGCGCCATGGGATTAATTGTAAACAAGCCGTTCGGCGATCCGGAAATCAAAGCAACCTTTGACCAGCTATTTGAATCAGCTGATGAAATCCTTCAATCTGTTTCCCAAGTATATTTCGGGGGACCGGTATTGGTGGAGCGGGGCATATTACTCCATAGTAATCAATATCATTCCGATGATTCGATCAAAATTTCTGATGATTTTTTTATATCCAGCCATAAAAAAACACTCGATGAAATGAAGTCCCAACAGGGGGAGCAATGTAGTCGCCTCTTATTGGGCCACGCAGGATGGTCTGAGGGTCAACTTGAACGGGAGATTGAAAATGGTGACTGGCTGGTTCAGGAAACATCCCCGGATTTTATTTTTAATATTCCTGTAAACCAAATGTGGGGAATGGCGATTCAATCTTTTGGGATTGATATATCTAATTTTTCTGCCATTGGCGGGCAAGCGTAAATAATCCTTTTTAACGGTTTACACCAGCAAATAACTTTAGCGTAACTTTCGATGATGAAAAAATACGCCCCAGCCCTGGCTGTCATCATGGCCGCTATTCTTTGGAGTTTTGATGGCTTCATCCGTCAAAACTTGTTTACGTTGCCGTCCTTTTTAATTATCACCATTGAGCATGTAATTGGGGCTATTCTATTTTTTCCATTTTTGTTGAAAGGATGGAAAAAAATATCAACCCTGCGACAGCGGGGATGGATATCTATATTATGGATCAGTGTTTGCGGGGGAATTTTGGGCACATTTTTTTACACCAAGGCTCT
>CAYVNB010000052.1:1673-7399 GCA_964452665.1 uncultured bacterium
TGCTGACTTAAATCTATAAATCTTTTCCTTGGAATTCTGACGGTATAAACCGCAATTTTGTAGTTCTAAAATGAAGTTTAGTCTTACCAAAACCGCCCTAATTCTCTCTATCACATTCATGGTGAGTGGATGTAAAGAAGATCCCAAGCGCCATTTAAAATTAGGGAAATGGTATGCCCAAAAAGGATTGGTTGAAGAAGCCATCCTTGAGTTTAAAGAAGTAACGCGTCTATATCCAGAACCCCACAAAAATCTGGCCCGAGAAGATTATCAAGCCTTGAGCAAAGCCCATTATAATCTATCGCTTATGTATACCAAAAAAGGTTGGTGGGATTATGCATTAAAAGAAGCTGAAGTTTGTTTCCAGATGCTCCCGACCAAAGATCACTACGATTTGGTCTCACTTATAAAACAAAGAGCTGAGCTCGAAGAATCCGGCTCTTAATTTATTTGCAACGATTTGAGTCGTTGTTGCAATTCAATTAAATCTTATTTCTTAAATCGATCCTGAACGATGTTCACCTCCATCACAATAAATGATAGAACAATTAATGAAATCTGCTTCCGGTTTTAGTAGCATAGAAATGGTCCCAGCCACATCTTCTGGTGTGGTTGTTCGTCGCATCGGATTTCTGGACTTTGTCCCTTCCACCCAATCCTCCCAACGATCCGTAATTTTTGTCAGGGCCCGTGTAGGCGTTATGCCCGCCTGAACTGCATTGGCCGTAATCCCATACTGACCCAACTCCCATCCGATTTGTCGTATGATAGCTTCCATTGCGACTTTGGCTACACTCACAGGACCGTATCCTTCCATGGCCAAATAGTTTCCTTCACTCGTTAGTCCCATCACGCGGGAACCTTCGCCCAACAATCCTTCCGAAAATAATTTCTGTGTCCAGTACAAAAGGGCGTTTCCCATTACATGGACTGTCATATCCATTTGTCGTTGTGTCACCGGTTTTTCACCAAAGAAATTAGTTGTAGTGCCAAAAGCAATAGAATGCAGTAAAAGTTTTATCGGTTCTTCACCCGTAATCTCTTTGATCTGGGGCAAAAATTTATCCATCGTTTCTTCGGCGGCAGCATTGGTGTTAAAATAATGACAGTGACCACCGGTCAGTTTATTCACCTCAGCAATTGTTTCTTCCGCAATTTTTTTTGCTTCTCCACGATCAAAATGAAATGCAATGACACCATAACCATCTTTCGCCAACCTTTTAGCCGTGGCGGCACCATGGCCGGTGGATCCACCTAACAATAATACCCATTGAGACATTGTTTGCTCCAAAATTAAAGTGTGAATTTAAAGAGATCGATCCATCAAAAAAATGAGATTGAAAAGTTTGACGAATTAATTACAAAATTGAGGGTAAATTTAATGCTTGTAATAGGAGCCGTTAATGTCGCGCAAAAATAGTTTTACAAAAGAAGATTTAATTAACAGCAGTTTAGGCAAACTTTTTGGGATGGATAAGGGCAAACTCCCTGCACCACCCATGCTCATGATGGATCGCATAACCCACATTTCTGATGAAGGCGGAAAATATGGGAACGGCGAAATTATAGCAGAATTAGACGTAACTGAAGACCTTTGGTTTTTTCATTGTCACTTTAAAGGGGATCCGGTCATGCCAGGATGCTTAGGATTAGATGGCATGTGGCAATTGGTAGGGTTTTTTCTTACCTGGCTCGGCGGCAAAGGCCGCGGACGCGCTTTGGGGGTTGGTGATCTAAAATTCAAAGGGCAAGTACGACCTTATCATGAAAAGGTCACTTATAAGATCCATGTTAAAAAACTATTCAAGCGTGGAGAAAAGTATATGATCTGGGCTGATGGGGAATTGAGCACCGGCATTGACCGAATCATCTATTATGCTAAAAATCTTCAGGTTGGATTGTTTGATAACCTCACCTATGATTTTGGCGGTGACCCTGCACTGGATTCATTTTAAACAAACCTGTTTATATACAACTCAACGGTAATTTGGATCCTTTATGGCACTGCGATGCGGAATTGTGGGATTACCCAATGTGGGAAAATCCACCATATTTAATGCCTTGACAGCATCTTCTGTCCCGGCAGAAAATTACCCTTTCTGCACAATTGAACCTCACATCGGCATCGTTTCCCTTCCGGATGATCGCTTGTTTAAGTTGGAAAAAATATTCAATCCGGAAAAGGTAACCCCGTCGACGGTTGAATTTACTGATATTGCCGGCCTCGTACGGGGAGCTAATAAGGGGGAGGGTTTAGGAAACCAATTCTTAAGCCAAATTCGACAAGTGGCCGCTATCGTACATGTAGTTCGGTGTTTTGAGGATGATAATGTCGTCCACGTTGAAGGTGGCGTTGATCCAGTAAGGGATGCCGAATTGATTGAAACCGAATTGCTCCTTGCCGATTTGGATACATTAGAAAAGAGTGTATATCGATTAACCAAGCTGGCCAAAAAAGAAAAAGGCGCCCAAAAAGCATTGGATGTGGCTTCCCGATTGAAAACATATTGTGATGCGGGAAACATGGTTCGGACTTTTGAAGCCGAAGAAGAAGAAGAGGCTATTATACGTACCTTATTTTTATTGACGCAAAAACCCATTCTCTATGTGGCCAATGTGGATGAAGATGAAATCACCCATGATAAACGGAATCCTCATGTGCAGGCCCTTTTCGATTTTGCAAAAAAAGAAGGTAACCTCGCCATCAGACTTTGTGGAAAAATTGAACAGGAAATTGCGTTTTTGGATGATGTAGGCAAATCTATGTTCTTGGAAGAATACAATCTCTCTGAACCGGGATTGAATAAATTGATCCATGCCGGGTTCAATCTCCTTGGGCTTGAAACTTATTTCACAGGAGGGCCAAAGGAAGTCCGCGCATGGACCATCAAACAAGGTGCTTCTGCCCAAGAAGCCGCAGGAGAGATTCATACTGATTTTCAAAAAGGGTTCATTAAAGCAGAAGTCATTAAGTACGATGACTTGGTACGGTTAGGTTCTGAGAAGAGTGTGAAAAATGCAGGATTGGCACTCCTTCAAGGTAAAAATTATACCGTCCAAGATGGAGACTGTATTTATTTTTATTTCAACGTATAGGTGATGATATGTGGTTCTTTATGATCTTATCTTACATCATGGTTGTCTTTTCAGGGATTGGATTGGGGTTAATTGGCTTAAATCATTATTTTGATTTTTGGGCCCGCAATCACATTACACTGGATTTATTGGTAAGTATTATTTTTATCGCTGCCCAAACATTGGTCATGTTCTTTTTTGTGGGAACCGGCGTCAATGTTCGAGAGTACCTTGAATCGCATCCTGAATTGGGAAAAGTTCTCTACCAACAAATGTTCTCCATTAAAAGAAAACTTTATCCACCCACCATGATGGTCACCATTTTATTTATGGCCATGGTCATTTTAGATGGTTTATTTTTCATTGGAAAAGTGTCTGAATGGTGGTTCCACGGACTTTACATTGGCACGATTTATTATTTTTATAAAGCAACGAAGGTTCAGCATGCTTCATTTAAAAAAAGCACTGAAATTGTTCTGTCCATGACAAAATCCGAACGGTCTGATTCATAAAGGATTCTTTCCCGACTTCGCATTAATTTCGCCACGGTTATGAAATACGCAATCGTCACACTGATTTCTTTCGTCCTCTTTCTGGGGTGTGCACAAAATGATCCCGGGTGGGAAAAAGGGCAGGTGTACAAAATAGAGTCTTTGAATGCGCCCATCGGCACCAATACCACCGGATTTACAGAATTGGATCCATCAGAAACGGGCGTCAATGCTGCCAATAAGATCGGCCAGAAAGAGGTCATGGAAAATCAGCATTTGATGCATGGTTCGGGAGTGGCCCTGGGAGATGTAAATGGGGATGGTTGGGTTGATATTTATATACCACGTATTCGAGAATCCAATATTCTCTATATCAATAAAGGCAATTGGACATTTGAAGATCAAACCGCATCCGCCGGTATAGCATGCGCAAATCGTTATTCTACCGGGTCTACGTTTGCTGATGTGGATGGCGATAAAGATCTGGATCTCATTTTAACGGCACTAGGCGGACCTAATAGTATCTTTATTAATGATGGGAATGGCAAATTTACGGAAAAAAAATTAGCATCCTTTTTGGATCGCCCTGGTAGCACATCTTCTGCTTTGGCCGATATAGATAATGATGGAGATCTGGATCTCTACATCACCAATTATAAACGTCTTGCCATGCGGGATTCCCTCCCGCCGCCAGTCATTAGCTTTGACAATACATTGATGGAAATCACAAATAACCGTTGGATCGTTATGCCCCCTTTTAATAAAGAATATGAAACATCCGTCCGTAACAATCTTTTACTTCGGTTTGAAATGGCGGAGGTAGATCAGTTGTACCTGAATGATGGCAAAGGAAATTTTAATCTCATTGATATCACGAGCAGTCATTTCACGGATGAAACTGGGGCACCTATCCAAGACCATTTGCGTGATTGGGGCTTAATGGCACAATTCAGAGATATCAACAACGATTCCCACCCTGATCTGTATATTTGCAATGATTTTGAAAGTCCCGATCGTGCATGGATTAATAATGGGGACGGCACATTCAAATCCATATCCAAACTATCGATTCGACATACCAGTAATTCATCAATGGCTGTGGATTTTTCTGATCTGAATAAAGACGGAAATACAGATTTCTTTGTAACGGATATGATGAGTCAATCCCATATTTTACAAAAAACGCAAATGGGGACCATGGCACCAACACCTCTATCCATTGGTGAAATTGACAATCGCCCCCAGTATATGCATAATACGTTATTTTTAAATCGCGGGGATCATACTTTCAGTGAAATTTCCCAATTCAGCAATACACATGCTTCAGAATGGTCATGGGCCACTATGTTTATGGATGTGGATCTTGATGGGCATGAGGATATTTTAATCACTACAGGGCACATGTATGATGTGCAAGATTCAGATGCACTTCAACGACAAACAGCAGCGCTTCAGCGCATCAATTCATTTGATGCATATAAGCGGATGATTTTTGACTTCCCCACATTAGAGCTGAAAAATATTGCATTCAAAAATAAAGGTAATCTCAAATTTGAAACGGTTGCAGATGGATGGGGGCTGGGCAACCAAAAAGATATTTCACATGGTATGGCCACTGCCGATTTAGATAATGACGGCGACCTGGACATTGTTATCAACCGTCTAAATCAAAACGTCGGAATATTTAGAAACAATAGCGATGCGGACCGCTTGGCCATTCGACTCCGAGGAAAAGGTAATAATCCTCAAGCTATCGGTGCTAAAATTATTGTAAAAGGGTATTCTTCCATTCAAACTCGTGAAGTTATTTCAGGCGGAAGATATCTTTCAGGGGATGATCCATTGCAGGTCTTTGCGGCTGGTGATAATTTAATGTCAGCAAAAATTCAATGGCGGAATGGAACCCAAACACTATTGGATTCCTTGAAAGCAAATCACCTCTATACAATACGACAAATCAATACTTCGCCTATAACTAAGGATGAAAAAATGGATTCCCCATTATTTTCTGATGCAAGCGAACTGTTAAACCATTCTCATTTTGAAGCACCATTTGATGATTTTAAGAACCAAAGTCTCCTCCCTAATCGATTTAGTCAATTGGGCCCCGGTGTGGCTTGGATGGATATCGATGAAGATGGAGATGAAGATCTCTTTATT
>CAYVNB010000053.1:0-5589 GCA_964452665.1 uncultured bacterium
ATATCCATCATAAAATGAAAAAGCCCCCGGCCTAATGTTAGATCGGGGGCTTTTTTAATTTTTATAAAGTGTAATTTAGAAAACGCGAATCTTATTTTCGAACTCCGATTTAAGTTCGGCAACGAATAGTCTTATTTCTTTTTTTATTTCACTATTGACAGGGACATTTGCCCAGTCTTCTCTGCCCACATACTTGCCATACGAATTTACAATGGCACGAATGGTATACATGTTACCCACGCCGCCGCCTTTTCTGCGCGCTTCTAGCGTGAGCTGATACCTTAGCTCCTTCATGCCTTGCAACATTTCCTCATCCATGGGTGTTTTATATACCATTTTTGTATCGATGAATTTTCCGTTACCCACATCTTCTATACGATCAATAAAGTAACGATTTCGATTCAATATCTTTTCAGATAAATTTTCAAAATCATAAAGGGTTGTAGATCCAATGGTAGTACGATATTCTATCATTTTGGTTGTACTGGCACCAGCGCCACAACCATAAATAGCTAAGCAAAGGATCATCCCAATGATTGTTTTTTTATGCAACACGTTGATATCTCTTTATTTTAAAGAAAAAAAGAGGGCCCACGCGGGGCCCTCTTTTTATAGATTATTGATCTTAAAGTTATCTCAGATCAGCTTTTGTCATCATCTGAGCACCAAGTTTTTGGAACTCGATGTAAAATCCACGATTGTGAATCCCAGCACCTTCTCTCATCTTATGACTGGCTGTACCTGGTTGCCCGATTTGATCCTGACCACCAAAGGTATAGATGTCCTTTAATAATACTTCTAGCTCTTTACCAGGAATGGGATAATGGATTGGAGTCCCAGGAAGCAGGCCACCACCATAATCGTTTCCAATGGGTCCTGTCCAACCACGTCGATCAGTATAGTTTAACCATGGGTGGGTTTGATTCCCTTCCATTAGTTTTTCATACTTATACTTCGCCCATAAGCTGGCAGCATCTAATGCACTCGGTGCATCTGTTGCAGAACCTAAACCATCTGAAGCCGCAGCAGCTGTCATTTCACCAATACCAACCCGAGATTTATTAATTTGGGTGGCTGCATTGGTTGCATCGCCAGCGCGGAGATAGTGTTCAGCAACTAAGAGATCCAGTTCTTGTTGAACAAGATCTTCCATTGGTGCTTCCAAAATCTTAGCATATTCAGTAGTCTTAGTGATAAGATAATATGAGCGGTGATATGTACCACGAGACGGGACTAGAAATGCATAACCGGTGTTAAACATATACTTACCCGCTGTCTGAGCTAAGCTATCTTCAGCAGCGCCTCCGCCGACTATCCGTTTGTCATCGGTAACAATGAAGATTTCTGAACGGCCTTGTACTGTAGCCGCAGAATTATCCCCAAGCCATGTCTGGAATCTACCTGATTGATCAGACGGGCCAATAAAACGATAATCAGCACGCGTCCAATAAGGCTGGATACCACCGTAATAATGGGTGTAAGACCACCAATACTCACTATCACCCACAGGGGCGAATGTTGTGCCTTGATCTGCGTGAGACTTCACGCTGGCCCAATCAACAGCAGCACGCTCGGTAGCATTTCTAGCTACACCAGCTTTATACCGTGCGATCATACTATGTGTTACTTTAGCTAAGTCTGCCATGGTAAAACCGGGCAAATGGAGCCAGGCTTCAGGAATACTAATAGATGCATTTGAATTTGCTTCTGTAATTACTCCTTCCAAAATACCAATTGCAGCCGTCATAACATCACCATAAGGAGATAGCTCAGGTGTTCCTGCAGCAAAATCTGTTTCTTCGGTAATGATGAAACCTTGATCATGATGAATTGCAATCATGGCATGGGACATTCCCAGAATCCACTTAGCAAAGATGCTTGCGCGGGTATTGGCATTTGCATCATCAGCTGTGTTCAAATCCACACCACCAGCAATAGCGGCTAAACCATCCTTAGCAGAAGATATAGCTCCATAAAGCCTGTACCATGTATGTTCAGCTGAAGTTGCATATCCCCAAGCAGGACTGTTATTGTGTGCAATTCGCGGTTCTGAGGATAGCTCGCGCATACCCCAGTTACCCCAAGAGCAGGAATTCGCATCGCCCTGCGTTGCGATAAACCAACTATTTCCTGAAAGGTGTGTTCCTTGCCAGAAAACTAGGAATGTAGAACGAATTAATGATTCAACATCCGCCGGCTTTGCAAGCGCTCTGTCTTGATCGGGCGCATTTGTATTCGATACATCCAAATCGGCACAGGCAAAGAGTACCAGCCCGGCCAGTAAGGTGATCGATAATTTGTTTTTTAATTTATTCATTTTATTTATCCTCTAGAAATCTAGATCTAATGTGAATGAAAATGTTCTATAGTTTGGGTAGCTATAGCTGTCTACTCGAGCATTGATGGATCCACCAGCTTGTCCACTATTGATACCCACTTCAGGATCGAAACCCCTGTAGTCAGTCCAGGTGAATAAGTTCCGGCCAACAATACCTAATTTCAGTGCACTAATACCAGCACCTCTCAGATCAACCAGATTTGCCAGATCATACTTCACAGCAAGCTCACGCAGTTTCATGTAGGAGCCATCTTCTACGTACCAATCATTTGATGCATTCACATGATACATGTCCCTATAGTATACAGTAGGCTTCTTTGTTGCGTCCGTCTTGCCATACTGATCTGTATCATCTGAACCGTCATCACGAGCGGCCCACTGTCTTGTGGCATTATAAATATTGCCACCGCTCTGTCCATCAAACAAGGCGAATACAGATACTCCTTTAAATCGGAAGTTTGCATTGAATGCATAACCGAAATCAGGGACTGCTGTTCCCATTTGATGAAGGACATTACCAGTTTCATCTGCATATTGAATTGGACGACCCCAATTATAGGTTTTGCCGTCAATGTTGGTACTTGTACCCCAAAGGGTTTTGGTAATACCATCTTTCCATGTATTCCCTGCGCCAACCCAGACCAGATACCCGTCATCGTTAACTTGGAATTCACTAGCGCTGGACTGAGCGCCGGCGGGTAGCATAGAAGTATTTTTTGCCCAAACAGTCCCCCACATAGAGCCATATTGGACATTATTTTTCATGTACAATCTCGCGTCACCCACCCGGTATGCAGGCAAATTAAAATCAGTGATCGTCTGATCATAAGTATCATAGTTAAATCCCAATGATAAAGACATATCACGAGTATTTATGATAGAAGCGTTAACGCTTATTTCAAATACTTCTGAAGTTAATGTCCCAGCATTCTGCCATTGGGCACTGTAGCCATAGAAACCGGCTAAAGGCACATTCAGCAACTGGTCTTTAGCTACTGTTTCAGCTGATGTGATTTCCACTAAGACCCGATCCATAATCGAAAAGTCAACACCCATTTCTGTTTCTGTCACCTGTTCTGGTTTTAACTTTTTGTTGCCAAGAATACCTTTTGAAATGTTTCCAGCAGCAACAGACCAAGTTTCATACTGTTGAGAGAAAGCAGGTCGATTACCGGAAGACCCGTTACTGAAACGAATTTTGAATTCATTAACGATATCTCTTAATGGATCCCAGAAACCATGTTCACTTAATCTTATAGCACCACTGAAACGGCCATAGTTATTAACCTGATTTTCCGGGCCAAAGAGTGAGGATCTATCCTGACGCATGGTAACATCAAGGATGTATCGATCCAAGTAATCAATCTGCGCTCCAAAAGAAAACGCATCAGCATTGACTAATTGATTTGATGAAGATACCGATTTTTCTTCACCAGTACCTAGCTGAGGAACATCTCCAACGGCTAATTTATATGCATTACCACTGTTGTAATAATAGTCATATTGTTCATATGAGTAGCTTCCTTTAGCAATCACATCCATGTCGCCTAACTGTGTAGCATACGTCACACCAACATTACCATTGATTGATTCTTCAGAAGTTGAGCTTTTAGTGATATTACCATCATTTAAACTTACGCTTGGGTCGGCAGTCATATATCCCTTAGGATAGTAATTTCTCCAGTTTCGGCTGGATCGATCAAAACTCAAGGCACCAGCCATTCTCAATTGTGGCGTTACTGACCAACTTAAAGTGGTCCCCAAAAGAGAACGGTTCCGAGTAGAATGACGATCATTTGCATCAATCTGATACACGGGGTTTGCTTCCGTTAAGTTTTTTGGAGAGGGGCGGATATAATATTCGCCATCTTTATCTTTAGCCAAAATGTCTACATCCCAAGGATAGAAAGTAATATCAAAAAAGGCAGCTGCATTTGCTTCCTGCTTTGTTGACTGAGACAGCAAGGAGCTGAAACCCAATTTGATATCATAAGGCAGATTCACGTCTGTGTTCAAACGAAAGGTATTCCGCTTAAACCCATCAATAAAATTACCGAAAACACCATCTTCACTCATGTTCGAAAGACCGACGTAAACATTGTAGTTTTCGCTATTTCGTTGCATTGATAAATTGTTTCTTTGATAGTCACCATCTGCATAGAAGCGTGCCGTATGATCAAATCCAGGACGGTCACCATTCATTGGTAACAATTGTGGTTCGCCATCACCTGCTACTCCTGTGGCATTGTATTTAAATGGTTTATCTGCAAAGTATACACCTTGAGCATAACTAGAATCAGCATAAGCATCAGGCGTAGGGCTTTTTGTACCATCTCTTGGATCATACTCTTCTCCTGTAGCCAAATCCAGGAATTTCCCAGTTGGCCCAACTTTATACAAGTGCGAACCATTGGTGCCAATACTACCAGCTAATTGGTTATAACCATATTCCGTTTTGAAATTAAAACGGGTTTGGCCTAAACCGACTTCTGAACCCCGTTTGGTTCTGATCGCGATTACACCATTGGCTGCCCGCGCACCGT
The DNA here is from genome assembly GCA_964452665.1 of uncultured bacterium. GTDB lineage: Bacteria > Fidelibacterota > Marinisomatia > Marinisomatales > TCS55 > TCS55. The sequence goes on from CAYVNB010000053.1 coordinate 4,882, forward strand.
ATTCGGATGCACCTGAAGCGCCTTTGATGATTTCAATACTTTCAACATCATCTGGATTGATATCCCCCATAGGACTTCCAGAAATTGATGGATCAATAATTATACCATCAACAATGTAAAGTGGTGATTGAGAGCGACCTGAATTGTTAATACTAGTAGCACCTCTAAGCTGAACTGAAGCGGCATAACCGGGTTCACCAGTTGCTTTTACCACTTTTACGCCAGCAGATTTACCACGAACCATTGATTCAACGGTGGTAGCTGGTGCTTGTTCAAGCACTTCTGAATCGATCTTGTCTATTGAGAAGGTTGTTTTAGTTTTAGTCAGTGCACCTGCCACACCTGTTACCATCACTGCATCCATTTTCAAAACGTCTTCTTCTAGTGCAAAGTCGTTTGATCCTGATGCCGTCACAGTAACTGTCGCTTGTCGATAGCCGATATAGCGAGCGGTGATTTCGGCAGAACTTAGACCAGCGGGAACTGTAAGTGAGTAGTTCCCATCGATATCTGTCGAAGTACCTGCTTCGGTACCTTCAACGATTACGTTAGCACCAACCAGTTTTTCGCCAGTGCCAGCATCGGTAACGCTTCCTGTAACCTGGAATTGTGCAAAAAGCATTCCAGGAATAAGCAGCATACCTATAATCATTGCAATTGATTTACGCATGTAAATGCCCTCCAAGATAATTAATAGTAAAAGGGCCT
>CAYVNB010000053.1:5689-7389 GCA_964452665.1 uncultured bacterium
CACATTCCAAAATTTATTCATTTTTCCAGTATCCATGCTTTTCAGCAACGCCCCACAAATCAGCCGCTGCTAGAGGAACGACCTTTAGTCTCTGAGGGTCAATCAGCGCCTTACGATCAAACAAAAGCTGCTGCTCAGCGCGTTGTATATGACGCCTGTGACCGTGGATTAAATGCAAGCATCCTCCACCCCACTGGCATTATTGGACCTTATGATTTCAAGCCCAGTCGCATGGGACAGGTTCTCAAGGATATTATGAATAAAAAAATGCTGCTGACCATCAATGCCGGGTTCAACTGGGTTGATGTTAGGGATATTTGTGAATCAGCCATCAAATGTGTAGATCAAGGACGTAGTGGGCAGCATTATATCCTGCCGGGGGAATGGGCAACCTTTAGGCAGATTTCGGACATCATTTCAGAGCATATCGACAGTCGAACCGCTTTGGGCACATTGCCCTTTTGGGTTGCATATACAGCCCTTCCTTTTGCTTATGCTTTCTCAAAACTAACAGGTAAGCGACCTTCATTTAGTCGGGGCAGTTTTCATGCCTTAGCCGTTCAATGCAAAGATATCCCTGGCACATTGGCGAAAAATCAACTGGGCCATTCACCGCGGTCTTTGCGGAACACAATTCAGGATACAATTGATTGGATAAATAATTATGCTCATTGATCAATGGCAATATGAATTGACCATTTGGATATGGCTGGGGATTGCTGCCGGGACATTCATTTTGCTTATGTTCGTCCGGGCACCTTATGGCCGACATGAGCGTCCGGGCTGGGGGTCACGAATACCGGCACGACTCGGTTGGATTCTTATGGAATCCCCCTGTATTATTGTGATGACTGTATTTTTCGGGATTGGTGCCTCTGGTTGGAATTTCGCTGACCCCACAGGGATCATTTTTTATATTATGTGGATTACGCACTACGTTCACCGCAGTTGGGTCTGGCCAGCACGCGCCCATATTTCAGGCAAAAAAATGCCCATTAGCATTGTCCTTTTCGCCATTGGTTTCAACAGTATTAACTCATGGCTTAATGCAGAATGGATATTTAGCCTTCACCATCCCTACCCCTATGAATGGCTTTATAGCCCCCAATTTATCATTGGCGTAATCCTTTTTATTACCGGGATGGGGATTAACATTAAAACGGATGATATGCTGTTTTCCCTTCGTGAAAAAGGGGAGTTAGACTATAAAATCCCCAATGGCCATATGTTTAAATGGATTTCATGTCCCAATTATTTTGGTGAAATATTAGAATGGATTGGCTGGGCTTTGGCCACATGGTCTCTGGCCGGCCTTTCATTTGCCCTTTGGGCCATCGCCAATTTGGTTCCGCGAGCCAAAGCAAACCACGAATGGTATTTAGAAAATTTTATCGAATATCCTAAGGATAGGAAAGCTATAATCCCTAAAGTTTGGTAAACTATTTATACCACACCTATTAGAACAAGAGCAGTACCTATTTTAGTGATTCTAGAAAAATCTACATATAAATGAAATGAATTCTAATTTTTCCAGCCAAAATAGGCATTACAAAAAAATAATTGCGTTTAATTTAATTTGGTGCGTAGTATAAAACACACGCGTAAGTAACACGGAAAAAAGTAGGAGTACGTTATGCAAAAAGGGAGTGTAAATAAAGTGGTGTTGGTTGGACACCTGGGTGGCGACCCGGAAACACGGT
>CAYVNB010000054.1:0-1459 GCA_964452665.1 uncultured bacterium
ATAATTATGAGACCCAAATAGTAACGGCCCAATTTGGCCGTGCCATTGGTCAACCCATCACCGGCTTGCCCACCACTTTGATTATTGATCAAGAAGGCTACATTGTAAAAGGATACATTGGACCCCGATCTGAAAATACATTTTTTCAGGATTTGAAATCTTATATCTTTCCCTGAGAATAGGCATCTAATTATTGTTTCTTTTTTAATCCACACTCCAACACATCGCTTGAATGACAATTGTCCCATCAACTTAATCTATTAGGATTATTTATGAAATCGTTCATCCTGGTGTGCATATTCAGTATATCTTCACTTTTCGCAGAGGATTACTGGCAGCAATTTGTCCAGTATAAAATGGATATAAAGCTAGACACATCTGCCCATACCATTGGAGGCCATTCAACCATTACCTATAAGAATCATTCACCGGATACAATCCATCACTTTTATCTCAATCTCTATGCTAATGCGTTTCAGGAAGGGACCGTAAAACATAGAGAATATCTGGCCGGTCTTGGCCGTACGAATCGTGGCGCAAGATTTAAAAAAGGCATGGATCCCTATTTCAGCAAATACGATATCAATAATTTTACAATTCAACAAAATGGCGCTGCATTATCGGATACGTTTCAAATTGACGATACTATTTTATCAGCAAAATTGTCCCAAGGATTGGCTCCGGGGCAGTCCATGACCATCAATCTGGATTGGGTTCATCATGTGGGCGAATTTGCTGAACGTGCCGGCCGGGTCGGTGACCAGTATAATTTTGCCCAATGGTATCCCCGCGTGGTGGTTTATGATGAGAATGGATGGTTCAATGAGCCGTTCCATGCAGAAGGTGAATTCTATGGTGAATTTGGCACTTACGATGTAACCATGGATGTCCCCAAAGGATATATCATCGGTGCCACTGGTACCGTGACCAACGGTGATCCTGGATGGGAAGAAGTCCGAGTGGATACATCGCAAAAATTCTCAGAATGGATAAAGTCATTCAAAAAAGACCGCATTCAATACGAATCAAGCGAACGAAGAGTGGTTTCCTTTTATGCAGAAAATGTTCATGACTTTGCCTGGGTGACCACACCCAATTTTCTCTATGAAAGCGGTTCATGGAATGGAATCGATGTTCACGTTCTTTTCAATCAGAAAAATGGGCGAGAATGGACGAAAAAAGTGGTGGCACGAACCGAACGGTCTTTGGAATGGCTCAGTACCAAATTCGGTATGTATCCCTATCCACAGGTGACCAATACTGATCGACTTGCAGGCGGCGGCATGGAGTATCCCATGTTGGTTATGAATGGGAGTGAATCGGAAGGATTAATACTCCATGAGGTGGGACACATCTGGTTTTTTGGCATTCTGGCCAATAATGAAGTCCGTGAAGCATGGCTGGATGAAGGATTTACATCTTTTCAGACCCGATGGTATATGATGGATCGGTATGGGGA
>CAYVNB010000054.1:1559-7239 GCA_964452665.1 uncultured bacterium
TCAAGCATACGAATGAAAAACGATTTATTGATGTCATGCAAGATGTGAGCGGTCAGGATTTGGATTGGTTCTTCCGGCCATGGCTCCATGATACACGGTTATTGGATTATGGTATTAAAGGCTGGAAGAAAAAGAAACAATCGAATGGATCTTGGGATGTAACGCTCGATATTGTTCGCATTGGGAATAGAGATATGCCCCAATTGGTAGAAACAACATTGTCAGACGGCTCTGTACATCGTGTTTGGTGGACCAACCATAAATTCCGTACCAGTGATTCATTTACATATAACGTGTCAAGTGAACCCAAATCCGCAATATTGGATCCGGAAGCCCAAACCATGGATATTGATTTCAGAAATAACTATACGGGCAAGATACCCACAGAAAAAATGTTTTACCGGCCCAGTATGCGTTATTTGCCCCGTACCAAAAGTGTACTCCAGTGGATGCCCACAATCCATTATCTAGATAAGGATGGCTTTATGCCGGGGATCCGGAATCGTAGGATCTATGGCATTTTAGAAGATGTGACTACTGCCATTAATGTTAGCACAGAAACAGGAAAGGTTTTTTGGGAAGTGTCAGGATGGAATCGAAACCTGTTTAAAGGGATGGAAAAAAACAATTTTCATTTTTATAACTTGGGTGGCGTGAGTGGGGTTGGATTATCCTCAACCAACGTAGTGAACTCCGACTTTTCTATATTCGGAATAAATAATGTTACATCCGGATTTTATATGAGCAAAGCATCCGATATCAGTCGAACAAACATGTTTGATGAAGGTCAAGTCACCGTACTGTTTACAAAACTCAATTCACAAAATGGCCCTATACAAACTGGCATCAGTATGGATTTTGCACCTGGTGGATTATCCGACTGGTCCTTTAGCCGATTGACGATTTCAAATCGTGCTGAACGCACTTTTGGCCGTTTTGGCGCTCGCGTGCGGAGTTTGATTGGACGAACATGGGAAAACGAAAATGGTATTCCGGTTCAAGAACGATATACCGTTGAAGGGGCCGGTTCCGGGGATATGTATCGTAAGTTTTATTTACGAGATGAATCCAGTTTTTATGGGGATACGGACATGAGAATCCGCTATCATTTACCCGGTGATGGGAATCTCCGTGCCTTCGGAAATCAAGGATTGGTTGGCGTAGAAGAAATTACCGCTGCAACAGCGGAAACATTTTTGACCCAATCCATTGCTGACCTTCAAATTGAGTTAGCTGCTTTCATAGATCTGGGTATACTCACTGGGTCAAAATTGTCCAAAGGGGACAATGGATTCAATTCAACATCTCTAGTGGATTACGGCATCGGCATTCGTTTGTCCAAAAATATTTTTGGACAAGCATTGTACTTGCGAATTGATAAACCTTTATCGGCTACTATAGATGGGGAATCCATTAAAAATATGAATGATTGGGTATTTAGTTTCCAGAAGAGTATTTGATCGGGAACCAATCAGGATATCCTGCATAGAATTGAGTATCATGAATCAAAAGGCAAATATGAAAAAATTATACGTCATTCTGATTATGCTAGGCGGATTGTCCGCCCAGAATAGCATTTTAAAACAATTCAGTGATCAATTTGCTGATATTGCAGAAAAAGCCAATCCGGCAGTAGTCACGATTCTAACGGAAAAGAAAATTGATCTCAGTCAATCCCATCGCAATTTGCCCCAGGATAATGATCTCTTTCGTTTTTTCTTTAATCAACCAAGACAGAGAGAATTTAGATCCAATGCCTTAGGCTCCGGCGTTATTGTGGATGCGCGAAAAGGCTATATTCTCACCAATAACCACGTGGTGGAAGAGATGGATGAAATTACCATCCGTCTATTGGATAAAACTGAATATGAAGCCACGATTATAGGTCGAGATCCGAAATCGGATTTGGCCGTCCTTCAGATTGATGCCCGTGGATTGACCGACCTTGAATTCGGTGATTCTGATGACCTCCGTGTGGGGGAGTGGGTGATTGCTGTTGGGAGTCCTTTTTCAGCAAACCTGAGCCATACCGTAACAGCGGGGATTGTTTCCGCCAAAGGTCGGGGTAATATCATCCAAGGGGATGTATATGAAGATTTTATCCAGACTGATGCAGCGATCAATCCTGGAAACAGTGGCGGTGCCCTATTGAATTCCGGTGGCGAATTGATCGGCATTAATACGGCCATTTATACTAATGGATTCGATCGGAGCAACAAAGGGGTGGGTTTTGCCATACCTGCCAATATGGTGAAAAGGGTAATGGAAGATTTGATCGACCACGGGAAAGTACTTCGGGCATGGATTGGTGTGCAGATTCAGCCCATTGATGAATCTTCGGCCCAGGCCATGGGATTGAACACCCGAAAGGGTGCCCTGGTAGCGGATGTTGTGGACGATGGTCCTGCAGAAAAGGCCGGTGTGGAAACAGGAGATGTCATTCTGGAATTCAATGGTGTAAAGGTAAATAGTGTAGATCATCTGCGAAATACCGTGTCTGCATCCAAACCAAACCGGCGATATGACCTGCTCATCATCCGCGATGGGAAGAAGAAAACCATCAAAGTCAAATTAGAAGAGATGCCTGGGGATGAAGTGTTGTTGGCTAGCACCCTGCCTAAAGAAACGAATCCATTGGGTATTCAAGTTGCGGAATTAAATCGTGGGAATCGCCGTGAATTTGGTATCGATGGCAGAGATGAAGGTGTGGTGGTCACGCATGTGGCCGATGGCAGTGCAGCCCACGATGCGGGTATCCGCCTTGGTGATCTTATCACCCGTGTAGGGACTAAAAAATGCAACACACCCAGTGAATTCAAACAGTTGTTGAATGAAACACGAAAACGCAATATGGTCATGCTCCACTTAAAACGAGATGGTGCAGCACGATATATGACACTTGAATTAGACGATTAACATTATCTAAAATTTACTTTTAAAAAGGGCAATATTTTCATTGCCCTTTTTAAATATCTATTCCCCTTTGTTTCCAGACGGCGAAAAGACTAATTTTCGCACCCCTAAAAATGGGGATAATATCAATTCAATGATTCGACGCATTCAACCAAAAGCTGACTTTATTGCCATGGAACACGAAATCCTCAATTTCTGGCAGAAAAATAATATTTTTCAAAAACGTCGAAAGGCCAATGCGGGCAAATTAAAATGGTCATTTATCGATGGACCCATTACTGCGAATAATCCCATGGGTGTACATCATGCCTGGGGCCGAACTCTTAAAGATGTCTTCAATCGGTATAAAGCCATGGATGGACACGAACTGCGCTACCAGCAAGGTTTTGATTGCCAAGGCCTTTGGGTAGAAGTAGAGGTGGAAAAGGAATTAGGATTCAAATCCAAAAAAGAAGTGGAAGAATACGGCATTGAGAAATTTGTGAATATGTGCAAAGACCGTGTACGTAAATATTCTGCCGTTCAGACGGAGCAGTCGAAACGCCTTGGATACTGGATGGATTGGGATGATTCTTATTACACCATGTCCAATGAAAATAATTATACAATCTGGGGCTTTCTCAAAAAATTATCTGACGAAGGTAAAATTTATCGCGGTTCGGATGTGGTACCTTGGTCCGGCAGATCAGGGACTTCCTACTCTCAGATGGAGATTATTGAAGGGCGAAAACTGGTTGCTCACAAATCCGTTTTTGTACGATTCCCTCTACGAGATCGTAAGAATGAATATTTACTGGTCTGGACCACCACACCATGGACCCTCACATCCAATGTGGTTGCCGGTGTAAATGTTAATCTGGATTATGTGAAGCTTCAAGCTGCCGATGGATCCATTTATTATTTCACCCAACAAAATCTGGAATTCAAACGTCTCGATAAACAATTTAAAGAAAAGAAGCAGTGGATTGAAGGGGTACCCAAACTAAAAACCATCGCCCAGATTTTTAAAGAACGGGGCGGTTATGAAATTCTCGGTACCATCAAAGGGGAAGAAATGGTGGGTTGGACCTATGATGGCCCCTTTGATCATTTCGAGGCCCAATCCATCCCAGGTGGATATCCCTATACAGTTGATAAACTTGAGGCGGAAGGGGTTACCGGAAAATCTCAGCATCAGGTGGTGAATCCTGGTAAAGATAATATCGGAAATGATATTGTTGTGGGCGGTGAAGGAACGGGCATCGTCCACATGGCGCCTGGATGCGGTGATATTGATAATAAAGTGGGCAAAAAGCTGGGATTCGTTTCCATTGCGCCTTTAGATGAAGAATCTAAATTCACAGACAAATTTGGCTGGCTATCAGGAAAAAGTGCTACGGATAAAGAAACCGTCCAAGCCATCCTGGATGATTTGAAAGAACGGGGGTTTCTCCTCCATGTGGAAGATTATCCTCACATTTATCCCCATTGCTGGCGATCCGGGGATGAATTAGTCTTCCGTCTTGTGGATGAATGGTATATCAATATGGATTGGCGGGATAAAATTAAAAAAATCGTGGATGATATTAATTGGATTCCAGAGTGGGGCAAGGATCGGGAGCACGAATGGCTAGATAACATGGGTGATTGGATGATTTCCAAAAAACGATTTTGGGGATTGGCACTGCCCATCTGGACATTTGAAGATGGATCCTATTATGTGGTGGGATCCAAAGAAGAATTAAATGAATTGGCCGTTGAAGGCTGGGACGAATTTGATGGACAAAGTCCTCATCGTCCATGGATTGATAAAGTAAAAATCAAACATCCTGAATCGGGCCTCATCGGGTCGCGGATTAAAGATGTAGGGAATCCATGGCTGGATGCTGGAATTGTACCATTTTCTACGTTGGACTACAACACAAATAAGGCTTATTGGGAAGAATGGTTCCCGGCCGATTTTGTAGTGGAATCTTTTCCGGGACAGTTCCGGCATTGGTTTTATTCAATGCTGGCCATGGCGGCCATGCTGGAAGAAAAAGCACCATTTAAAAATTTACTTGGCCACGCATTGGTGAAGGCAGAGGATGGCCGGGATATGCATAAATCCTGGGGGAATGCCATCTGGTTTGACGATGCAGCGGAAGAAATGGGTGTAGATGTGATGCGGTGGATGTATGCATCTCAAAATCCTGAGCATAATTTATTATTTGGGTATGGCCATGGTAATGAGGTTCGGAAAAAATTGATTCAACTTTGGAATTCCTATTCCTTTTTTGCAACCTACGCCGCAGTGGATGGATTCAACCCGGCGGAATCAAATGTGATTCAAACAGATCTCAATGTCATGGACCAGTGGATTCTTTCTAAGCTCCATGCCTTCATTCGAGATTCGCGAACGGCATTGGATGGTTTCCGTTCCGATCAGATGATGAAAAAGTTTGAGGCATTCTTAGAAGAATTATCCAATTGGTATATCCGTAGAAGCCGCCGAAGATTTTGGAAAAGTGAGGATGATAAGGATAAAGAAGCGGCCTACAGGGTTCTTTATGAAGTCCTAACTAGTCTCATTAAGGTAATGGCACCGATTCTCCCGTTCGTTACGGAAGATATATCAAAACTTGGTATGCAATCTCATTAAAGATGCGCCAGAGAGTATTCATTTATGTGATTATCCCAATGCAGACAAATCTAAGATCAATATGGCATTAATAAAAAAAGTGGATTCTTTAAGACGAGTAGTAGAATTAGGCCGGTCCGCTCGGAATAAAGCGAACTTGAAAATTCG
>CAYVNB010000055.1:0-7163 GCA_964452665.1 uncultured bacterium
ATGGACATTACCGGCATTGACTGGCATTATGAACTGGAATTCTGAATAAAAAATCAATATGATTAAAACATCAAGCCCCATATCCGTGGGGTTTTTTGTTTGTATTATAATTGATTGTAGATTCTTGTATAAAGAAAGAAAAATTAATCACGAGGATTTATGAATTTACAAATGATTTTTCGGGTTAATGGCGGCATACTATTCTTAAATGGATTGAGTTTCCTTTATTAAACAATATTACATTTTCACATAAGGAGAAAAATATGCGTTCAATTCCAAAATTGATATCTGTATTGACATTTATAACCAGTTTCGTCTTTCCACAAGATTCTAATCATAAAGATCGAGCGAATGTTGCTTTAGCAACAAAATTCGCACCTTATAAAATTAAGAAAATGATGTATAGTACAACTGTACAACCAAAGTGGATTGAAGGAGGTGATAGTTTCTGGTATGCTTGGAAAACATCTGATGGTACTTATTATTATATTGTTAACCCTGCGAATGGATCCAAAAAACCTATATTTGATAATGATAAAATTGCGGCGGAGTTAACTAGAATAACCAAAGACCCGTGGGATGGTCAACATCTACCGATAAAAAAGATAAAATTTATATCTAAGAATAAGCTTCAATTTGAAGTCACTTCATCTCAGGACGAGATTAAAGATGAAATAGATGAGGAAAACCAAGAAGAAGAGAAACCTAAAAAGAAGAAATCCAAAAAGAAGATATTTCATTTCGAATATGATGTTCGTACTCAACAACTAAGGGAATTAGATGATTGGGAAGCTCCTGATGATCATCCAAGCTGGGCCAGTGTGTCTCCTGATGGCGAAACAATCGTATTTGCTAAGAACTTTAATCTCTATAAAATTGATAAAGATGAGTATAAAAAAGTATTAGATACGAGAAGAGGAAAAGATAAAAAAGATGCAGAAAAAGCAGTAAAAAAATTAGAATTGAATGAAATCCAACTTACTGAAGAGGGTGAACTACATTTCAGCTATGGTGGTGCTCTGTGGTCAAGAGGGACAATAGATACAAAAAAGGAAGAACAAAAAAATGATCGAAAACGTCCAAATATCTATTGGTCTCAAGATTCAAAAAAGTTTGCATCGATTCGTTATGACCGACGTAATGTTAAAGATTTATGGGTAATTCATAATGTAGGTCATAAACGTCCAGAACTTGAGTCTTACAAATATGATATGGCTGGTGATACAAGTGTAACTCAATATGAAATGATGGTCTACGATTTAGAAGAATATGAATCAACAATGATGGAAATAGACCATTTTAAAGATCAGCGTGTCGGTATTTATACTAAACGTCAATTCCGATATCCTGCCAGTGAAGAACCGCGCCGTTCACTTTGGCTTTCTCCCAATTCGGATAAACTTTATTTCTTCCGCCAAAGCCGGGATTGGCATAAGATAGATATTTGTGTTGCAGATACCAAGACTGGTAAGGTAGAAGTGCTCTTCGAAGAGCGGCTAAATACATATGTTGACAAATTACCCTTGGAGCGTTTAAAAAATGGGAATTTTCTCTGGTGGTCAGAACGAGATGGCTGGGGTCATCTTTATCTCTATAATAAAAATGGAAAGTTAGTTCGGCCATTGACCAGTGGACCTTATTCTGTCAGGCGCATCATGGGTGTGGATGAGAGCAAAGGATTTGTTTATTTCACAGCCAATGGGAAGGAAAAAGGGGAAGACCCTTATTATCAACATTTATATCGCGTGAGTTTAGATGGGACAAAATTACGTTTATTGAATAAAGGTAATTATTATCACACTGTTTCTATGAATGAAAGAAATACTTACTTTGTAAACAATTATTCGCGGGTGAATACCAATCCCAATTCAGTTGTCTACAGTAGTGCGGGAAAAAATGTTATTGATTTAGAAAAAGCGGACCTGACCCAACTCATGGCAGCAGGATTTCAATATCCAGAAACATTCAAAGTGAAATCGGCAGATGGTGTCACCGATATGTATGGTGTCATGACAAAACCATTTGATTTTGATCCATCAAAATCATATCCCATTATCGCGTATGTCTATCCTGGACCTCAGACTGAATCTGTAGCTAAATCATTTACTCAACTTCGTCATCACACAACTCATTTAGCCCAGTTTGGATTTATCGTAATTACCATAGGTAACAGAGGTGGACATCCAGCTCGATCTAAATGGTATCACAACTATGGATATGGTAATCTTCGTGATTATGGTTTGGCTGATAAAAAAGCAGGTATAGAACAATTGGTGGACCGCCATAATTTTATTGACATGGGTAAAATCGGGATTTATGGCCATTCTGGTGGCGGATTTATGTCCACTGCAGCCATGCTGGTTTATCCTGATTTTTTCAAGGTAGCTGTTTCATCTGCAGGAAACCATGAAAACCAGATTTATAATAGTTACTGGTCAGAGAAACACCATGGAATAAAAGAAGTAGTCGATGATTCCAACCGGGTCAAATTTGAATATGATATCGCCACCAACTCCGCATTGGCAAAAAATCTCAAAGGGCATTTATTATTGACCACTGGAGACGTGGATAATAATGTACATCCCGCAGGGACTATCCGGATGGCAGAAGCTTTGATTAAAGCCAATAAGCGATTTGATTTCTTCTTATATCCAGGTCAACGTCATGGATACGGGAACATGTCTGATTATTGGGCATGGCAGCGTGCGGAATATTTTGTAAAACACTTAATTGGTGATGATAGATGGCAGGTGAATATTGACCAACTGAATCTTGAAAAAGAGCAGAATAAATGATAAAATGATCGTATGAAACGATTTGTATTTCTTTTTGTCCTATTTTGGATCATATCCTGTGAAGATAAGTCACGCATGCCAGACGAACCGGCTCTGGATTGGACCAACCTGGATTTATCCCAGCCATTTGAAACGGGAAGAACGGATTCGGAAGGTATTGATGAGGATAAATTAACTGATGGAATTGCAGCCGCAATGCAACTTGCCAATTTTTATAGCATTGCTATCATTTATAAAGGACGGCTTGTAACTGAGGATTATAAATTTGGCAATTCAAATACCAAATATCAAATTTGGTCCGTAACGAAAAGCTTTTTATCCGCATTAACAGGAATTGCCATCGATAAAGGTGTTCTCACTGATGATTACCAAACCTTGGCCTCTTTCTATCCCAATATGGTTGATTCAGTAAAAGGACAGATTACGGTATCCCAATTGCTTAGCATGTCATCAGGTATTGCAGATAATACATCTTATATGAGTGAAGAAAATCCACTGCAATTCATTCTTAATAAAGATTTACTCTATTCTCCGGGGACCTGGTGGAATTACACATCAGCGGGCACACATGTACTTTCTTATATTTTTAGTGCCTCAACAAATGAGTCCGCAAAATCATTTGGTGAGAAATATTTATTCTCCAAATTGGGCATTATAGATTATACATGGAGTCAAGACACTTATGGTGTATCTAATGGTGGTTTTGGGTTGTATTTGCAATTAAAGGATATGGCCAAATTCGGACAATTATTTCTCCAAGAAGGTGTTTCTGCAGGGGAAGAAATTATTTCATCTGAGTGGGTAAAAAAATCAACGGAAATGATTGTGCAGTTTAATCAAAAGACGAATGGTTATGGCTACCTATGGTGGATACGTATGAATCAGGGTGTAAAAATATATTTCGCAGCAGGATATGGCGGGCAATATATAATGGTTGTTCCTTCTAAAGCTTTGGTCGTAGCTATAACATCTAGCTCCCTATATTCTGGTGAATATGGTGAAAACCTAAATCGTATATTTTATGAGGAAATTGTAGGTAGTTTCGCCCTCATTAATTAACCCTTAAGTATGCATTTTATAATAGCGGGAAATTCATGAAAAAAATACTCTTATTCTTACCAGTATTTGTTTTCGCCGGGGTATTAATGCATCCAGATGATCCAAAATCCCGGGACCATAATTCGTTGGGATTCGGTGTATCTGGTGACGTAGCCATTTCCGAAGGTGTATTTTTTATCGGTCAGACAGGTTCTTCGCTTAATAACGGCTCTGTTTATATTTATTCACCCAATGCCTTAAATGGATTAGATCAGGATGAAATTATGGCGCCTATCCAAAATGAGTTGGGTTTCGACTTTGGCTATGCTTTGGCCGTAGATGGTAATTGGATGATCGTTGGTGCACCCCATCGTGCCCAATTGAATGGCCGTGCATTTCTCTATCAACGTTCCGAAGATGGTGATTGGCGTTTCATTCAAACTTTTGAACCGAGGGATGGCAATGGATCCAATGATTATGGTTCTAAAGTGGCAATATCAAACGGTCATATCTTAGTTGGCGATCGATACATGGATGAGGAGAGAGGAGCTGTTTTTACATATTTCTATGATTCCCAATCAAATAAATGGTCAAATAATGGCGTCATAAAATATAGCGGCATGGGTCCCGATGGATATTTTGGTCATGACTTATCCATAGAAGGGGATAAAGCAATTGTAGGTACTCGTAATGGGAATACGGCTGTTTATTATCAGTTTGAAAATGATAATTGGCAAGAAAAGCAGGCACTCACACCGGATCGCTACCAATCCAAGGGTCGATTCGGTTTTTCTGTTTCGATTCATGGCAATATATTAGCTGTTGGCTATCCCGGTTATGATCAAAAAGGTTTGATAACAATCTATCATTTGAATGGAGATAGCTGGTCAAAAAAACAAACGCTAACCAATCCCGATGAAGTAGTAGAATCCTATTTTGGCAGCGATATTGCCTTAGAAGATAATTATTTAGTCACGGGCCATTATAACGGTGAAAAAGCATTTTTATATATAAATGATGGACAAAGTTTCAACTTAAAGAATGGGATTGAATCCCCCGTCGCAGATGAAGGAAAATTTGGGCGATCTTTAGCAATCAAAGGTGATCAAATGATTATTGGTGCCACCTATGGTCAAAAAGCCCACATCTACAGGAAAAATGAGAATGACAACTGGTCTCTAGCCCATGCTGTTAGCAGTGACAATCGTACAAGAAGTGTCACTGGAAAAAAGATTGACTGTGAGAAGGGTAAATCTGGCGATTATGATTGCAACAGTATCAATATGATGGCATTTGTTTCCCCCAGTGATCTTAGTGGTGGTACCCACACAGAATTAAATGACATATGGGGATGGACCGATTCTACCACCAGTAAGGAATATGCATTAGTAGGCTTAAGAATGGGTACATCATTTGTGGATGTAACGGACCCAGTCAATCCATTTGTTGTTGGTTTTTTACCCACAGCAAAATGGAATTCAACTTGGCGCGATATGAAGGTGTATAAGGATCATGTATATATTGTTGCTGATAATGCAGGGAGTCATGGCGTTCAGGTATTTGATTTGACTCAATTGCGTGGAGACACCACCTTTACTAATTACAAAATGACCTACCATTACACCAATCTGGGCAGTGCCCATAATATTGCGATTAATGAAGCCACCGGATTTGCTTATGCCACAGGTATCAGCAGTGCGCCGACTTCAGAGTATCGTTGCGATGGTGGGCTCCATATGATGGATTTATCTGACCCTGCACTGCCTACATTTGCCGGCTGTTTTGCCCATTCAGGGACAGGCCGCTCCGGAACTGGGTATACCCATGATGCACAAATTGTGATTTATAATGGTCCAGATAAAGACCATAAGGGAAAGGAAATTGCCTTTAGTTCAAATGAAACGGCCTTGAGTATTGCGGATGTGACAGATAAATCCAATCCAATAATTATTTCCAAATTTGACAATAAACAATTTGGTTACGTGCATCAAGGATGGTTGACAGAAAATCATCAATACTTTTTCGTTAACGATGAGTTAAATGAATACTATGGTTATGATGACAAACAAACCACTGTTATTTTTGATCTGACCGATCTGGATCAACCAGAAGTATTGACGATATATAATTCCAATCTAAAAACAATCGATCATAATAATTATGTGGTAGGCGATTTACTATACCAATCCAATTACTCTTCAGGGCTTCGGGTATTAAACATTAAAAATGTTCACCAGCCAATCGAATTGGCCTTTTTTGACACTTATTTATCTGGAAATCGTGTATCATTTGTGGGGTCATGGAGTAATTATCCCTACTTCAGCAGCGGTACACTCCTCGTCTCATCCATTGAAGAAGGACTCTATATACTGAAAGTATCAGAAGACGACAATCTCACCACGGATAAAGAAAATGTAATCCCTGAACAATATGCATTAAATCAGAATTACCCAAATCCATTTAATCCGAGTACACAGATTCAATATGAATTGCCCATGGCAGGGGAAATCATACTGAAGGTATATAATATGTTGGGGATGGAAGTTGCGCAGATTGATAATGGATTTAAATCCGCAGGAATACATCACGCAACATTTGATGGAAGCAAATTACCCAGCGGTATTTATTTTTATCAATTGCGAGCAGGGCATATCATTAAAACACGGAAAATGTCTTTGATTAAATAAGAATTTTCTGCGGTCAACTTATGGGATAAACCATATAAATTCGACCTTCGTTTTTTAACAGAAAATCTGATTTGGAGGGGTGGCAGAGCCTGGCTGATTGCACCGGTCTTGAAAACCGGCAAGGGGAAACTCTTCGGGGGTTCGAATCCCTCCCCCTCCGCACTTGTGATAACAGGGATTTCATAATCCTTAAATGAAACGCCTCTGGGTCATATAAAGCACAATAATCATGATTCTCATATTCACTATTATTTTTGTAAGCCTAATTTTTTTAGGAATTGCATTTGGAATCAACAAAAAGAATGCAAAATATTTACTTGCTGGATATAATACGATGTCAAAAGAACAGCAGGAAAAATTTGATATAGATGGCTTTTTAAAGTTCTTCAAAAATTATTTTCTCCAAGTTGCAATTTATTCAACAATAGTCTTTTTAGTTCTTTTACTATTTATAAATCCAATAACTGCCATAATTGGCTACACACTTTGTATAATATTGCCAATTCCCTACCTGATAATTGTTGGGAATAGGTTCAATAAATGAAACGCCTCTGGACCATATTATTTGTAATTCCCCTCTTTGCTCAGGAAACTGAAAAAGAAGATTCATTTATTCAGAAGATGGAAGACAAAGCACCGATTC
>CAYVNB010000056.1:0-2828 GCA_964452665.1 uncultured bacterium
ACTCACGACCAATGGCTTAAAAGGCCACTGCTCTACCAACTGAGCTACCGGATCATCCAAAAGGGTTGGGATCGCTTAAAAAAGCGGTGGAAAACTTAGGGTGAACATGCTGCGATTCACAGCGAAAAAGCACTATTTTATTTGTCCTTCAATGCAGGTGGTATCAAAGCCGCCACGTGTATTATAAATAGTCGTAACCTGAATTTTTTCTGTCTCCAATACGGCTTTCAAATCTTCATAAATTCGCTTAGTTGCCCCTTCCTGATAGATGCCTACATTACGGAAACTGATGAAATAATACTTCAGAGATTTCAGTTCAATACATTTACCGCCTGTGGGGTAGTATTCAATTTTGACATAGGCCAGATCAGGAAGTCCACTAAAAGGGCAAACGGCACTGAATTCATCCGTCTCGGTCATGATATATTGATCCGGACTATCAAATGGGAATGTCTCTAAAAAATCAGGATGGATTTGATCTTTATCATCAAACTCGAAATATTTACCTTGAGCTTTAGCCATCTTCACCTCGATAAATGCAACCGGTGGTGCAGGTTTCTTTCACCTCAACGGCACTCAAATAAGAGAGGTTGGGCTTCAATCGATTCCAAATCCATTTGACTAAATTTTCGCTGGTTGGATTTTCTAATCCTTCAATATCATTTAAGTAATTGTGATCCAAAATATGATAGATCGGATCGAATGCTTTTTTGACATCGGCAAAATCTTCCACCCATCCGATGGACGAATCCACAGGACCATCCAATGTAATGCGGACTTTAAAAGAGTGGCCATGGAGCCGCTTACATTTATGATCTACTGGTACGTTGGGTAGTAGATGGGCCGCCTCGAATGTGATATCTTTATATATTTCCATTATTTTCCTTAAGGGATACCCAAAAATTTATGAGTTTGAAGGCTCACATTCCAATGTGGATGTTGCCGGCAATAGGATAAAGTTTTCTCAGTATTTTGGTCCAGATTGGGTCCATCCATGGGTTGAAGAGAAAAGTGATCAAATTGAAGATCCCTAAATTGTGCCGGGTCACCGTTTGGTTGTGGATAGACCAATTTTAATTCATCACCTGAGGTTAAAATGAGCTTACTACCCATCTTAGGACTAACACAAATCCAGTCAATTCCATTGGGAGGAGTGATGGTGCCGTTGGTTTCGATGGCGATCTCAAAATCAAGGTCATGAAAGGCATCAATCATTTGATTATCCATTTGTAATAAGGGTTCACCGCCGGTGCAAACAACATAGGGATTTGAAAGTGATGCTTTGGGCCATAAAGACTTGGCTTTTTGGGCTAATGCTTTACCGGACTCAAATTTTCCACCGCCCTCACCATCTGTTCCCACAAAGTCCGTATCACAAAAATTGCAAATTGCTGACTCGCGATCTTTTTCCAGGCCGCTCCAAAGATTACATCCTGCAAAGCGACAAAAAACGGCAGGCCGTCCCGTATGTACGCCTTCTCCTTGGATAGTATAAAACATTTCTTTTATAGCATACATACTAATTACTGTAAGTAAGTGGATCCGTGAGTCCTGCCGCTTCAAATCCATTGCGCCGAAGTTGGCATGCATCGCAATGGCCGCAGGATATGCCATCATCATTAGGGTCGTAACAAGAATGGGTGAGGATGTAATCCACACCCAAATTGGTGCCAGTTTGAATGATTTCAGCTTTTGTCATTTGGATCAAGGGTGTATGAATGGTCATCCTATTACAGTTTTCCACGCCGGATTTTGTAGCCAGATTGGCCATTTCTTGAAAAGATTTAATATATTCAGGCCGGCAATCTGGATAGCCGCTATAATCTAGTGCATTGACGCCAATAAAAATATCTTGTGCTTCAATCACTTCGGCATAGGCGAGGGCAAAAGATAAAAATATTGTGTTCCGTGCAGGTACATATGTAATGGGGATTTCACTGGAAATGGTTTCTTGATCTTTAGGGACGTCTATTTCATCGGTGAGAGCGGATCCTCCAAATGCACGTAAATCTATATTGGAAATCATATGATCATTAACGCCAATTGTACTGGCGACTCGCCGGGCTGAGTTCAATTCAAATTCATGGCGTTGTCCATACCGAAAGGACAAAGCATAAGGGGCAAAACCATCTTGTTTGGCCAAAGCCAAGCAGGTGGCCGAATCCAATCCGCCAGATAATAGAATCACTGCTTTTTTCATCATATCCTAAAAAGTGACAAAGAAATTACACATGATTACCATTTTGAAACCGGATGGAGTCATACCTATTTTCTATAAGTTTTTATTGGGGAGAAAAGAAATACCATGAAAAAATTATGTATTATGTTGGCAATTTTCATTGGATGTGCCGAAAATAGAAAATTAGATGAACAATTGCCGACTATAGAAATCAGTGAAACCAAAATTCTTACAGAAGGTGGCGGATTGGTGCCAATCACCTACAGATTAGGATTCAAAGGAAATATTATTAACCTCACAGACGAAGTATTTAAATCATTTCGCCAAACGGTCATTTTTACTGCTGAAAATGGTAATCAAGTTGATGCCCCAGTTGCACTACCCATGTTCCGATGGTTGTGTCCGAGAGATACACTAATTTTTTCCGGAAAATCCAAAAACTTTGCCGAAGGATTTATTGATTCGGTGGTATCCTTTGAAGTAATAGAAATAGGACAGATAATTATCTATGGCCAAGGGGATGAATGCGATAAAAATTAGGCCTTTTGAGCCACCATCATTATTTCTACCAGGGCATCTCTGGGGATTCGCGCCGCTTCTACAACGGCTCGAGCGGGAGGCGCATCACTAAAATATTTGGCATATACGG
>CAYVNB010000056.1:2928-7112 GCA_964452665.1 uncultured bacterium
GGTCGATTTCTTCGATGGTTGTATAGACGTGAGGGGTAATTCGGCAACCCTCAAATTCCGGATGTTTGATGGCCACGACAAAAATGCGATAATTTTTCCAAAGATGTTTTGCCACATCGGATGTGTCAAAATTTTCAATTTGGACTGTCGCAATGGCACAACTTTTTCCCGGTTTTAAACTGGTATGGAGTTTGATTTGATCGTGTTTTAATAGGCGTTTGGCCCAGCGGTTTCTTAAGTAGATAAGCCGCTCTTCTTTATTATTATCCCCAATCCCTTGATGAAATGTGAGGGCATCGCCGATAGCGAGATAATTGGCTGCAGGATGGGTGCCGATTTCTTCAAATTTGCGAATATCATCTGTCCCACATTTGCCCGGTGCCTGCAAGGGCCAAAGATCGGCGATCTTATTTTTTCGGACAAAAAGCATACCGGTGCCATGAGGTGCGCAGAGCCATTTATGGAGGCTGGTGGCATAATAGTCGCAATCCAGGTCAGCATGGGTAAATTGAAAATGGGCATAAGTATGGGCTCCATCTACAATAACAGGAATATTATATTTTCGCGCCATGTGCACCACTTTTTTCACAGGCAATATTTGCCCGGTGATATTGATCATGTGGCACATCAATATCAGTTTGGTTTTTGATGTAATATTTTGTTCAAATAATTGGACTACTTCATTATCATTCTCTGCAGGAATGGGAATCTTAAATTGTTTCATTACAATACCGTCTCGGCATTCCCGTTGTTTGAATGTATTGATCATTCGCCCATAATCCTGGGTTGTGGTTAGGACCTCATCCCCCGGCGCCAAGTCAAATCCGTTTTGGCAGATCTGCAATCCTTCCGAGGCATTTCGGGTCAGGGCAATTTCTTGGGGATCACATCCAAAATGTCTGGCAATCCGCCGGCGGACCGGCTCCCGTTGTGGTTCCAAGATTTGCCACATGGAATAGGCCGTCGATGTATTTGAAAAATCCAGATGCCGTTTCATGGCATCCTGAACCACGGTGGGTGATGGACTGACACCTCCATTATTCAAATTAATAATTCCGTCCTTAGTATATCCTCTTTGAATATCTTTCCAATAGGACTCATCCCTGGCAATGGATTTTGGATCGTGTGTACTGGTCTTGAATTTGGATACAGCTTTGGCTAAAAGAGTGGGGTTGGCCATGGCGACCGTGGCCATAGCAGCTGGTTTGGCAATAGTGCCTAAAAATTGGCGTCTATCTAATTGTGACATAACTTCCTCCTACTATAAGGTTATGCGTGGTAGAGTTTACTGATCGGGAATGAATTTATCAAAGATGACCGAAAAAATAATGAAACATTCATGAGGCCCAAAGGTGTAATTTCATGCTTAATGATGGGAGTGAGAAAAGAATGAAAATTGGGTTAATATTATTTATCAAGATTCTTTTTTCTTTGTCCTATATCTTTGGACAGGAAGAAACAGATACCCTTCGGTTTGTTTTCGAACCGGATTCATTATTCCTCCACGTGGGGGAACCTGGTGAGGTAAAAATCAAATTAGTGGATGCCAATGGTGAGCTGGTCCAAAGCCCATTTCTGATCTATGGACAGCCACGGCAGTCATTAGAAGCTACACCACGGATCAGTGATACAACCGGGTTTGCAACCGTAAAAATAAAACCACATAAACCGGGCAATCTGAAATTGCGGGTTCGAAGCGTATCAGTGAAGCGTGAAGATCGGATATATGGGTCAGTAAGTGTAGAAGTTCCCAAACCAAAATTGGATCGAATCGTATTTCAACATGTAGAGCCCAAATATTTCAGTGTTTCATCTTTTAAACTCGAACCAATTGTGTATGATGAAGCGAATCTTATTCGAAAAGATGTGACCATTTCCTTATCATCTTCTGATGAAGAGATCGCTACAGTGAATCAATTTGGTATTGTCCAAACCAAAAAAGCTGGGCAGGTTCGTTTCACTGCAACAGTGGAAAACATGTCATCTACGACAGAGATTAATGTGGTAAAAAACCCGGTCCGCTCAATTTCACTTTCAACAGAAACAGATAAGATTAGAACGGGAGATGTTCTTCAGGTGAATGTTCAAACATTCGATCGTAGGAAACAAGTGGTCACAGCTGCCCCCATACAATATTCATATATGGGAAAAGCTGAATATAACATTGGACTTCCTGCATCTGGGCAAATTACATCAGATGGTCGATTTGTAGCTGAAACAGAGGGAGTCTATGTTATTACGGCATCATCGAACGGATTATCCGATTCAAAAACAATTAAAGTTGGCCCAAGAAATGTGACAAAAGAACTTGAGTTGGTAGGGCACGGCCTCATATCTGATGTATATACATCAGACTTATGGATCTGGCCCGGAATCGGTGAGCATGTAGGGAAAGATTTTGCTGTGACCGGTACATGGGGTGCCAATGGAGAAACCTATTTCTGGGATATAACTGATCCATCTAATATGGTCATTATTGATACAGTGACCGTTGATGCCCGGACGGTTAATGATGTGAAAATTTCAGAGGATGGTCGCGTGGGTGTAATCAGTAGAGAAGGGGCATCCAACCGGAAGAATGGATTTGTTATTTTGGAGGTATCGGATCCTTATAATGTGAAAATAACAGCTGAATTCAATGATGATATGACTGGGGGCGTCCACAATGTATTTATTTATGATAACCATGTATATGCGGTGAATAACGGCCGCAAATATGATATGATTAATATTGAGGATCCCAATAACCCATTCCGTGTTGGTGTATATGAATTATCAACACCGGGCCATAGCATTCATGATGTTTGGGTTGAGGATGGGATTGCTTATTCATCCAATTGGGCTGATGGGGTCCATGCCGTAGATGTCGGTGGGTTGAAATTCAGTGAAAAGAATCGGGGTAAAATTCAATTTAATCCATTGTTGATGCGGGCAGGAACGGGAAGTCCATCCAATCCGGTTACTTTGGCAAATATGCCCGATCCTAACGGCCATAATCATGCTGCCTTTCCATTCAAAAGCCAATCAACCGACAAATTTTATATCGTAGCTGGTGATGAGTGGTTTCCTTGGCGGTATCCAGGGAAACCAAGACCTTATCAACCCCGAGGTGGGTTTCATTTTCTGGATTTCACAGATATTGATAATCCCAAAGAGGAGGCAGTTTACACCATCACAGAAGCGGGTTCCCACAATCATTGGATTAAGGGTGATACCCTTTATGCAGCTTATTATAATGGCGGCTTGCGGATCGTTGATATATCGGGGGATTTGCTGGGAGACCTTTATCGTCAAGGCAGAGAGATTGCATTTTTTATGACCAGTCATCCAGAAGGACATATTCCCAATTCGCCCAATGTGTGGGGAACAATCCCCTATAAAGGATATATCTTTTTCTCAGATATGTACAGTGGATTATATTGTGTTCGATTGGTGGAAAAGAAGAGACAGAGAAGCACACCATAACTCTTTTTTAAACCTCGATAAATAAATTTATTTTTGGCCTTATGATAGTATGTAAAAAAATATCATTTCGTATAATCTTAGTCACGAGCATAATATTCACAATTTCTTTTGGACAAGAAGATGAATCCAAGCCTGTTATCATAACAAAGCAGATTGAGACTGGAAAAATCAAATTAGATGGGCTTTTAGAGGAGTCCGAGTGGAAAATGGTTCAGCCGGCGACTAACTTTATCCAGCGGGATCCCCATGAAGGTGAACCCAGTACGGAAAAATCAGAAGTGTATGTAATCTTTGATGAAAATAATCTCTATATAGGGGCCATGCTTTATGATCGGGATCCCAGCGGTATTTTGGCCTACCAAAAACGAAGAGATCAGAGCCTCCGTACAGACGATCGGTTTATGTGGATTTTGGATACATTTTTTGATGGGCGTACCGGGTACTTTTTTGAGGTGAATCCGGCTGGTCTCATGGGAGATGGTCTAATTATTGGCAATGAATCCTATTGGGGTACCAATAAAGATTGGAATGGGATCTGGGATGCACGGGTGGTCATCATCCCCGAAGGTTGGTCTGTAGAAGTTATGATCCCATTTCAGACCTTGAATTTTAATCCGGACCTGGATACGTGGGGGATCAATTTTCAACGGACAGTTCGCAGAAAAAATGAAGATTCAAAGTGGGCTGGGTATGAAAGAAATAAAAAATTGACCTCACCC
>CAYVNB010000057.1:0-7021 GCA_964452665.1 uncultured bacterium
CGGTGATGCGGCAGAAAATCAGCAGAAAGAAGCATTAAATCAATTGCGTGCAGTGAGAGATGATAATGCGGTTCAGCAAGCCTTTAGCCGCATCCAAGAAGCATGCGCAAATGGTGAAAATATTATGCCGCCCATTATTGAAGCAGCGAAAGTATATGCCACCATGGGTGAGATTATCATCGCCATGAAAGCAGAATTTGGTGAATGGCAGGAAGTAGCCATTTTTTAAAGGGGAATAATATGCAAAGTAATAAAAAATTTACTATGATAATTGGGGGTGTGGTTGCAATTGTGATTTTTTGGATCGGGTGGGTGTCATCCAATCCAGCAGATGAAAAAGCCATGGCCACCTTCGTATCGGTTGAACAATTGATAGACGATAACATCAACAAAAGAACCAAACTCGGCGGACTGGTGAAAGATGGATCAATCGTCATTTCAGAAAACAATTATCTGGATTGTACCTTTATTCTGAAGGAAGGGCATACTGAATTGGCGGTGAAATATGAGCGTACCCGCCCAGATCTATTTAAGGATGGGGCAGAAGTCATCGTGACCGGTCAATATATCAATGGAACGTTTTATGCAGATGAATTGCAAACCAAATGCGCCTCTCGGTATGAGGGGGACCTTCGTGACGAAAACGCATATAACTTAACTGAAATCGATACATGACCCCCATTGCTGGCGGTGCAGCACTAAACCTGGCATTTGGGTTTAGTATACTTACCGTCGTTACATTGATTATTTTTACCCGTAGTGGGGATCAACGATTGTTCTGGGTAGGGCAACGATTATCCCTGGCCATATCATTTTTTGTATTTATGGCCACATTTATTCTGTCTTATCAGTTGATAATCAGCAATTTTGATATTGACTATGTAGCCCGATACACGAGCCTTGAAACACCCACCATGTACAAAATATCCGCTCTATGGGCGGGTCAGTCTGGTTCACTTCTATTTTGGCTTTTTATTCTTTCTATCTTTGCAACTATTACGGTGATCCAGAATCAAAATAAACATCATGGTCTCATGCCTTGGGTTATTATTACCTTGGCAGTGATTCAGATGTTTTTCCTCGTATTAACAAATTTTGTTACTAACCCATTTATGCCCACTGATGCGGACTTTGTGGTAGCCAATGGGAATGGATTAAATCCTTTACTGCAAAATGTAACCATGGCAATTCATCCGCCCACTTTGTATTTAGGTTACGTGGGTTTTTCCGTGCCATTTGCATTTGCCTTTTCAGCATTGATGAATAAGGATACAAGTTCACTATGGATCCAAAGTATACGACGGTGGTCGTTGGTGGCATGGCTATTCCTGAGTATGGGGATTATTTTGGGTGGCTGGTGGGCTTATCAAGAATTGGGCTGGGGCGGCTATTGGGCGTGGGACCCGGTAGAAAATGCCAGTTTTATGCCATGGTTGACGGCAACAGCTTTTATCCATTCCATTATTATCCAAGAAAAAAAGGATATGCTCCGGGTCTGGAATATGGTGTTAATTATTCTCACCTTTACCTTGTGTATATTTGGCACGTTTCTTACCAGATCTGGCGTCATGAGTTCGGTCCATTCATTTACTGCCTCTTCTTTGGGCCCCATTTTTCTATCATTCGTTTTCATCATAATGATTGTTTCATTTGGCATGATGTTTTTTCGAAAAAATGATTTAAGATCGCCTCGAAAAATGGAATCATTCACCTCTCGTGAAAGTGGATTTTTATTTAATAACATGGTCTTTGTTGTCATGTGTTTTTCCGTGTTTTGGGGCACATTATTTCCCGTTATTTCAGAAGCAGTTCGTGGCACAAAAATTACCGTAGGTCCGCCATTTTTTAATCAGCTTAATATTCCCATTGGGTTGGTATTGTTGGCCTTGACAGGTATAGGTCCATTATTGGCGTGGCGGAAAACAGGGAAACAAAACCTCATTCGGAATTTCACCTTTCCAATCCTTTCCGGATTGGTCGGTGCAGCCATATTCTTATTTCTAGGGTATAAAGGGTATGTGGTGATTTCATTTAGCCTCTGCACTTTTGTGACAGTCACTATTTCGGCCGAATTTTTACGGGGTATCAAAGCAAGAACGAAAAAATTCAATGAAACGGTCTTCATTGCTTTGGGTCGAATGGTGAGTAAGAACCGATCTCGCTATGGGGGATATGTAGTCCATTTGGGCATCGTTCTCATGTTTGTGGGTTTTACAGGACACGCCTTTGATAAAGAAAAAGAATTTAGTTTGATGGTGGGTGAATCTGATCATGTGGCCAGCTACGAATTTGAATTGATCAAAATGTCTGAGGCTGAACGGCCCAATCATTATGCATGGATTTCCGAACTCCGCGTCACAGATTATACAGGTCAATTTATCACAATCCTTCGACCAGAAAAACGGGTGTATTTCCATAAAAACCCTGATGTAAACAAAAGGCAGCCCCATAGTGAATTGGATATTTACTCTACTATGAATAAGGATATTTATTCAATCTTCTCAGCCGTAGATAATGAAAATGGTGTCGCCTTTATCAAAATTATGGTAAATCCATTGGTGCGATGGGTTTGGATCGGCGGCTATATATTGGTCATTGGCACGGTCATTGCTATGTGGCCCAGAAAGGATTCATAATGGAATTCATTCGAGATTATGGCTTAATCCTTATTTTTTTCATCTTACCGGTGGTTTTTGTGATACAACCGCTATTTTTACCTAATGTTGAAAAAAAAGATTCGCCTCTGGATCGGCCTGCGCTAAAGCGTAAAAAATTAATTTTATACCGACAAATTAAAGAATTGGAAATGGAATTTGATATCGGGAATATTAACGAAGATGATTTGCAAACGGCACGAACAGAATTAAAGCAGGAAGTTTCAGCGGTCATTGCACAGTTGAATTCGAAGTAACCGATTCATGCTCTTCGTATCCCATTTATCTAAATCATTTAACCGCCGTTCTGTATTAAAAAATATCACATTCGATATTACCGCAGGGGAGACGATTGTGATTATGGGAAAAAACGGTGCAGGCAAATCCATATTGTTGCGGATCATAGCAAGAATCATGGCCTGCGATAAAGGGTCAGTTAAATTTCAAAATCATGATTTATTAAAAGGGGTGCCAGTGGTCCGAAAGGATTTGTTGTATCTCGGGCATGCACCTGCAATGTATAGCGGTTTGTCTGCAATGGAAAATTTATCCTTGACACTACAACTGAGGGGTACGCCAGTTTTAGAGGAGAAAATAATTAAAGCATTGGATCAATATGGTCTCTTACAGCAGAAAGACGATCCCATTACGATCTATTCCCAAGGGATGCTACAACGGCTAAAGCTCACCTATGCAGAACTAGCCCAGTGGTCCTTGTTACTCATGGATGAACCCTTTTCTGGATTGGATGATGATGGTACAGCACAGATGCACACGGCCTTGATCCAATGGAAATCGGAAGGGAAGGCCATGTGTTTGGTTCTCCATGATGAAGCCATAGCCACAAAGTATGGGGACAGAATTTTTCGTCTTAAAAACGGGGAGATTCAAACAGTCTGATGTTTTTTATTCTACTCAAAAAAGAACTTTATAACGAATTCCGTTCACGGGAATTGATTTTATCCATGTTGGTTTTTGGACTATCCATTATTTTGGCTTATGCCTTTACATCAAATGTGTCTCGGGTGATTTTGACCAATTATGCCCCGGGCATGTTTTGGGCCATGATCCTTTTTGTGACTGTATTGGGTGTCCATCGATCCTTCTCTTATGAAAAAGAAATGGATGCCTTTTCCATGCTCATTACAGCCCCTATAGATAGGGGATTAATTTATCTATCCAAATGGATTAGTGGATTTATTTTTCTCACGGTGATGGAATTGATAATATGCATTCCATTCTTTAAATTTCTTCTCATTGATTTTCCGCTAAATCCGCTCATGGCTGTAGGGACTGCATTGCTCATCAATTTGGCCATTATGGCCGTAGCGAACCTGGTTTCAGGTATTGCCATGCGTGCCCGGTTGAGTGAAGTATTGCTGCCAGTACTCATGTTTCCATTGGTCTCACCGGTAGTCATTGCGGCTACCAAAATATCCAATGGAATTATGGCAGGTGATCCCTACCAATTATGGCAAATTTGGTTGTTAATCATTGGTTCTATCATTGTAATTTTTGGCCTCGTCGGATACACATTATTCGACTTTATCACTGAAGAATAATGACCCTATTTTTCCAAAATAAGATTAATCGCATTTGGTGTCTGACTGTGGTTGGACTCCTTCTATTAAATGTGTGGAATATTATATCGAATACGCCTATGGTATCGGATCAACATTGGGCTCAGAAAATATTTTATGTGCACGTTCCATCTGCATGGGTGGGCTTTTTATCCTATTTTGTGGTGATGATTGCCGGCATCATGTTTTTCATCAAAGAGGATGAAAAATGGGATGATGTGGGGTTGGCCGCAGCAGGCATCGGCACAATGTTTATGGCATTGGTATTGATAACAGGACCAATCTGGGCCACACCCATTTGGGGCAAGCCATGGATATGGGAACCGCGCCTAACCACGACCTTAATCCTGTTTTTGATCTATATTGGATATTTCATGATGCGGACATTTGGCGGACACATTGAACGTATTCGTCGCTATGCTGCTGCTTTGGGAATAATCGCATTCGTAGATGTGCCGATTATTTTTGTTTCAGTCCAGTTTTGGGCACCGGAGATTCAATCCCATCCTCAAGTAGAAATGGCCCAACAGCCAACCGGGATTTTGATACCTTTTTTATTATCACTAAGCATTTTTACGGTGCTGTATACACTCATGATGCGATATCGAATTCATGTGATCCGTATATCTAATTCAGGAGTAGAAAATGTATAATTATTTCGGTTATTTTCTGACTGTTTATTTAATCGTATTTGGGGTCATTTTTGGATGGTTCTTTAATCAAATTCGTTTAGAGCGTCAAGCGATTAACGAAACAAGCAACCTTAATGAGAGCTAGGAGTCGTTTTAAATGGAACGTAAGATAGTCCACGTTATTGGAACAGGTACCATCGGTGAGCCATTAATTGGTTTACTGTGTGATTATAAAGAGCAATTGGGTATTGGAGAGATTACCTTTAACAAAAATTCTGCTTTACGTACTGACCGGTCGAAGGTGATCGATTTGTTAAAGCGAGGTGCACGATTGGCAGTGAATGATGATCGTGCGTATAGCTTTAAAGAGTTAGGGATGGACCCAGAACTTGAAACAGAAGAAGCGATTAGCCGCGCTTCCGTTGTGATTGACTGCACACCATCTGGCGTGGGCCATCAAAATAAAGAAAAGTATTATCAAAAATTTTCTGAACAAGTTAAAGGGTTTATGGCCCAGGGGAGTGAAGACGGCTTTGGCGTAAAATATGCCAGAGGCATCAACGACTCGGTTCTGAAAAATGGAGACAACCAATTTGTACAGATTGTTTCCTGCAATACTCATAATATTTCTTGTATCACCAATACAATTGTATTGGATGGCCATGGCCCGGATAATTTAAAAGAAGGTCGCTTCGTTTGCATACGCCGTGCTAATGATACGAGTCAAGCTGGGAGCTTTATCCCCGCACCTGCAGTGGGGGGTCACACAGATGAAATTTTTGGTTCACACCATGCAAAGGATGCATCAGAATTATTCTCCACACTGGGGTATGATTTAAATATGTTTTCTTCTGCCATGAAGGTGAACAGCCAGTATATGCACGTATTGTGGTTTGCACTGACAACAAAGGAACCTATTAATTTAAATGAGGTAAAGGATCGCCTGATGGCCAATGATCTGGTTGCCATGACCACCAAGAATATGACCAGTACGGTCTATTCTTTCGGTAGAGATCATGGGCACTTTGGCCGCATCCTGAATCAAACAGTTGTGGTGGAACAATCCCTCCATGTGAAAAATGACCATGAAGTTTTTGGTTTTTGCTTTACACCCCAGGATGGAAACTCCATTTTGAGCTCTATCTCCGCAGCGGAACGATTTCTCTTTCCCCATTCTTATGAGGATAAGATTCAATGCCTCAATGAACTCTTTTTCGAGGAAATTTGAGCTTAAATGTAGAGACGGTTGTTACGGGACCGTTTCAAGAAAACAGTTATATTGTATGGTATTCCGATTCACCTGATGCGGTGCTGGTGGATCCCGGCGATGATGACCATTTAATTATTCAAGCCCTTGGGGGTCATAATCTGATTCCCATTGCCATTGTGAATACCCACGCCCATTTGGATCATATTGGGGCGGTGCACCCGTTGAAAGAAAAATTCTCAATCCCATTTTATCTTCATAAAGAAGAAAAATTTATTTTGGATACCTATGCAGCTACCTGTCGAATGTTTGGTATGGCGCAAAAACAAACACCTGAAGTGGAGTACTGGTTTAAGGAAGAAGGAGAGATCAATATTGGACCATTTACGATTCAGACCGTGAATACACCTGGGCATACGCCCGGTGGTACTTGCCTTGAAATTGAGAATCACATTTTCGTCGGCGACACTTTGTTTAAAGGGAATGTAGGCCGAACGGATCTTCCGGGAGGAGATTGGAACACATTGGAATCTTCTTTGGTCCATTTGGCCAATTCAGTTGGTCATGACCGTATAGTCCATTCTGGCCATGGGCCCGACACAACTTTAGAATTTGAAATAAGAGAAAACCCCTTTTTAATTGCGTTAAAAGACAGGCTAAATTGAAAGCTATGAAAGTAATAGAATTCCTCGATAAAGCGAACAAAACATTGTTTAGTTACGAGATTATTCCACCCAACCGAGGTGGATCCATTGAAAAGGTATTTAACCTGGTAGAACAGCTCATGCCATTTGATCCACCCTTTATTGATCTCACTAGCCGATCCGCTGAAGTCTATTATGAGGATACCGGCGAGGGGAAGATGATACGTTATATCCGTCGGAAACGGCCAGGCACCATTGGCATCAGTGCGGCCATTAAAAATAAATTTAACGTGGAAACGGTGCC
>CAYVNB010000058.1:0-6914 GCA_964452665.1 uncultured bacterium
AGGGTAGTATTATAGAGCTCCAATGGCGACAGCCTGATCCTAAAACACGCACATTGGTTTTTGGGATGGAGACTCCATTCCCATTCGGATTGCCCTTTGGTACTTTGGTCCGTTATGAACAGGACTTTTTAGAAAAATCCTATATCTTAGAATCCACTTCGGGAATGATTACGGGCGTGGGACCTTTTGGCCGATGGACCATCGGGGGTAAAAGTGAATATGGTAAAGATCTGGAAACTGATACTCGATTTAATTCGGATGCAGTCATTTTGGGGATAAGAGGAGACCGGCGGAATAATCGATGGATGCCGTCAAAAGGCCGATTCTGGTCCTTCAATTACGCCTTAGGATGGGTCAGGAATGAAGCTGGTAACAAAAGAATGATTGACACGGACTTTAAATTAGACCGCTATGGAACATTCAGTTGGGGAACACTACGATTATTTGTCCAGGGTGAATATGCGTTCATTGACGGCGGCAAACTGCCAAAATCTAAAAAAGTAAAGGTGGGGGGCGCCAATTCAGTACGGGGATATCATGAAAATCAATTTCAGGCCAATTGGGCCGTCATTCATTCCATCGAATGGCTCTTTGGTGACTTAGATCGATCTCAGTTATTTTTATTTATGGATAGTCCCGTGGCAAGCTTTGGCAAAAATTCCCTAATGGATCTTGTGGGAACCATGACCCTTAAGCCGGGCTATGGTGTAGGCTTTCGCCAATATAACGGCAACGTCAACATGGATATCTCCATCGGGTTCTCAAAGTCCTCACCGGGTGGTAAACTTCACCTTAAATTCTCCTCGGATTTATAATGCGACAAAAACTATTTGCCATATTTAATCAGAACCCCGGAAAACTATTTCGGCAAAAAGAGATTTTCCAAAGGATGAAGGTGAAAACAGGAGAGATCCGCGCTGTGAAAATCCTTTTAAAGGATATGATCAATAAAGGGGAAATCATCCATGTGAAGGGGAAACATTATACTCTACCCAAACAACCAAACGCAATAAAAGGAAAATTAACCGTTACTCAAAAAGGATTCGGTTTTGTCATTACGGAGGATAATTCAGAAGATATTTTCATTGGCCGAAGATCCATGGGGGATGCCATCCATGGGGATACGGTTCAGGTAAAGTTGAATAAACGCCCCAGTCCCCAGGGATTAAAAGGCCGAATAGAAAAAGTGGTAGAGCGTGGTTCTGACAGCTTTATTGGTGTCACCTATCGATATTCGGGAAAAATGTTTATCGCCATTTCGCCTGTGAATCCCGGGCGGGGGATTTGCCTCATTAAGGCCAAAAAGGATTTGGGTGAAGGGCAGATCGTGAAGGCAAATGTAAAGGATTGGGGCAATTCGTTCGATCCTATTATTGCTAAACTGGATACGATCATTGGAAAGGCTGATGATCCCGCAAATGACATGGCCATGATCCTTAGCAAATACGATTATACCCAATCATTTCCGAAAAAAGTCAACGATGAAGTGGGTCACTTTTCTCAGGCCTCCATCGAAAAGGAGATTCCTAATCGACGGGATTTGCGGAAATGGAATTGTTTCACCATTGATCCCGAAGATGCAAAAGATTTTGACGATGCTATTTCTATAAAGCAAAATCGTGATGGTTTTGTTTTGGGTGTCCATATCGCCGATGTGAGTCATTTTGTAACACCCAATTCGTCCATCGATGGTGAGGCCATTTTTCGTGCTACATCAGTCTATTTTACTGAGGGGGTGGTTCATATGCTCCCGGAGAAATTATCTGCCAATCTTTGCTCACTTCGGCCCAATGAAGATCGTCTTGCCGTTTCGGCCATAATTAAGATGGACGAAAACTTTAATGTATTGGAAACAGAAGTTCTCCCTACGGTAATCAATAGTAAGGCTCGTTTTACCTATCAAGATGTGGAGGATATACTTGATGTAAATTTGGACCATCATCTGAAAAAAAAATTGAATTTACTCAAGCGATTGGCGAAACAACTTTTCAAAAATCGTTCTGATGCAGGGAGTATCGATTTTGACATTCCCGAACCCATTTTTGAAATGGGTAAAAAAGGCATTCCCCATGAGATTCGCCCCAGTGAACGGATGGAATCCCACCGGATCGTGGAAGAATGTATGCTTTTGGCCAATCAACTAGTGGCTGTCAAAATCCCCAAATTGCTGCCAAAGAAATATCCGTTTGTGTATCGTGTCCATCCCAAACCGGATAAACTGAAAGTGGAACGATTTATTGACCTCCTAAAACTGTTGCGTCTTGGGATTCCAGTTCCCCAAGGCGAGTTGTCACCCAATGATATTAAAAATGTACTGAAGCATGTAGAAGATTCGCCTTATCGATCTTTGATAGAAACAGTAGCGCTCAGGACCATGAGCAAGGCGGAATATGCCATGAAAAATGCAGGCCATTTCGGATTGGCCTTTGACCATTATACACACTTTACCTCACCCATTCGGCGCTATCCCGATCTCATGATTCATCGTATGATTAAATTGGTACACCATCATTCTATTGCACCCAAAGCCGATTGGCATAAAATGATGAAAAAAGTGGTGAATTCATCTAATCAAGCCGAACTTCAAGCTTTATCCGCAGAACGCGAATATATTAAAATGAAGCAGCTCCGCTGGCTCAATGAAAGGATCGGTCAATCCTTTCAAGGTATTATTTCTGGTGTAGTAAGTTTCGGTTTTTTTGTGGAGTTGAAACTGACATTGGCTGAGGGGCTTGTCCACATGGATAGACTGGAAGGTGACGAGTACAGCTATGACTCGGATCATTATTGCATTCGCGGCAGAAAGTATAAGCAGGAATTTCGTTTGGGCGATCAGGTGAAAGTAAAACTTCTGGACGTGCTTTTTGAAAAACAACGGGCTAATTTTGTATTGTATAATGAATAAAATAACGATGAAAAGACAATTATGGTTGGCGGTGATACCCATTTTATTTTGGTCTGGCTGCGACTCGGTCAAGCCCCGTGCTCAAGGCGCGGATAATGAATTGGTTGTGGTGGCTTCATTTGAAGACCGAGAGGATATCCAAAAGGTGCTCACTACTATTTTTAGAGATACGCTGAACACGCCTCAACCTGAGCCCTATTACCGTACGGTGTGGGTTGATCCGGAAAATTTCAATGATGTGAATAATCATGTGAATGTGATCGTGGCTGCCGTGGGGGACCATCCCCGAAACATTGGGGTGAAATTAATTAAGCAGATTCTGTCTGCGGCTCAGTATAAATCCACCATGGAAGGGGGCAATCAGCTCATTTTCGCCAAGGATGTTTATGCGCGAAATCAGAATTATCTAATCATTAATGGTCCGTCTAAAGATAAAATTCTGGACCAAGCCAAAGATCAAGGGCCTTGGCTGAAGAAGCAGTATGATGATCTATTCTTTCAGCGCCAGAGCAAGCATTTGTTCGTTGGCTCTACCTTGCAGAAAGATCTTCAGAATAAGTTGGCGGATAAGTATGGATGGACGATGAAGATTCCCTGGGGATATACAGTGTTGCGAGATAGTGCCGAACAGCAATTTTTCTGGATGGGGCGGGATATGCCATATAGGTGGTTGGCAGTTCAGTGGAAAGATGGCTTGGTTTTTTCAGATAGCATTTCTGTTCATGACCATGTAAAAGGTATTCCTCCTGAATATTTTGGAAACATTCATTACGCAGATTATTTATTTAAGATTGAACCGGATGAATTCAATGGCCGCGGTGCCTGGAAGGCCACAGGTCTGTGGGAGAGTATTGAAGAAGCCCAGGGTGGTCCATTTATTGCTTATCTTTTTTATGATGAAGCGACGGACCGAACCTATTTCATCCATATTATGATTTTTCACCCTGGCAAGGATAAATATATGCTCCTGCGCCAGGTGGATATCGTAGCACATACTTTCGAGACTGTGAATTAGGCACGAAGCCTCGGGGGCACAAAGAAAATTTTATGTATGAAAGAATTATATTAATCACTCTTCTTGACTTTGTATCTTAATGGGGGATAGCAGAATGAAAATAGTATTTATAACAGGCGCATATGGTCAATTGGGTTCCATATGTATAAATTATCTAAAGTCATACTTTAATATTATTTCAACTGGTCTCCATACCTCGGATGATGGGATTCAACTGGATATTACCGATTCTAAAATAACTGAGAATTTGGTAGTTCATATCCGACCTGATGTGATTTTGAATTTGGCCGCCATGACCAATGTGGATGGATGTGAGACCGATCCGGAAATGGCTGAAGCCATCAATGTAGATGGTGTTAAAAATCTGTGTAAAAGTTTTGATGGCCACTTTATCCAGATTTCTACGGACTATGTCTTTGACGGTGCAGAAGGACCTTATGGGGAGGATGATGGGACCAATCCCATTTCAGTTTATGGTCAAACCAAATTGGCCGCGGATGAATGGCTTACTGAAAATCATGTAAAAACCACCATCCTTAGGACAAATGTGGTTTATGACTATACGAAGCGGACGAAAGCCAGTTTTGTAAAATGGGTGGTGGATTCTCTTTCAGACGGGAAACCCATCCGTGTGGTGGATGATCAATGGAATAACCCCACCTGGACACATTCCGTCGCATCCGTCATTAAGGTATTGATAGAGACGGAAGCCCTTGGCCTCTATAATTACGGGGATAAGGGATACATGAATCGATTTGAATTTGCCCAGTTAATTGCAAAAGTGTTCGAATTGGATCCATCCTTGATATCGCCCATTTCCACAGTGGAATTGAACCAGCTCGCACCGCGCCCGTTAAAGAGCGGATTGAAAACAGAAAAAATTGAATCAGCTCTGGGAATCGTGCCCAAATCCGTTGAAACTTGTTTGCAGGAAATCCGTAAGCAATTGTGCAGATGAAAATACTGATCATATCCCCCACTTATAATGAGCGTAAAAATGTGGCTCAAATTATCCACGAGGTCTTCAGTCGTAATGCAGATCACCACATGCTTATTGTAGATGATAGTTCTCCCGATGGCACAGCTGATATTGTTCGGGGACTTCAATCTAAATTTCCCAATCTGTTCCTGGAGATTCGCGAAAAAAAGGATGGTCTGGGCAAAGCCTATATTTATGGATTTAAATGGGCGTTGAAGAAGGATTATGATTATATCACACAGATGGATGCGGATATGTCCCATCACCCAAAAGAAATCACTAAGATGGTGGAATTGTTGGAGGATCATGATGTGGTCATCGGCAGCCGATACATCAATGGGGTGAGTGTGGTCAATTGGCCAATTCGACGATTGGTGATTAGTTATGGGGCCAATGTATATTCTCGTTTCGCTACGGGGATGCCCTTAAAAGATGCCACGGGGGGATACAAGGTCTGGTCTCGTAAAGTATTGGAGTCCATTGACTTGAATGGGGTGAAATCGTCTGGATATTCCTTTCAGATCGAGATGAATTTTCGTGCATGGATCAAGGGATTTAAATTGGTTGAGCATCCTATTATTTTTATCGATCGTACCATTGGTGAATCCAAGATGAGTCGGACTATTATGTTTGAAGCGGTTTGGATGGTTTGGCGCCTCCGGATTTGGCGAATCTTTGGTTGGAATAAATAGTATTTACGCGAAAATAATGGTATGCACGAAAATGTGTATCAGTGGTGTAATATTAATCAAAAATTATGAAATTAAAAGTTATTAATTTAGTGTATTTCGTGGGCAAAAAACCCATTAAATTCCCGCTCAAAATTTGAATCAAAATGGCTAACTACTACTTAGAATTTGAAAAGCCGATCCAGGCAATTGATGAACAAATCCTTGAATTGGAAGCAGATACCAGTTCTGCGAATCATTCCGCGGAATTATCTACCCTCCGAACTAAACGGGAAACTTCGCTTAAGAAGATATTTTCCGGATTATCCCGTTGGCAGCGTGTTCAATTGGCCCGTCATCCTCAACGTCCTTTTTCTCAGGATTATATACAAGCATTGGCGCCTGATTTTATCGAACTGCACGGCGATCGGTATTTTGGTGACGACGCGGCGGTGATCGCCGGCATGGGGAAAGTGGAAAATGAAAAAGTGGTTTTTATAGGTCAGCAAAAAGGACGAAATACAAAAGAAAACTTGTTCCGGAATTTTGGTATGATGCGTCCTGAAGGCTACCGTAAAGCCCTCCGGATCATGAAATTGGCAGAAAAATTTAATTTACCCATTATATCTCTGATCGATACACCGGGAGCCTATCCAGGATTGGGTGCAGAAGAGCGGGGCCAAGGGGAGGCTATTGCCAAGAACCTATTGGAGATGTCCAAGCTTAAAGTACCTGTAGTTGCTGTTGTCATCGGGGAAGGGGCCAGTGGTGGTGCATTGGGTATTGGTGTTTGCGACCGCATGCTCATGATGGAAAATACATGGTATTCTGTAATTAGTCCGGAAGGGTGCGCGTCCATTCTCTGGCGGGATGCAGGCAAAGCGCCTGATGCAGCGGATGCCATGAAAGTGGCACCGGATGATCTTATGAATATGGGTATATGTGATCGAATTGTGGAAGAACCTCTGGGCGGTGCTCATCAAAATTTTGATGAGATCGCGGTCACTTTGAAGAGGGTACTCCTGGAAGAAATTAAATCCCTGAAAGAAATAGACCCTGCCACCTTTTTAGATCGACGGATTGATCGTTACGAAAAAATGGGTGTCTATACCGAATCCTGATGGTCCAATACGACTATCATACCAAAATTTATTATAAAGATATCGATCAGATGGGCGTAGTCTATTATGCCCGCTATTTTGAATTTTTTGAACAAGCCCGTACTGAACTTCTTAACGATTTAGGCATCATCGTTATGGATATCGAGGATGAGGGCTATTTTCTGCCTGTGGTATCCGCCACCTGTGACTACAAAGAAGGGGCCAAATTCGAAGATGAAATTATTGT
>CAYVNB010000059.1:0-1741 GCA_964452665.1 uncultured bacterium
CATCCCAGAATGGTAAAGTCCACTGACTTTGAATTGACCCAATCGCTTTTGAGACCCATGGAGTGTTTTGATATCAAAAAGGACAATTCGATCTCCCACCGATATACCCAATTGTTCCGCCAATCGTTGTCCAATTATCGTCTCATCTGGATTAATTATAGGAACCCCATCCACCATCATTGAGGAAATAAATCCCATACCGCGCGGCTCTAGGCCTTCTACGATAACGCCCTCCGCCTGCTTCCCTTTTCGGAGTAGCGCCTGCCCTTGTATAAAAGATGATCGGGCAATCTGCATAGGATATGCGGCTTGGATACTATCGAGACCCGCAATATCTTTTTGGATGGGCTCACTCAAAAAATGACGAATACGGATATGGCCGTCAAAATCAGAAATTTTTTGGGAAATGACCCGCTCGAATCCATTTAGAATAAAAAGTGTGATAAGGAGGGCAGCAATACCCACTGCCAGTCCTGCTACGGATAGAATGCTGGCGATTCGTGTAAAGCTCCCTTTTTGTGTCGAACGGAGATACCGCGTCGATAAATAAAAAGGGAAATTCATGTGGGTTGGACTACTGTTCTTCCGTCCGCATGGCCGGGAAGAGAATCACATCCTTAATGGTCACATTTTCTGTAAGGAGCATAACCAAACGATCCACGCCGATGCCCACACCGCCCGTGGGGGGCATGCCGTATTCTACAGCTTGAAGGAAATTCTCATCCACAGGATGGGCTTCATCATCGCCCCCTTCCGCCAAGCGGGCCTGAGATTCAAACCGCTCCCGCTGATCGATGGGGTCATTTAACTCCGTAAAGGCATTGGCAAATTCAGCACCACCGATGATAAGTTCAAACCGTTCCACCAAGTGTGGGTTTCCATTCCGATGCTTTTTTGCCAAGGGTGAAATGGCTTTGGGATAATCGGTT
The DNA here is from genome assembly GCA_964452665.1 of uncultured bacterium. Lineage (GTDB taxonomy): Bacteria > Fidelibacterota > Marinisomatia > Marinisomatales > TCS55 > TCS55. Next base: position 930 of record CAYVNB010000059.1, read on the forward strand.
ATAAATGTCGGCTGGACCAATTTAGGTTCTACTAAGTCACTCATGAGGGCGTCAAGCATTTGGCCATAATTGGCATTGTCTTCCACTTCTACGCGGTTCGCTATGCAAATGGCTTGCATTTGTTCATCTGTTGCTTCAGTCAAATCCTCTCCCGTTACTTCTTTCAAGAGTTCTAAAATGGGCCGCCGTTCAAAAGGCTTTGAAAGGTCAATTTCCATATCGCCCCACTTCAAATGCAAAGCATCAATACTTTTAGCCACAGATCGAATCATGTCTTCTACTAATTTCATGTTGTCTTCAAAATCTGCGTATGCCCAATAAAATTCCAGCATGGTGAATTCAGGATTATGGTTTCGATCCATCCCCTCATTCCGGAAATCTTTGGCAATTTCGTACACACGATCGATACCGCCAATAATTAGACGCTTCAGGTATAATTCATCTGCAATTCGGAGATAAAGCTGTTGATCCAATGCATTATGATGGGTGGTAAAAGGCCGGGCATTTGCACCGCCGTAGACTGGCTGAAGAACAGGTGTTTCAACTTCGAGAAAACCTAAATTATCTAAATGGCCTCGAAGTTCTTTGATGATCTCGGCTCTTTTAACGAATGTATTCTTCACATCAGAATTCACAATAAGGTCCAAATGGCGGTTCCGATACCGCTGCTCCTTATCGGCAAACGCATCGAAAGTTTCCCCTTCCTTTTCTTTCACCACAGGCAAAGGTCGAATAGATTTACAAAGGACTGTCAGTTCATTAGTGTGAATAGAAATTTCACCCATTTTTGTTTTAAAGACATATCCATTGAC
>CAYVNB010000059.1:1841-5515 GCA_964452665.1 uncultured bacterium
AAGTCTATGATTTGATTAAGACTTTTATGATCATCTGACATGCGTTACGCTTCCTATTCTTCTACCGTTTCGCCCAATTGGTTCATCAAAAAGGCGCGAATGAATTTATCTAAATCTCCATCCATTACCGCAGAAACATTTCCTGTTTCTTCCTTGGTGCGGTGGTCTTTCACCATATTATAAGGGTGAAAAACGTAGGATCGAATTTGGCTGCCCCAGGCGATATCCATTTTGGTATCTTCCAAATCCTGCCGGGCTTCTTTTTCTTTTTCCACCTCCAACTGGTAGAGGCGAGTTTTCAATACTTTTAAAGCCGAAGCTTTATTCTTATGTTGGCTCCGTTCATTCTGACACTGGACCACAATCCCTGTGGGGATATGGGTAATCCGAATGGCCGAATCCGTTTTATTGACATGCTGTCCGCCTGCACCGCTGGCCCGATATGTGTCGATCCGTAAATCGTTCTGATCAATCTCAATTTCGATTTCATCTTCTGAAGATGGGTATACAAACACGGACACAAAAGAAGTATGACGCCGACTATTGGAATCAAAGGGTGAAATCCGCACTAACCTATGGACACCCGCTTCTGCTTTCAGCAATCCGTAGGCGTAATCGCCTTTTACCTCCATCGTGATATCCTTAATCCCTGCTTCATCCCCAGGCTGATAATCCATGATTTCTTTTTTGAAGCCTTTCCGCTCAATCCAACGGATGTACATACGATAAAGCATCTCCGCCCAATCCTGGCTTTCTGTGCCTCCTGCCCCAGGATGAATTGTAATGATGGCATCCTGTGTATCCTGAGGATCCCCCAAAATCATCTTCAATTCAAGATCTTCAATGGTAACCACAAATTGATTTAATTCTTCATCCACCTCTTTCAGAGATGACTCCCCGGCTTCTGCAAATTCCAACAGGACTTCCACATCGCCCTGGGCCGTATCCAAATTTTTCCAGAGTTTAATCTCCTTTTCTAGGATGGATATTTTTTTCAGGAGGGATGATGCCGCCACATTGTCATTCCAAAAATCAGGCGCGGTAGATGCCTGACGCATTTTTTCTAAATCAGCTTGTTTGGCGGATAAGTCAAAGATACCTCCGCAATTCAGAATATTTTTTCTCGGCAACAGCGTATCGGTCTTTTAGCTCGATCAATTCCATATATAAAATTTACATTAATTGAGAAAAGGGTTAAGACGAATTTATTTAGAAATTCAGAGCCAATAAGGTCATGACGACCACACCGGCGATAAACATGGTTAATTGTAATAATGACTTTTTGATTTCTGTATTGTGATGGAGTTCAGGGATGAGGTCCGATCCAGCAATATACAAAAATCCACCGGCAGTGAAAGGGATTAATGCTTCCGTAAATCCAGCTATACTCTTTCCCATTTGGAGGGCCATTAATGCACCTACCATTGCCAAAGAGGAACTCATAAAATTCACGATAAGGGCTTTCTTCACAGACAATCCCCCATTAATCAAAATCGAATAATCACTGATTTCCTGGGGAATTTCATGAAAAAGGACGGCCACAGTAGTGGCAATGCCCAATGGTATTCCTGCCGTATAGCTGATGGCAATCAATACACCATCGATGAAATTATGCATGGCATCCCCGAAAATATTCATGGGGACCACAGGGTGAAAGTGGTTTACTGTGGTAGGGTGGTGGCAATGGCGCCAGCGGAAGAATTTTTCCATGATAAAAAATGTGGCAAGGCCGCCAATAGTCCACAATGATACGGCCAATGGATTGGATGTATCCTCGTATGCTTCCGGCAAGAGGTGAATCAGGGCACCGCCGAATAAGGTCCCCGTGGCAAAACTGACCAAGTGTGTGATGATTTTTTGGAGGGTCTTCCCGGATAATGCAAGAGTGACCAGTCCCGCCAGTGATATAAGACTAACCAAAAGGACGCTTAAGATTGTGTATGTAAAAATGCTCATTTCTTTATTTTGCACCTTGAGCATGTCGAAGGGTGCGTTCTATTACCCTATCAATCGACAAGTTCAAGATTCGGTATGCTAATCACCCGATGCGATAAACATTCTGTCATTGAGATATTTGCGGAGTGCAATATCATCCATGCCAATATGGGCGAAACGACCATCCTCTGCCACAGAGATTCGCGCCTTTTCTTCCGAAATCAATACCACAATAGCGTCGGTTTCTTCTGATATCCCCAATGCGGCCCGGTGGCGTGTCCCCATTTCCGGATCAATCATTGTACTTTCGGTTAGGGGCAAAATACAGGCTGCCGCATCAATAATGTCATTCTGAATAATCACAGCCCCATCATGCAAGGGTGAAGATGGATTAAAAATACTCACTAATAAGGGTGCAGTTACCTCTGCTTTGAGTTGTGTCCCTTGATCTTTATAAGAACGCAATCCTGTCTCCCGCTGGATAACGATTAATCCGCCCCAGTGACGGTCTTGCAATTGAGTGGCCGCTTCTACAATGGATACAATAGTCCGGGATGTGCCAACCCTAAAAATCCGCTGAAAGAACCGTGTCTGCCCAACATAAATCAATAATCTACGCAATTCCGGTTGAAAAAGGATTACAAAGGCGACCACCCAGACGGTCTGAAATTGGTTTACCAACCAACTAGAGGCACTGAGTCCAAAGGCGTTAAATAAAAACGAGGCCACCATGAGAATGATGAGACCCGCCAACATCTGTCCTGCCCTTGTCCCCTTGAAATACATGTATATTTTGTAGAAGAGCCAACTCACCAAAAGAAGATCAATAAGGTCAATCAAGGTGACAGTCAGGAATCCAATTTGAAAAATGACCACCTAGTTTTTCCCCATAATTTTTTCTATAATGGTGACGGCACGGCGCGTTTCAACAATATCATGAACGCGGACGATTCTGGCCCCATTCATGATACCGGCGGTAATGGATGCCAACGTACCTTCCAGACGTTCCTTGACAGGAAGATCTAAAGTCATCCCAATGAAGGATTTTCGCGAGAGACCTAATAATACCGGATATCCCATGGTGCAAATTTGCCCTAATTCACGGATGATTTCAAAATTATCTTCTAAGCACTTTCCAAATCCTATTCCCGGATCGAGGATGATATTCTCTGGTTTTACACCACTTTCCTTCGCACTTGAAATTTGATCCTTGAAAAATTGGCAAATTTCTGAAATAAGATCATCATAACTTGGATTCTTCTGCATATCACGTGGTGTTCCTTTAATATGCATTAAAATCACAGGCACATTCCGCTCAGCAACAAGAGAAGTCATTTCAGTATCGAATGTGAGTCCCGAAATATCATTTACCAAATCCGCCCCTGTATTAAGGGCTGCTTTTGCCACGGCCGATTTATAAGTATCTATGGAAATGAGGCAATCGGATTTTTTTCGTATAGCCTCAATCACATGAATGATCCGATTCAATTCCTCTTCTAATGGTACAGGTTCAGCGCCAGGCCGGGTGCTCTCACCACCGATATCTATCATGTCCGCCCCTACTTCTATCATTTGGAGGGCCCGTTCTGCCGCTTGATCTTTATTGGCAAACTGTCCCCCATCGCTGAAGGAGTCGGGTGTGACGTTGAGGATACCCATAATCAGAGTATGGTTTGGGGCCTGGAGCCAGGAATTGAATTGGGTGATATTCATTTATATGAAGAAAACGCCTCTTTAAT
>CAYVNB010000059.1:5615-6706 GCA_964452665.1 uncultured bacterium
GATTGAGATTTTCGAACGATTCGCACCACTTCTTCATCAATCATCCGCGCCGTTACTTCTGAATAATCCCGATGGCTTTGGATTTCCCTGCCCAGAAAGATTTCTTCATTTTTCTTTCCGAATGTCATGGGACCCAGCACATCGCTCATACCCCATTCACATACCATTTTCCGGGCAATCTGGGTGGCCTGTTCAATATCATTCCCCGCACCGGTTGTCAGTTCATTAAAGATTAATTTTTCCGCCGCACGACCACCCATAAGAATGGCCAATCGACCTTCAATATATTCCCGGGTATAACCGTGCTTCTCATCAATGGGCAATTGCATAGTGACCCCCAAGGCACGCCCACGAGGGATAATCGTCACCTTATGGACAGGGTCCGCCCCTTTCGTCCTTGCTGCCACCAATGTATGGCCCGCCTCATGATAGGCGGTGGTCTTTTTCTCTTCTTCTGAGAGAACCACACTTTTCCGCTGAACCCCCATCATGACCTTATCTTTCGCCTCTTCAAAGTCCATCATATCCACGGAGCGTTTTTTCTTTCGCGCTGCCAAAAGGGCCGCTTCATTCACAATATTTTCAAGGTCTGCCCCTACCATGCCCGGTGTACCCTTGGCAATGGCATTCAAGTCTACCTTTTTCTTATTCATGACAATTTTTTTAGTGTGGACTTTCAAAATGCCCAGACGTCCTTTCAAGTCCGGCACATCCACTATCACTTGACGATCAAATCGTCCAGGACGAAGCAAAGCTGAATCCAAAACATCGGGGCGATTTGTGGCTGCCATAAGGATGATATCTTCATTCGATTCAAAACCGTCCATTTCTACCAAGAGGGCGTTTAAAGTTTGTTCACGCTCATCGTGACCTCCGCCCAATCCCGCACCCCGCTGACGGCCTACCGCATCCAATTCATCAATAAAAATAATGCAAGGCTGATTTTGCTTCCCCTGCTCAAACAAATCTCTAACACGAGATGCACCGACACCCACGAACATTTCCACAAAGTCCGCACCGCTTAAACTAAAGAAAGCTACATTGGCTTCCCCGGCGATGGCCCTAGCCAAGAGTGTTTTACCCGTTCCAGG
>CAYVNB010000060.1:0-6552 GCA_964452665.1 uncultured bacterium
TTTGTTTTGGTAATATTAATAGTATCTAAAGCGCTACTCACCCATTCAAATGCAGCTGGCGCTAAATTAGGTGCACCTAATTTATGTTCATATGCTCCTATATCTGGATTTGAACCTGCTGGGTTTGGACGCGGGTTTCCTTCTATATCAGTTGAAAGGGGGTTGGGAAAAGTTGCTATAGCAGCCCCGATTGCTGGAGAAGAAACTGTTAAACGATAGTCACTTTCTCCATCACCAGTTGTAATTACTTTAACAAACTTAGGATCTTTATCAATATTTCCTGGACCTGTATGACCTCCAGAAATAATTGAATAATCAGCATAATTTAATGTGCTAGAGCTTCCATCTGATCCGTAGACTGATGAACTATTTCCCCAAATGATTGAATTTCTAACAGTCACAGATCCGCCATAAGACTGTCTAATGCCTATACCATGACCTGAAATTGTAACATTAGTAAGCGTTGGTTTACTATTTTCTGAATAAACTTCAACAGCTTCATCATAATGACCTGTATTAGAAATAATTAAACAGTTATTGATTATTGACCCTTGTATTCTTCCGTCAAAATGAATCGCTGCCCCATCATCAGTGGTGTTTCCAATAATTATTGATGAATTTATTGAAGGCATTGGATAAGAATGAGTACTGCTTGGAAAATTAATGGAGATACCCCCACCTCTATAAGCTTTATTGTTAGTTATAATTAATTCTGAAAGAGTTGGACCAGAGTCTTTAATATGTATTCCACCCCCATCGGATCCTTGGCTATAACTCATCATTTTTCCATTTTTAATTGTAAATCTCTTCAATTCTGCACTGTAACTCTCTCCACTATTGAATGTCACTACACTAAAATTATTATAACCATCAATACTTGTAGTTTCTTTGTCCTCACCTAAGACAACAATATTTTTACCTTTAAAGGTGATATTTTCAGTGTAATTACCTGCTGCTACAAAAACAGTATCGCCAGCTGAAGCTGCATCAATAGCCAGTTGAATTGTAGAATATTGAGAGGGGACTTTTAATTGAGTAGCGCTAAGGCTAACAAAAAATAAAGATAGAATAGCAATTTTTTTCATAATTACTCCTAAATGTTAGTTAGTACAAATTTACAACAATAAAAAATTAATTCTTTGTATCCTTTTAGTATAGGATAGATATTATTTAATGTTTTTTTGCAGCTAATCCGAGTCGGCAATACCGGGCACCAGAATTAGTAATTTTTGATATACAAAGAGATAGATAATCAAGGCTACTGCTGCCCCACCAGCACATAACATCATTACCGCACCGTACCCAAGTTCGTATGAAAGCAACAAACCTGCGATCGTCGGGGCCACTGCTTGCGCGGCCCCCTGACTTGCCGGTACCTGGGCAGCATAGTGTCCTGAATGATCAATGTTTGACAATACACCCAACTGAAAGACATCGATGAATATCCAGAAAAAACTAAAGGAGAATATGCTGAAAGCTAAAGTAGTCTGATCGATACTGACAGCTAAAACCAACATGGTTACCACCATGACAAACAGCGCAAATATCAGTGGTTTCGATTGCCCGTATCGCTTTGCAAGCCATGCGGCTAATACGGTACCCGATAAACTGAATACCTGCCCCCAGGTTAGACTCGCCGAAATGAAATCTGTACTAATACCCACAGCAACACCGGCCCTCTCGATATATGCCCAATATGCCCCAACTAAGATGTAAAAACTGAAAACCGCAACTATGCAAAGACGAGGTAAAAAACTGGGTATATGTTGGTGTGTATCACCTCCACTGTCCTCATTGATTGTAACTTCTTTATCGGTTTCATTATCGCAGTACTCAGGCATAAGAGGTAGTATGAATAGAATTGGAATAGCTTCTAGCAGATAAAACATAAACAGCCCGTTAACCCCCCATTTGCCATCAATAATTGGAAAGATGTAGAAAATGAATGCGTTCATTGCAACTAGTACAAATAAAAATATACTGAAAGTTCGCGCTGCATGATAACTGCCAGCAAGGCTCGCTGTACAAGTTGCATAACATACTCCGGCACCTAATCCTGCGCAAAAACGACTAAACATTAAAGGCATAAGCTCCGGACTTTGAGTAGAAGCATAGTTCCCCAGAATTACGAGAAATAGCCCAAAAGCGCCAAGATACCTGCGATTAATTCTAGTCACCAGAAACGAAGTAAAGACAGAACCGAAAAATAGCCCTCCCATGTCCGAAGATGCAAGCCAACCCAACTGTAGATCGGTGAAATGAAGCGACGTCGCGATTGAACCAACTAACAATGGTAGCCCCATTGCAACACCTGTACCGGCAAAACCTAAAATAATCGCAGCAGAGATCGCTCCAGGCTTGTCAAACCTATTGGTGGGACGTTTTACGATGTTCAACCTTATGAATTCTCCATTATGGCCTTAACTTCAAAAAATTCATGTAGGCCATAGCGACCCCACTCGCGGCCATTCCCTGATTGCTTATAGCCGCCAAAGGGTGCTTCAGCTACCAGTGGTGCACCATTAATATGAACCATACCGCACTTCATCTCCTGGGCAATTCGCTTAGCAGAATCATCGTCTTTCGCGTATACATATGCTGAGAGTCCATACTGTGTTCCGTTTGCAATCTCAATGGCCTCTTCAAGTGTCTTATAGGGCATCACAGCCAATACAGGACCAAAGACCTCCTCGTTAGCTATGGGTTGATCCTTACTGAGGCCAGAAAAAATAGTGGGTTGAATAAAATATCCCTCTCCGCAGCCGGGGACTGGACCGGAACCGCCAGTTACCGGCCTAATGCCCGCGATTTCAGCGTCGCGCAAAATAGCTCTAACTTTATCGAACTGAACAGAATTGGCAAGCGGTCCAAGCTGAGTAGCTTCATCATCAGGGTTTCCTACGATATATGATTCAGCAGTCTTTTTTGCTATCTCAACGACATCATCATGCAAGCTTTCCGGTACAAGAAGACGTGTACCCGCATTACAAGATTGGCCTGTGTTTTCCATACAAAGCCATAAAAATTCAGGAACAACTGATTCAAGATCAATGCCTTCGGTCAGAATAATCGGCGATTTTCCACCCAGCTCCTGACAGACTCGCTTGACGGTAGTAGCAGCAGCCTGAGCCACGGCAATACCTGCGCGTGTAGACCCTGTGAATGAGACCATGTCAATGTCAGGATGATGACTGATAGCAGACCCCACTTTTTGTCCATCACCATAGACCAGGTTGAATACACCCATAGGCAATTCAGCTTGGTCAATAACCTCAGTAAATAGCTGAGCTGACAGGGGTGAAAACTCCGAGGGCTTAACAATCATTGTGCAACCAGCGGCAATGGCAGGGGCGACCTTACAGACCAGTTGGCTGATCGGCCAATTCCAAGGTGTAATGAGCCCACAAACTCCTACAGGTTCAAAGTTAAGACTGTAACCCGAGTATTCTTCTCTCAATTCAAACTTCTTGAGAGCTTGGATGGTGGATTCAAGGTGTTCAATTCCCGTATATGCTTGCTCATCCCGTGAAAGTGTAATTGGCGAACCCATTTCGAGAGAAATTGCTTCCACAAATTCTTCATACCGTGACTTGTAAATGGCAAGAATCTTCTCAAGATATACAACACGTTCCTCTTTAGAACTTCCTTGAAATATTTGAAGTGCGGCCCTGGCCGCCATGACTGCATCGTCAACATCCTCTGCATCACCAAGGGAAACACTACCAATAACTTTTGCGGTGGCGGGATTGATAATGTTCATTTTGTCGGCAGAGTGTTTGGCTTTTTTCCAACCTCCATTGATATAAAAAGATTCTAGTTTGTATTCATTGTGTTTTACTGTCATTTAGTATCACCTGAAAAGTCTGTTAATTTTATGATTCATTTATAGTTTTGAATCAAATTTGGGCACTCCGTTAGATTCATAATAAATTATTGCCAAAGTTTCATTTTAAGCAAAGAGAGGCAGTACAAAAGCCCCTGACGGATATCAAGGGCTTTCTAACAGAGCGAGAGACGAGGTTCGAACTCGCGACATCCACCTTGGCAAGGTGGTGCTCTACCAGCTGAGCTACTCTCGCATAAAAATGAGGATATTTCTCTGATTTAAACGACAAAAATTTAAAGTGGATTACTCCCCTGTCAAACTGATTTTGGGAAGAATTCGAATTGTTTTTCCTGTCGGTACCACACTATCGCAGCCAAGATTAAATATCCAATATCCCTCAGTATAGTCTGGATACCAATATTATCTCCACCTTCCGTAGTTACAGAGAAGCAGCCACAATCAATGCTGATACCTCTGGCCAATGCCTGAGAAATGGCAAAAATAAATACAATATTCATGAGAATGACCATGATGGTCGCCCCATCCACCATGATGCCCGCAATAAGACACACACCAGAGATCAACTCTAACCAGGGCAAAACCAATGCCATGAGATTTTCCAATCCAAATGGGACAGCATGATAATTCCCAATAGCTTTGGCAAATTCTTCTGGATTCGCGATTTTATCTAAACTGGCATAAATAAAAATACCACCTAAGATTAACCGTGCAATCAGCACCAGCGGACCTTTAAAATATTGAGTCACTCTATGACCTCGCTCGGATAACTGACTGCGGACCATTCAACCCATCCACCTTTGAAAACATACAATTTTGTAAACCCAGAATCTTTCAAATCATATGCGAGATCTTCACTGTCTCCACATCCCGGATCACCGCAATAGACCACCAAAGGTGTATCCTTTGATTGGAAAGACTCAATATTAAAAATCAATTCCATGAGGAAGGCATTTTTCATGGCGCCTTTTATATGCCCTTGATTATAGTATCCTTCATCACGGGCATCGAGAAATAAAACACCATCATCATAGAATGATTTGGCTTGTGCCAATGAAATGGCCACCAGGATGGGTGCATCCGATTCTGTGTCAACTGATTCCGCAACCGTTAATTCTTCAGCAATCCACGGAATAGTCTCGGACCGGACTAAATTGGATCCAAACCCAATTATACACGAAAATATTAATAAAATGGCCGATTGGCCCAATGGGGATCGGATATCCATTAAGGGAGGTTACGGGCCCCTTTTTTATCTAGTTCTGAACAGCGGTCTAATGTTTGATCCACCAATTTCAAAAGCGACTTTTCACTAGGGACATTTCCATTCAATGGAACAAGGGTATAAAATGAGGTATTGATCGCATCCTTCATATTTTCTTTTGAATCGGATACACCTGATTTGAATTTTTGCACCATATTTAACACATTGGGATTATTTTTATAAATTTCTTCCAGAGGTTTATCTGGATTATTTTTTTGAAGATTGTACAATCTTTCCTCAAATACCTTGACCGTCATCATTGCAGAGGTTACATCTTGGATAGGTTCATTCTTATTGGCGACCTTGAGATCAAATCGGCCAATATACTTTCCCTGAATTCCCATGCCATATTTAAAAGGTTGACCATCAGGTTGTGCGCTCTCAGGTCGCGTCCGAATGGTTTCTCGACTGGAAAAGATGTAATCTACTCCAGCAAATTCCTTCATATTATTATGGGATTCCAAACGAGTAGAATTTAGCATCATAACCAGAATATCCACTTGGGGACGCAGTGCTTCGATTTTTGATTTTGCCGTGTTCATAAAATTCTTTACGGCAACATGTTTCTCTCCGTAAGGCAGTCCAGTGGTAATACCAAATACGCCGATTTTTAATCCATTTCGTTCTAAAATAGTATGATCATTGAATGCAAGTTCATCTGTACCCGACATGACCAGATTCGAGGACATAAAATGTACACCGGTTGTTGCTTCCATTTCTCGGAGAAATTCAAGTCCCGCGGCTAAATCGCTTTGCCCCACATTATAAAGATAATCCCCCATATTCACTGTGGATTCCAACACGGTTTTGGCGCGCAACTTTGAGGAAGCTTCTTTGTTTATAACCAAATACGTATTTTCAAACAGTGCATCGCCCGTATCAATAAGAATGGGATTCACACCACTTTCTCTCACTTGGTTAATGTAGGTGGCTCTCCTGGGCAGACCGCCCAGTGGATTGGCCCTTCATCCACAGGGGTCAAGTTGACCCCGAACATTGGTTGTGACTAAGAATGTAGCGGTTTGAGATGGTGAATCTTTCTCCGCGCAAGACCATAATCCTAACAAGACTACGATCCATATCAATGATTTAATTTTTTTCATGGTTGAATTTATTTCAGTTTTATTATTTTTCACAATTACCTATCCTCCAGAGGGTTTTGCAATATGACCATATTGAATTAACAGTCCAATCACCTTATCCCGCATATTTCCTTGTATGATAATTTCATTATTTTTTACAGTACCACCCACACCACATTTTTTCTTTAATGTTTTTCCCAATACAGATAAATCAGCCTGATTACCCACAAATCCTTTCACAATGGTTACGATTTTTCCTGCTTTGCGCCGATCTAAATGGACCCGAAAGTCCTGCTCGCGATCAGCAGTTTTGGCCACATCATGATCATTTTCTAGTGTGAAATCGGGATTTGTAGAATAAA
>CAYVNB010000061.1:0-6513 GCA_964452665.1 uncultured bacterium
TGGAATACGTCCGGCTCTAAAAGATCTACCATGCGGATTCCATTGCGAAACATTTTGTCTGCATAAACCGGGGCAATGCCTCGATTGGTGCTGCCAGCGGCAAGTTGTCCTTGATGTCCGGACAACGCACCATCCAAGGCAATGTGGTAAGGCATGATTACATGGGCCCGGTCGCTAACCATGAGTTTGGGGTCAATGCCTTTTTCTTTTACGTATGCGATCTCATCCAAGAGCGCTTTGGGGTCTACCACCACACCATTGCCAATGATAGACATGGGTGTGCCGTAGACGATGCCGGACGGTATAAGATGAAGTTTAAAGGTGGTGCCGTAGACGACAATAGTGTGGCCCGCATTGTTGCCACCGTGAAAACGGACCACGTAGTCTGAATCACCGGCAAAGAAGTCTGTGATCTTTCCTTTGCCTTCGTCGCCCCACTGGGCGCCTACGATTACAGTGATTTTAGATAAGCGTGAAGTCACTTATATAGGGTTGCTGGCCGGCCTTTGATATGTGGAAAGAATTCATTTTTACATAAATCAGGCCGACAAGGTTACACCAAATTCACGTTACTGGGAAAGCGGGAATTTGAGAAAAAGAAAAATATTTTAAATTAAAATGGATTTGCTAACATTAACCGGAGATACCGTAATGGTTTTTTATCTGCTTTCCAATCATCTATGAGTTGGGCTTCACCGCCAGATAATGCAAGGGGGCCCAACGCAAAACGCAACTCATAGCCGGCGGTAATAATCATTTTCTCTTTTTCTGTGCCACTGGACCACGCATTGCCAAAATCAGAAATAAGGTTAATGGAAAACGGCCCCATTAACTGCCGGAGCTCAACCGAACCAAAAAACATTTTTTCGCCCAGACGATATTCGGACCATCCCCGGGGATTGTACAATTCTCGGACAAAAATATTTGCACCACCGTATTCAATATACATGGGCGCGTCTTCAGTTAGGCCAACATAATCTTGGGCTGGCGGCTTACCAGAAACAGCCATCGTTTTCAACCGAGTGTATAAAGTTTGTGTACCGGATTTATTTAATGAAAGGTTAACAAACATATCGGTTTGAAACCGCGCATAGTCGAAATCTCCAAACAAACTTTTATTCGCATAATCTATTCTGGCCTCTAAACCCAAACCCTGCTTTGGTGCAATTGCATTTGATTTATGGGGGCGCCGATTTCTCCAATCATACCCTATAGAGATAAACCCATTTCTCCCTGAATCAGGCATAGGCAATTTGTCATAGAAAGAAGTATCCACCGGAATGAGCTCCCCCGTCATTTTATCGGTTTTCTGTCCAACGGTTACGTTATGTTTGATGAAAGTTGCAGATACAGAAAGCCGATGGTCAGCCATTAGGGACTCGCCAAAATTTATGGGTTTATTTAAAGCAAAGGAAAGGCCGTTTTGGTTGTCATAGAAATGGGCTTTTTGATAGCGACGATAAAGACCACTTATATTTTGAGAGTATGCAATAGACCACAATGGCCCAAAGCTCGCAGATGAGTAATATAAAAAAAGACCACTTTTCTTCACGTCATCTGGAACAAGGTACCCAAGACTGATAAAAGTATTTTTTCCAAGAGCATCAATCCATGAGAACATGGCAAATGGTGATGGCGTGGGCAGGACCATGGTGATATAAGGCCGCAGGTGATTTGTGAATTTATATGATGTTGGTTCAGATATATTTGGGATAGAATCCGGCTCCGCATTCACAAATGAGACATCAGGGCCAGCGCTTTGCCATGAAGTATAATTATCCCTCAATGAAAGGGGTTTCGTATCCGACATGCGGAACGGATCTACTTTGACCAATCGAACGGAATCCGCATCTCCTAAAGATGACGCTATTAATAGAGAGTCTTTGGGCATCCATTGCTCTGTCCATATTCCATCACCTGCATCCGTATTAGCAATAATGGTTCCTGTTTTGAGATCCACCGTTTGGATATTGGGGACACCACTGGTATTAGACGTGTAAGAAATAGATAAACCATTTGGATGCCAAACGGGACCAATATCAGCCATTGTATCTGTGGTAATTCGCTTCAAGGAGTTGGTTTGAAGGTGAAGCGTGTATATGTCCATATTGCCATTCTCAGGATTCATGGCAAAGGCAAGTGATTGTCCGTCGTGAGATAAAGATGGGAAAACAATTTGCGTATTATTTGTAAAATTGGTCAGGCGCTTTGGTTCTCCACCAGCAATATTCAATGTATAAATATTAGAAACATTTTTATGATAGGCCACAAAAGCAATGGTTACAGAATCCATCCAAACGGGGTAGGTGCCTCGAATCGATTTTGTAAGCCATCGGTGTGCTTTCGTTTCCGTATCATAGATTTTAATATCATATACCATGGATTGATTTTTACCATAATGATATTTTGAATAGGCGATCTTTTTGCCATCTTTAGACCAGTCCATGTTTTTATGAAACTGGCCAAAATCCACCTCATCCTTTTTCCACACCACTTTTTCTTTGTATGGCTTTTCTAAGGCAAGAGAATCTTTTTTGGTTTTCTTCTCTTTTTCTTTCAGTTTTTTAATGCGCTCTTCCCAATCTTCGAATCGTTCCCGTTCTTTTGCTGTATCACGCTTGGCAATAATGAGGGATGTATCAAATTGACCTTTATCCAGCAAACCCAAGAAAGCGATTTGGTTGCTATCTGGATAAAATGTAAAGGATTGCATTTTATTTATTGGCAGGGTAAAGACTTCCCCAATCTCTTTATAGGTCTCTTTTTGGGAACGGTATCCATAATAATAGGTATTCATATGGCGTCGCCAATCTTCGTTGAATTGGGAGACAGAGATGCCAGTGGCTTTTTTGAACCCCGCACCAAATGAAAACAATTTCAGATTATTTCTATATGCTAATGTTTGGGTAATAGTCGAATCCCCAAAGCGGTCCGCCCAATAGAGCATTTTAGAAAAACCATCATGGTGCGGATCCATGGAGTTCATTTTGTTTTTTAGAACATGAATTTTATGTGAAAGATCGGCGCGATATGGCCGCCAGCTTTCGGTTTCATATTCCGCTGTGCCCTCTACAACCCAGCTAGGAATACCTGAAAACAATCTAGCCAGCGGATCAGGGAACCAGGATTTGGTTTTATGAAGCAATACAATATGTTGGAGCTCATGGGCAAGAACCTGTTGGAGCCATTTCTCTTTTTCCAGCCAAATGGATGCATCATTTTGATCCACCCAGATGAATGTGTTGTACATCCATGTAGCGAAGCCGTTCATGATTTCATCTTCAGTGGTAAAAATAATGTCAATCCGCGGAATGGTGTCCACATCCATCTGCGCTAGCAGGGTCGGTCGATAATGTTCAGCAAGGAGAGCCCCCTCTTTTGCAATATCTTCAATGCCCTGATGATAATGAACATTAAAATGTTTGGTGGATATAGTTTTCCATTTTAATTCAGGATGAACTCGTCCTGACCAGGCAGAAGTGCTTTGGGCGCTGATGACCGTAAATAGACTGAGAATAATTAATAATTTTTTCATAGTTTGAACCAATTTTGAATTATAAGAATAGTTGATAGTTAATGATACAAATGCAAAATTTGTTTATTTGTTATTGTAGAATTTAATTTGAACCAGCTATTTCTTTCTTTTGTATTTTAATCACGCCCAATACACCAATAATAACGAGAGCTGTACCAGCGAAAGTCCATTGGGTGATGGGCTCGCCTAAGATGATAAATCCAAGAATCACTGCAACCACAGGATTCACATAAGCATAAGTGAATACAATATTAGGTGGCAGTAGTTTTAAAGCTTTCACAAATGAAGTGAAGGCAATTACGGATCCAAAAACAATTAAATATCCCCACGCCCACCATGCAGATGGTGCCGGATTCATTTGGGGTTCTTGGATAATAAAAGAAGTGAGTAATAATGCAATCCCGCCTGAAAATTGTTGGATAGTAGAACTAATTTCTGGTGAAGCTTGGATACTTTTTCGTTTTTGGTAAATTGACCCAGCACCCCAGCTTAACCCAGCAATAATAAGTAAAAAACCACCCCAAAGATCATCCATATTTCGGGATTGAATGGCGGGCCAGTTTAGTGTGGCGATCCCGGCCACTCCAATTAAGAGCGAAAAAATTAATAAAAGAGATGGGCGATTTTTATCTAAGATAGATTCAATAATAGCCACCCAAATTGGGGTGCAAGAAATAATCAGCGCCGCATAGCCAGACGGTATAGTGACTTCTGCAACCGCCACCAAACCATTTCCGCCCCACCAAAGGGCGAGACCGGAAACGAGCAACACCGTCCATTCCTTTTTCCTGATTCGAAAAGATTGTTTTTGTACAAATCGTATAAGGGCATAGAGAATCAAACTGCCAGCAAGAACACGAGTAGCAGACATAATCATAGGAGGGAATCCAGACCCATCTTGAACAGCAATACGGATGGCAAGGTATGTACTGCCCCACAGGATGTAGACAATGCCAAGATGAAACAACCCAGATCTGTTGAGCTTATGAATTTGCTGTCTCCCGTTTTTCCATTATAAAAATGATAGCCATGTTAATTAACAATCCCCAAACGCCCGCATGAACACCCCATGGTTTTGCGGGGATATCTACACCTAATTTATTAGCGACCATGACACTAACGGCAAAAATGGTACCCACAACCATACCCATAAATATGGAAGATGATTTTATTTTTTTAAAATAAAGACCAAGAAAAAATGCCGGTGCCACCTGAATCAACAATTCAAGTTTAATTTCTAGCAACCGCCAAATGGTTTGGGGAAGGGCAATGGCTAAATAGACCGAAAGAGCCATAATGGCCCAGGAGATAATCTTCCCGAGCCTGGTCAGGTATGCCTGGCTCGAATCAGGTTTCAACCGCGCATAAAAATCTTTGGTGATGATAGATGACATAGACAGAAGAGCCGAATCCACAGTAGACATAATGGCAGCGATAGTGGCGGATAAAAATAAGACCATCATACTAGTTCCGATGGCGCCTCGCGCGGATAAATCCTTAAGCACGAGGAGTGTGGCCCCTTCGCTTGACTGTCGATCCAATCCGGGAAATAGAGCCAGGGCGGTGAGCCCTACCAATACCATAAATAATGTCGTGACCAGAGGCATAAATGCCATGACTTGAATTGATCGCTTCAGGGTGCGCTCGCTCCGGGCTGAATAGATGCGCTGTACTGCATGGGGATACAATGAAATGCCAAAGAACCCCAAGCACACAGTGCTGAACCAGGTCAATTTTTGTGTAAAGGTGGGTGAAATTAACTTTGATGGATCGGCGATTTGGATCTGATCGTAAATAAATGCAAATCCGCCATACTCTCCTTGAATGGTAATAAAAATGGTCAAAATACCCACCATGAGAATGGAACCTTGAAGGGCATCGGTCCAAGCCACACTGCGCATACCACCCAAGGTTTCGTAAATTACCATGACCAAAGATAAGGCAATCACGCCATAGGCAAAGGGGATGGCGCCCCCGGTTACAGCCACAACGATATATCCAATAGCCTTCAAGTTGGTGAGCACATAATTAGCCAATGCCATGAGGCAAAGGCATGCGGCAAAAAAGGTAAGCTTATTATCATTAAATCTATGATGAATGAAATCCGCCGGTGTAATAAAATTAAATTTCCTGGATAATCGATAGAGTTTGGGCGCATATAGGATAAACGCACCCACGGCACCAGAAAGGAGTGTGACCAGAACGAGGGCATGAAATCCTTCGCGATAGGCGCGGCCCGCAAAACCTATCAATGTGTTTCCACTATACTGGGTGGCATAAAGGGTGAGAAATAAGACCGTCATGCTCATCCCACGCCCAGCCAAATAAAAATCAGATAATGAATTTTCTGCGCGGGCCTTTTTACCTAACCAACCGATGAGAATTAAGGAAAGCACATAGAGGCCTAAAAAGGCAATCCCGCCGGGCCCTAGTAGGGCTGAATCATTCTGTATCATCTTCTGGATGCCAATATTTTTGAATGATCCAACCTAAAATACAGGAATATGTTATGGCAGAGAAAACAGCATAGGTGACCCATGCGGGCAGACCAAACCATTGGGTATTACCATCGAGAAACCACCAAGGGACGGTGAGGACAAGGGCGAACCAAGTTATAAGTAAAATCTTTTTAGGAATCATGATCGATATTTGAAAATAAATTCAGGAATTGAATCAGTACCGGAGAGAATGGGACTGGTTTTTCCGTTGAAATATTGTTCAAAAAACTCCAGGCTTAACTGATTAACCAAAAATACTACTCGCTTATTATTGATTTCACCCACATCGAGAAAATATTCAATGAATGGTGAAAAAAGTGGTGTATCGGTATAATCCATATGAAGAGAATTTTTGATGGTGACCCAATAACTCGGCCCGGTATTGCGATTCATAAACGGGGATAAATATTCATTATTATCAGGATAATCAGAATTGCGCCAACTGGGGCGCCCCATATATAAATAAGGTTGGGATAGGCC
>CAYVNB010000062.1:0-6478 GCA_964452665.1 uncultured bacterium
GGGATGCATCCTGAAGCATCAGATGGTTATGACAAAAAAGACTTCCATGAACCACCGGTTATTGGAGAATATATATCAGCTTATTTCAATCATCCCGAAGCAGGGAACTTAAATAACGATATGAGGAGTGAAAGTCAGGATGTGACACGTTGGCCCCTATCGGTTATTACCAATCAGAAGGGAAGGATAGAAATGACGATCCCTGATATTGATGGAATTCCAAATTATTATGAAGTGAGGCTCTATGACCCCATTTCAAAAATAGTCTATAATATGCGTCAAGATAACCCGGTAAAAATCGCTTCTCAGGGTTCTGAAAATCCGTATCATTTAGAGTTAATATTGGGTTCATTTAATGGAGTAGAAGAGCAATTAAAAATGATGGATGTAATCCCCAGTACATTTGAATTAGCTCAGAATATACCCAACCCGTTTAATCCCGTAACTAATATCCGCGTTTCCGTCATTGAAGATGCAAAAATCACCTTGAAGGTATACAATATTTTGGGTGAGGAATTAAATGCTCTCGCCGTAAATCAATCATTGGGTAAAGGGAACCATAGTTTCATTTGGGCTGGCAAGGATGACCATGGTCACCAATTGCCTTCAGGGATATACCTCTACCGCCTTGAAGTCATGTCCCAAAGTGGCAACCACCTCTATCAAGACACGAAGAAAATGATACTCATGAAATGATGAAACGAATTATTATTTTATGTCTCTGTTCTTTGCTCTATGGGCAAAAAGAGTTTGGTAAAATAACCCTACCCCTTGGACGTGTTCAGGTTCAGCAAGCTGGTAAGGGGGATTTCAAGAAAGCCATGCCAAGAATGTCCGTGAAGGAAAATGATATCATTAAAACATTGGCTAAATCCAGATGTGAGATCACTTTGGTCGGTGGCGGTAAGCTGCGTATCGGTGAAAATTCAGAATTGGAAATCACGGAAGCCAATGTGAAACCCATGGAGAAGAATTTTAGTGCCACCTTGAAAAAAGGAGATGTGTGGGTGGCAGCCAAAGCAGCCTTTGGTGAAAAGAAAAATGTAGCAGTCAGAACACCAACGGCTGTAGCAGCTATTCGGGGGACGAAATACCGTGCCAAAGCAGGCGACGATGAAAGTTCTGTGTTAGTCTATGATGGTAAAGTGGATGTGAATGCTGCTAAGAATGTGATTGAAGCCCGAGAGCAACAGATGAAACAAGGCTTTCAACCCCAGGGCGGTGCCCCAAAATTTAAACTGGGCCCTGTTACAGAGGTTCAAGCCCCAACTCAGGTGGCAGGCCCATACGAAGTATCGCTGGAAGATTGGATTAGTCTGGTTGAAGGGATGCAAATCAATGTGCGCAAAGATGGCAAATACTCCATGTTCAAATTTGACCAGGATACAGATGCAGGACTTGATTTTGTCAAATGGAATAAGGAGCAGGATGCCAAGGACGAAAACTAATTTTTCTTTAAACTATACTTAAATGTCGGATCTGGTAAAACGACTAGGCATTGGTGGTGCCATTGGTCTCGTGGTGGCACTTCTCATTGGGTGGGGTACCTACGAGGTCCCCTTTTTAAAATCACTCCTTGATGGCTATGAATTTCTCTCTTACGACGGACGGATGCGGGCCCGTACGGCTGATGTGGAGCAGATGTCCATTGATGATGTGGTCATTATTGATATTGATAATACATCGGTGGCACCTCAGGAAGAGGGGGGGCTAGGCCACTACTTTGATTGGCCTCAGGCCTACCATGGACGTCTCATCAATACAGTTACCTCAGGAAACCCGGCAGCCCTTATTTTTGATATTATTTTTGACCAAGAAAACACCTTTAATTATGATCTAGTAAATGCACTCACCAGTGAGAATACACCTCAAAATGAAGCCCTGTCGGATGTGACAGGCCAATTCCTTGTTAGCAATGATCCTTCTCTTTTCTTAGAGGCTACCTATAATTCTCAAAAAGCCTACCATGCCCTTGTGTTTGAAGAAGAGGATACACTCAACTTCTTACCTAAAATGGATACAGAACCGGAAGGGTATTATTATGAGGATCACATCATCCATGGGATTCCAGAGCATATCAAAAAGAAACTCCCGAATGCAGACCGAATAGGAAATACCTATGTAAATCTCTTATCTGCATCTGTAGGGGCCGGTTCGGCAAATTTTCCTCAGGATGATGATGGCATCATTCGCCGTGCGCCCACAGCTATTTATTTTGACGGGCCGGATCATGTCTATCCCAGTCTGGTCATGTCTGCAGCCATTGATATTCTGGGTATAAAAAAGGATGGGGGATTCCAATATGATTTTGATGAAAATATATTAAGACTTATTGATACAACCGATACGGTCATTCGCGAAATTCCCATTGATGACCATGGCCGGATGTATGTGAATTACTACGGGCCCTTTCAGACTTTTTATTATTTGCCCTATATGTATTGTTTTGATCCGGAAATGCTACCACCTGAATATTGGGAAGGGAAAGTGGCATTGGTGGGGGCATCCCTCCCTGGACTTATGGATCTTCGAAATACACCCGTTCAGGAAACCTTCGCCGGGGTGGAAATTCACGCCAATGTGATGAACAGCCTTCTTAAAGGAGAATTCGTCCAACCCAAGAGTCGATCAGAAATATTTGTGATCATTATTGTAATATCTGTTCTGTTAGGGGTGGCGGTGAGTTTCCCAGAAAAACCACTATATACCTTGCCCATTCCTTTGGTGGGCATTGTGGCCTGGATTCTTTTTACATACAGCCAATTCTTTTCTTCCCTTATCATGTGGGAGGTGGTTCGACCTGCGATATCGATGATTACCACATATGGAGGCATATTCCTCTACAATTTTCTCATTGTTGAAAAAGATAAACGTTTTTTAAAAGATACCTTTGGGACCTATATCTCACCTGATTTGATCGACCAGATGTTTGATTCAAAAGAAGAACCACAGCTGGGGGGGAATGAGGGATATCATACCGCCTTTTTTACGGATATACAGAGTTTTTCTGCCTTTTCTGAAAAGCTATCCGCCAGTGATCTGGTAGAACTGCTCAATGATTATCTTACAGAAATGACTGATATCCTTTTAGATAATAAAGGAACACTGGATAAATATATTGGTGATGCCATCGTAGCGTTTTACGGTGCGCCGGCACCGGTGGATGATCACGAATATTGGGCTTGCCTTACAGCTATAAAAATGCAGGACCGTCTAGCAGAACTGAGAGAAAAATGGCAAGGTGAAGGTGACCGTTGGCCAGAAATCGTCCACAATATGCAAAATAGGATTGGGATCAACACCGGTCAGATGGTTACAGGGAATATGGGTTCCACCATGAGAATGAATTATACCATGATGGGAGATACAGTGAATCTTGCTGCCCGTTTGGAAGCATCTGCTAAACAATATGGCGTTTATATCCAAGTGGCAGAAGAAACCTATCAAAACTGTAAAGATCAATTCATCTGGCGCGATCTGGATTATGTGATTGTCATGGGGAAATCGGAACCGGCACAGGTATTCGAGCTCATTTCTGAGGTAGGAAATATACCTCCTGGTTATGACAAATTACTTCCAGCGTATGAAGAAGCCTTAAACCTCTACAGGGGTCAGAAATGGGAACAGGCCATAGAAGCATTTAAAGCATCGGACGAGTTTGAAGATATGTTTGGTGGCAGAAAAACAAATCCGAGCCGGATCTATATCCCCCGCTGTGAACACTATAGAGACAATCCACCAGGAGATGACTGGGATGGCTCCTGGGCTCTCACGAAAAAATAGAATTAAAATAACCCGATGAATTTACCATTTTATTCAGTAGCAGACGTACGGTCTGCTGTGTCCATGTCAGAAGCGATTACCGCAATGAAAACAGCATTTGTTGCCATAAGTGACGGCTCAGCCCTTGTCCCTAACCGCATCAACTTTCCCATGGATGACAAAAATGCCATTCACCTTTCCATGCCAGCTTATATCAAAGGGGGTAAGTATAATACGATTAAATTGGTAAATATCAATTTTGATAATCCATCAAAGGGATTACCCCTCATCAACGGCGTGATTGTGGTCATGGATGCAGTGGAAGGCAGCCCGCTTGCACTAATAGAAGGAAATTCTGTGACCGCATTGCGAACGGGCGCAGGATCCGGATTGGCTACAGATTTATTGGCAAACCCGGATGCAAAACGAGCAATTGTGATTGGTACTGGCGCTCAGGCCATCACCCAAATTGAGGCAATTCAATCTGTCCGAAATTTGGAATCAGTTAAAATATTGGGTCGTTCAGAAGAAAAAGCGGAAAAATTTTGTGAGAGTTTTGACAACGGCGTTCAACCGGGGAATTTACATGACCTGAAAAGGGCAGATATCATTTGCACTGCCACTACAGGGGAAACACCTTTATTTGATGTTGGTGATGTGAAGCCTGGCGTCCATATTAATGCGGTGGGCGCTCATAAGCCCAATACACGAGAGTTAGGGACGGCTCTCATTCAAAATGGAAAAGTATATATCGATCAACTATCTTCCAGTAAAGTGGAGGCGGGAGAAATCATAATTCCAGTTTCAAAGGGGAGTTATGACTGGACCCGCATTGAAGGCGAGTTGGGAGATTTAGTCATGGGTAAGATTGATGGCCGAACTGCACCGGAAGACATTACGATTTTTAACTCCATTGGAAATGCGGTGCAGGATTTAGTGATTGCTTCAATGATCATAGAAAAAAATTAAAAATGCCCATATATCCTGTTTTATGTTTCATAAAAAGGTAAGAATTTCTGCCATGGATATTTCTACTACGGCCGCTCTTTTGTTAAAGGGTGGCCGTTTTTGTATGAACCCGAACTGGGTAACTGAATAATGATGCCGGGTCAAATGACACAGCGTTTGACCCATTCTTGCTTTATTTCTTTTTTTATAATGAACAAAAATATTCTTACCGCATGAGAATGGACAACAAATGAACGAATTTAAGCCCGCAATTATAGTTCTCGAAGACGGACGCAGTTTTCACGGAAATGCTTTTGGACATATGGGTGAAACCACAGGTGAAGTCTGTTTTAATACAGGCATGTCAGGATATCAGGAGATCCTCACAGACCCATCCTATTGTAAGCAAATCGTTACCATGACAGCGCCCCATATTGGCAATTACGGTGTCAATCCAGAAGATATTGAATCTGAGCAAATCCAAGTGGCGGGCTTTGTAATTAAAGAAGAAACAGTCGTGCCTTCTAATTGGAGATCGACCCAATCCATTGGTGAATATTTAGATGAACACAAAATTGTGGGTATTAAAAATGTAGATACACGTGCCATCACACGCCACCTCCGGGATGAGGGTGCTATGAATGGTATCATTTCATCCATTGATTTGGATATAAACAGTCTAAAAGAAACTTTATCTAAAGTGCCCTCAATGGCAGGGTTAGATTTGGCAAAAGAAGTCACCACTAATTCATCATTTAAATGGTCCAATAATGGAAATGATCAATCATATAAAGTGGCAGCGATTGACTTTGGGATTAAATATAATATTATTAGACTATTAGAAAGCCATGGTTGTGACGTAACTATCTTTCCGGCCAGTACATCCGCTGAAGATATTTTGAAATTTAATCCGGATGGAGTCTTTTTAAGCAATGGACCCGGTGATCCGGCTGCAGTCACCTACGGTATCGCAATGGTGAAACAACTGTTAGGCAAGAAACCAATTTTTGGCATTTGTTTGGGCCATCAAATCTTAGCACTAGCGCTGGGCGCAAAAACATTTAAGCTGAAATTTGGACACCGAGGAATCAACCATCCCGTACGAAATGAAGATAATGGTGTGGTGGAAATCTCTAGCCAAAACCACGGCTTTGTAGTGGATCCTGAATCCTTACCTAGCCACGTCATTCAGACCCATATTAACTTAAATGATAATACCAATGCAGGTATTAGATGTGATGATATGAATGCATTTTCTGTCCAATACCACCCTGAATCCAGCCCTGGCCCTCATGACAGTCGATATCTCTTTCAACAATTTGTGGACTTGATGGACCAGTGATCCTTGAAACCAAAAATCTGACCAAATCCTTTGGTCTCCGTAAGGCTGTATATAGCCTTGATCTGGAGATTCCCACCGGTGCTGTATACGGGTTTTTGGGTCCGAACGGGAGTGGAAAATCAACAACGATTCGGATAATGACCGCATTAATTTCCCCAGATAAAGGGGAAGTAATTATTCAGGGTAAGTCGGTTCAGGCACATGGAAATATGGCCTTATCTGATGTGGGTGCACTCATTGAGCGGGCAGATTTTCATAAACACCTTTCAGGTGAAACGAACCTGAAAATGCTGGCCCGGATGGATGGCACGGATTTGACACGCGTTCAAATAGTTCTTGACCGTACCGGTTTGGGTACCCGAGGGCAGGATAAAGTAAAGACCTATTCCCAAGGGATGCGACAGCGATTGGGAATTGCCCAGGCCC
>CAYVNB010000063.1:0-6158 GCA_964452665.1 uncultured bacterium
GTACCAATCCCATTGGCATTACAGTTGAGAGGGGGGCTGGCCGTGCCCAATTGGCCAATTTGTTTATCGAAGCCAAGCCTGATAAGGAGCAGGCCTACCCCGGTGAACAGGTGACCGTTACGTATCGATTATTTACACGATTGAACTTATCCATCGAAGATATTGAATATCCAAAAAGTGTAGGCTTTTGGAATGAAGATCTTCGTGTAGCTCAGACGGTACGATTTAGAGATACTCAGATTAAAGGGGTGGGTTATAAGGTGGCTACACTTTATAAAGCGGCAATGTTTCCCACACAAACAGGGGAGTTGGTGATTGCACCTATGACGGCTATTTGTAATATAGAAAAACCATCCCGCCGTCGCTCCAACGGTGTATTTGATGATCCCTTTTTTAATTCTATTTTTAGAGAAACTCAGCGACAATTTATTCAATCCGATTCCCTTAAGATTTCCGTTATGCCTTACCCAAAATCGCCTCCTGCAGATTTTGCCGGTGCCGTGGGCAAATTTGAGGTGAATTCTTGGGTTGATACTTCCCCAGTAAAAGTAAATGAAGCTATTACTTTCAAAGTTCGTCTCAAAGGAACTGGGAATTTGAATCAATTCAATATGCGCAATAACAAGTTCCCTCAAAATATGGAAGTATTTCCGCCTACTTCCTCTTTTGAGCGAGATGAATTCAGAGATGAACTCACCGGCGAACTATCAATGGAATATATTTTAATACCTAGAATTCCCGGGCAGTACAAATTGAATCCAGTCACCTTAACCTATTTTGATCCATCTATCAAAAAATTCGTTGTAGCACGATCACCATCTGTAACTGTTACTGTGAATCCCGGTGATAAATCAGAAATTGCATCCACATCATTTAATCGAGAAGATGTAGCGTTTATCGGTGAAGATATTCGATATATTCGTACCCAAATGCCGAAATGGACTGAAAGAGGTCAACAATCTATCCCCATCTGGGTATGGGGAACCTATTTCATTGCTGCTGGATTATTCGTATTTCCGGGTATGTTTTCAAGAGTGCAGACGAATCGATCTTCTACTGTCGGTGTTCGCAGGGCCAAAGGCGCCTTAAAAGTAGCATTAAAATCCTTGGATTCATCAGCAGATGATCCCTTTACCCATACAGCAGAGGTCATGTATCGGTACTTCCAATCCAAGCTGTTTTTATCTTCAGAAAATTTAGATCCCATGATTTTAGAATCTGCATTGATGAATAAAATATCCAATCCCTTGGTGCTGCAAGCGGTGGCTATTGCAAAGATATGTGATGCGGGGCGATTCGGTCCCGAAGCCAGTGAAGCGAAAGATACACTTCAAGCTCAAGCAGGGGAACTGTTGAAACAGATTGATGGAGAATTGGCATGAGGCGACTAATTTTTGTTGCTTGTTTATCCACGGGTTGGGCTCAATCTCCAGATTCCCTGTATCAATTGGGAAATCGCTATTATGAAGCGGAACAGTATCCGCAGGCCGCCAGCACTTACGAGCGATTGTTCCGTCAGGTGATCCATGAAGATTTGTATCTCAATTTAGGAAATGCCTATTTCAGGATGGGTGAATTGGGTCATACCATCTGGGCATATGAAAAGGGCTATAATTTGTCCCCAAGAAATGGTGATTTGAACTATAATTTGAATTTTGTCCGTGCCCAGGTACGAGACAGAATTATACCGCCGGATGATTTTATTCTCGTGGTTATCTATCGCGCTATTTTAGAAAAATTGACTATTCTTGATCTGATTACTTTGGGTGGGATTTTATTTGTGGGACTAGGTGGGATATATGTCTTGAAAATCAATGGATTTATTGCAGAAAGAGTGGGTGGAATATTGAATGGAGTATTATTGGTTACTTTACTATCCACCTGCTGGATTATGTTAGACAAATACTGGGATGTATCCGATCACAATGAAGCCATTGTGATTGCACCTGCTGTGGATGTGCGCTCTGCGCCTATCGAAAGAGGTGAAAACGTGGTATTTCGCATTCATGAAGGTACAAAAGTGGATATTACCACCACACAAGCCGGTTGGTTTGAGGTCATTCTACTAGATGGTAAAAAAGGCTGGATAGCAGCTGAAAATGTTCGCACCTTATGAAATATGCGATTTTAGTTTTGGCCAGTAGTCTATGTCTATCACAAACGGGTAAAGATAAATTTGATCCAAGTAAATTGAAAAACCCGGAGCCTAGGTGGCCAAAAATAATTTCTCCACTAACGGTGGATAGCCAATGGGTAAAGACAGATACCAATGATTCTGCACAGGTTATTATTGAAGGATTTCGTGTGCAGATGTTGGCCACAGGGGACAGGGGCAAAGCTGAAAATTTAAAAAATGAATTATTTCTAAATTATATTGATGATATTTATGTCGTCTTCGAAGCCCCCAATTATAAAGTACGGATGGGCAATTTCATCGATCGAAAAAATGCAGAACAATTTCGCCAGATTTTGGTGAAAAATGGTTATCCCTCTGCATGGATCATCCGAACCCGGATTGAGCCCAAGATAAAATAAAAAGTGACGAGCATTTCTGCTCACCACTCTAAAATAAATAGTTTAATAAATACGATCTAAAGTAATCGTTCAATAAATCTAAAAATGATACTTCCGATTATCCACAATATCTGCCGCATCTCTAAGCTCCATCATCCAATTCTGAAAGGTTCGGGTTTGTTTCTCCCGTTTAAGGTCAGCCCGTACAATATCTTTTTGGGTTGTCCACGCAGTAGAATCAAATACACTCACATTCATCACTTGAATTAAACTATGACCACGGTTGGTTTTAATGGGGCCGAGTAAATCACCGGCATTTGCATTCAGCAATGCACCCATAACTTGATCCGATCGACCCAGTGAAATGAATGATCCTTTCAGCTTTTTCACATCCGATGGTACGTATTCTAGTTTATCATTATCCTTTTTCAAAGTTTCAAATGAGGATCCGACACTGACTTGGGATTTCAATTCAGCTGCGAACGATTCCGTTGCTACTGTTTCTTTTTCTTTGCTAATGGCTGCATATACCTGTGTCCGTACTTCTTCAAATGTGGCGATACCTTCTGGAGAGATGGAATCGAGAATAAAGACGGCATAATAGTCATCGGTTTCCATGGGGTCGGAAATGGTGCCGATTTCTGTATCAGAATGATAAGCCCATCGTACGCCGGATCTAAACATACCCACACTGCCAAGGAAAATGTCATCTTCTCCTATGAAATTGGCCTGCTGGGAAGTAACGGCATGACTATCTTGCGCAGCAGAAAATCCATAATCTTGGGCATCATAGCTGAATAAGGTGGCTTTACGACGGATACCTGTCCGCGTATTTTGTCCCATTTCAATATTGATTAAAATATGGGCCGCCTTCACTTGGGGATTATCTTTCCCTTTATTTCGGATACTGTCCACTTTAATTACGTGATAACCAAACCGGGTCAGAATCGGCCCAACCACAGCACCTTCTTTTGTATTAAATACCTCTTCATCAAATTCGGGAACCATTTGGCCTTTACCAAACCAACCTAAGTCACCACCACGACCAGAATCAGCCGTCACTTGGTTGCTTGGATCCATGGTGTGTATGTTGGCCAATTTACCAAAATCATCTCCATCACTATACGACAGGATGATTTCTAATGCTTCCTGCTTCACCCGTAGTGTATCCGCTTGGGTGGGTGATTTGGGCCAACTTACATAAGACAAATGCCTTTTTTCTTCCCGTTTAAAGTCATCTCTGCGAGAATTATAATCGGCTATCAATTCTTCTTCTGAAGGGTCTGTAATGCGACCTTCAACCGATGTAGGAACCACATGAAGTGCAGAAATGGTAAAATCTATATTCCGTTTAATAAATTCTTCGTGAACATCTTTATCTGAAACGACTGCAGAAACATTGATATATTGTTGGAGTTTGAAGCGGGGTAGGTAAAATTCACGCATCCAAGATTCGATGGGCGCCCAGTCCATCATGCCCGGGGTATTCAGGGCCTGCCGGTATGTTTCTTCATCAAAGGTATTGTTGGCGAAGAACAGTTGTTGTATATCCATTGGTGGATTATTTTCTAAATGATAAAGAATTTCATCATCTGATACGGTGATGTCGAGATCTTGAATGACCTGTTCCGTCAGTCTTTCTTCAATAAAAGCATTCCATACATTTTCACGTACCCGCTCTATATGTTGATTCGAAACTTCTGTACCTGCATTCCGGATGGCCTCCATCTGGGTATTCACGGCCTGGTTAAATTGGTTGGGTGTTATTTTAGATCCGTTAACAGAACCAATGGCCTCTGCCGGATTTACCCGGCCCAGCAGTTGGTCTATAATATTTGCACCGCCGACTAAACCCCCAACGGTCATGCTCAACAAGAATAGGGCTAAAAGGGTCCACAGAACCACATGCATCCGATTCCGGAGTGTTGTCATCATTCCCATAAAATTTTGTCCTTAAGTAAACGTATGATTAGAACTTCAAAAGAAGGGGTGCGAATTTATGTTTTTGTTAGGCCCAATGGCAACGGACAAAGAGAATGATCTGAATCAATTAAAATAAGGACATTCTCATACATTTTCAGTGGTTTGACCTTTTGGATTCCTGAATATAAGTTGGGCTTCGATTTAAGAGAAATAATTGGCCAATACCCATCCCACACCTGAACAGCATCCTTTGATTCAATCGGGCCCTATGGCCAAATTGTATTCTAATATAATTAGCTGTGAAGCCTGTCCAAGAATTGTTAATTTTCGTACAAAGGTGGCAAAAGACAAGCGAAAACAATTCATGGATTGGACCTATTGGGGAAAACCTATTCCAGGATATGGTGATCCCAATGGCGAATTGTTGTTAGTAGGACTCGCCCCAGCCGCTCATGGAGGTAACCGAACTGCTCGCGTCTTCACAGGTGACAAATCCGCTGATTTTTTGGTTCATTGCCTTAATCAAGAGGGGATAACCAATCAACCTAATTCCGATGCATTAGACGATGGTCTTGAACTCAACAATGCATTCATGACACCTATTTTGAAATGCGTCCCACCGCAGGATAAGCCAACGGCAGAGGAATTAAGGAACTGTGCTCCATTTTTCAGTAAAGAAATGGATATTTTGAAGAATGTGAAAATTATCCTCGCATTGGGAAAAATCGGATTTGATGGATGTCTAAAATACTATCGTAAAGATTTTGATATTAAATTAAAAAACTATCCTTTTGGACATAATCAACAATATGTTCTGCCCAATGGAAAAATTTTATGGGGATGTTATCACCCGAGCCCAAGAAATGTAAATACAGGCCGGATGAATGTGGATATGATGACATCCTTACTGAGAGAAATTAAAAGGACCTTAGCAACATGAAGAGACGATTGATCATATTTGGTTTTCTAATCACCTGCCTATTTGCGGAAAATAAACGTCTTTCTTTTGAGGATGTACAGGGCAAATCACCATTCAAATATGCGCGATTGGGCATGATGCAGTGGCGTCAGGATAAAAATACCTATTTGGCCTGGGGAAAGGGGGGCGAATATAAAGGCGATATTGTAGAAGTCACTTTTCCTAAAAGGGATACGGTAACGTTTGTGGACAAAAGTGCATTGTACGTAGATGGGGAAAAACTAAAGAACAGTCAGTTTACATTATCTAAAAGTGGAACAAAACTCCTCATATTATCTGATCGGGAAAAAATTTGGCGCCATTCTTATTACGGTACATATCATGTATTGGATCTGGCCTCTCAATCCATTGAAAAAGTCAGCAAAGAAAATATAAAACTTCGGAATGTAAAAATGTCCCCTGATGGTTCTAAAGTGGCCTATGTGCGGGAAGACAATAATATTTATATCTATGACCTAAATCGGAGTAGAGAAAAGCAAATGACCACCAATGGATCCAAATTAATCCTAAATGGTCATTTTGGTTGGGTGTATGAAGAAGAATTCGGTTCATTTGATGCCTATCGATGGAGTCCCGATAGCAGATATATTGCTTTTTGGGAAGAGAATCAATCCAAGGTGCCGGTATTCACCATGTTTGATGAAATGTCTTTATACCCTACCACCTATGAATTTCGATATCCCAAAGCGGGGCAGACCAACCCCAACATGTCCATTTTTGTAGTGGATGTAAAAAATGGTCG
>CAYVNB010000064.1:0-6074 GCA_964452665.1 uncultured bacterium
TCGAACGGTACCGTCCACCGCTTCTTGGCTTTTGGCAATACATGTGAGCAGGAAATCCATTTCTGGTGAAAACCAAAATCCATTGTAGATCAGTTCAGCAAATTTTGGAATAAGGCCATCCCGTATATGCATTACTTCTTTATCCATGGCGATCCCTTCTAAATCCCGGTGGGCTTCCCAAAGGATGGTGGCACCCGGTGTTTCGTAAACCCCTCTTGACTTAATCCCAATAAACCGATTTTCCACCATATCTATACGACCAATTCCATGCTCACTACCCAATTCATTCAGGTATAAAAACATATCTAAATCGTCTGTTTTTACTGCCCCATCATCTAAGTTTTTTACTTGGATGGGTATTCCATCTTTGAACTCAATTTCAATAATAGTTTCTTTCTCCGGGGCATCACTTATCCCATTGGTCATGCTAAATACTGACGCATCAGGCCGAGCGGATGGATTTTCCAATACACCGGCTTCATGGCTGATATGCATAAGATTTTCATCTTCACTATATGGCTTTTTTCTGGTGGCTGTTACCGGGATTTCCCACTCATCTGAATAAGCCAGCAGGTCATTCCTGCCTTTGAACTGGTCCAGAAATTCTGGATCTTTCCATGGTGAAAACACTTTTATTTTTGGATCCAAAGCATAGTAAGCTAATTCAAAACGAACTTGATCATTCCCCTTGCCAGTTGAACCATGAGAAACAATGGAAGCGCCTTCTTCATGGGCAATGTCGATTTGAGCTTTGGCGAGAACGGGGCGAGCCAAGGATGTGCCCAAAAGGTATCTGCCTTCATATAGGGCATTCCCCTGTAGCGCAGGATAAATAAAATCCGTCACAAATTTATTCTGTAAGTTTTTAATATGGACTTTGGATGCACCCAATGCTTTGGCCTTTTCCTTAACCGCTTCAAAGTTATCCTTCTGCCCCACATCACCGACGAAACAAATAACTTCATATCCCTTATTCACCAGCCATTTCAGGATGATAGATGTATCCAGTCCACCACTGAATGCCAGTATGATTTTTTCTTTATTCATTATATACCTTTCAAAAATAAAAAAGCCCTCCGGGACATCCGGAAGGCTTTCATCAAAATCTTTTTATTATGACTAGACGCTAGACTTTACCGGAGTCCCCCAAATGACTGGGGCGACGTCGTTCCTGTCTATTGTTGTGTCGATTGTCTAACATTATGAATTGAAACTAAAGGATTAATTTAATGTGAACCAACATCTAAATATGATATTCCTGAATTGACTTAACTTCAATTTTCCTGCCGCCCAACCGGATGGCCCGCACTGCTGCTTCTGCGCCAGATAATGTGGTAATGGCTTCAATTCCTTTTTGAATACAGGCCCGGCCAATCGATTCTTCATCATACCGTGCACGCGCACCCATGGGTGTATTAATCACCAGGTTCACTTCTCCATTTTTGATTCCATCCAATACATTCGGACGCCCTTCACCGACCTTAAAGACAGGCGTCACCGGGAGACCATTTCGTTTAAGTTCTTTAGTTGTACCCGATGTGGCAACCAGTTTAAACCCAATTTCATTCAAATCCCGTGCAATGGGAATAATATCCAGTTTATCGCCATCATTAACTGAAATAAATACCGTCCCTGAATTAGGAACCTTGTTCCCGGCACTGATAGAGGCTCTCCGAAATGATTCTCCCATTGAATTGGAAATACCCATTACTTCTCCTGTGGATTTCATTTCAGGGCTTAAGAAAATGGATTCTTCCGGGAATTTGTTAAATGGCAAGACCGCTTCTTTCACCGCCACATGGGCATTGCGATCCCATGGTTTTAAATCAAAGTCTTTTAATTTTGCTCCCGTAGCCAATTGGGATGCGATACGCGCTAACGGTGTATCAGTTGCCTTGCTTACAAATGGGACCGTTCGACTTGCCCGAGGGTTCACCTCCAGGACATACACAATGCCATCCTTATAAGCGAATTGCAAATTGATGAGTCCGATGACCTTTAGCTCAAGAGACAAAGCTTTAGTGATACGGATAATCTCATCCATGGCTTCGGTTGTAATACGGTATGGGGGAAGTACACAAGCCGAATCGCCGGAGTGAATTCCCGCTTCTTCAATATGCTGCATGACCGCGCCAATATGGACAGATTCACTATCACATAGTGCATCCACATCAAATTCAAAGGCATTTTCCAAAAATTCATCAATTAGGATAGGGTGCCCTTCCGTTACATCCGCATTACGAGAGATATAGTTGACCAATTGTTCCTTCGAATAGACAATCTCCATGGCACGACCACCCAATACATAACTGGGTCGGGCAAGAACGGGGAATCCAATTCGTTCTGCCACTTCCACCACCTCATCTAATGTTCTGCCTGTACCATATTTTGGACAAACCACCTTGAGCTTTCCTAACATTGTGCCAAATTTTTCCCGGTCTTCAGCAAGATCAATATCCTTTGGGGATGTACCAATAATGGGTACACCCGCGTCCGCCAATACGTTGGCAATCTTCAGAGGTGTCTGTCCACCAAATTGGACCAAAACACCATCCGGGTTTTCAAATTCAACAATATTAAGAACATCCTCAAATGTGACTGGTTCAAAATAAAGACGATCAACAAGGTCAAAGTCCGTACTCACTGTTTCAGGATTACAATTCACCATAATAGTTTTATAGCCTTGATCCTTCAGGCCAAACACGGCTTGAACACAGCAATAGTCGAATTCAATTCCCTGGCCAATTCGATTTGGACCACCACCCAAGATCATCACCTTTTTCCCTTTAAGAGGTGTTATCTCATTCTCCTCATCATAGGTAGAATAACAATAGGGCGTTTGCGCTTCGAATTCAGCGGCACAGGTGTCTACTGCTTTATATGAAGGATGAACAGATTCCTCATGTCGTTGCGCACGAATTTCTTTTTCCGTTTTATCTACCATTCTTCCAATTTGACGATCAGAAAATCCATTATGTTTTAAATCCCGTAGAGACACAGCATGCCGTGTCTCTATAGCGTTTAAATCTGCAATCTGTTTTATTTGATTCAAAAACCATGGGTCGATTTTGGTCACATTGAATACATCTTCAATAGACTGGCCTTCAACAAAAGCCTGTCGGACTTTCAATAACCTAAAGGAAGTCCCATACCGCAAGGTGGACATATCAAGTGACCGGGCCCGATTGACATCCGGATCTCCTTCGGCAACCGGTTTGGGCTCTAGTCCATCCAAGCCAACTTCTAGAGATCGATAGGCTTTTTGTACCGATTCTCGAAATGTTCGTCCGATAGACATGACCTCACCCACACTTTGCATTTGCACACCCAAATGACCTGAAGCTGATGGAAATTTTTCAAAATCGAACCGTGGTACTTTTGTAATGATATAATCAATTGTTGGTTCAAAAGCAGCTAAGGTTTTTCCGGTAATATCGTTAGGCAGTTCATCCAGTGTAAATCCAATTGCTAATTTCGCTGCTATCTTAGCGATGGGAAACCCTGTGGCCTTAGATGCCAGGGCCGAAGAACGGCTTACTCGAGGATTCATTTCGATAATAATCATCCGGCCTGTATCCGGGTTGACTGCAAACTGCACATTGGAACCACCCGTCTCTACACCAATGGTTCGCAGGCAAAGGATGGCCCAATTTCGCATTTGTTGGAATTCTTTATCGGTGAGTGTCATGGCTGGTGCAACCGTCACCGAATCACCTGTATGCACACCCATGGGA
Source organism: uncultured bacterium (assembly GCA_964452665.1). Taxonomy (GTDB): domain Bacteria; phylum Fidelibacterota; class Marinisomatia; order Marinisomatales; family TCS55; genus TCS55. Next base: position 3,735 of record CAYVNB010000064.1, read on the forward strand.
TCAATATTTTCAATAGAACAAATAATGATGGTGTTGTCCGCCTTATCCCGGATGACCTCCAATTCAAATTCCTTCCATCCCAACAATGATTCTTCAATAAGAACTTCAGAGATAGGACTGGCATTTAATCCATTTTCTACTAATTTCTGAAATTCTTCATAGTTATATGCCACAGCGCCTCCTGTGCCACCCATGGTGAACGAAGGTCGAATGATGATGGGGAAAATCATATCATCCAATAGTGCTTCCGCTTCTTTCCAGGTATTGACAAAACCGCCCTGAGCCGTATCTATACCCACCGCATCCATGGCTTCTTTGAATCGTTCGCGATCTTCTGCCTTTTCTATAGCATCTACCTGGGCGCCAATCAGCTGGACATTATATTTTTCCAGGATACCCTCCCGATGGAGGTCCATGGCAATATTTAGACCTGTTTGACCGCCTACCGTGGGTAGGATAGCATTGGGCTTCTCCTTTTGGATAATGGCCTCAACATATTCAACCGTGATGGGCTCAATATACGTGGCATCCGCCAGGTTGGGGTCAGTCATGATGGTGGCCGGGTTTGAGTTCACAAGTATCACACGGTAACCTTCTTCTTTCAGTGCGCGGGTCGCTTGAGTTCCAGAATAGTCAAATTCACAGGCCTGTCCAATAATGATGGGACCAGCCCCAATGATTAAGATTGATTCTATATCTGTTCTTTTCGGCATTTTCCTTTACTACTTTTCTTCAAATATTATGTCTTTGATACCTTGGTTCACTTTGTATTTTGAAAAGGTCATCATTATTTCTCCAACGAATTCATCTTTATCCGGGTCAAATCCTGCATTTTTTGCAATGGTTTCAAAACCTTTTCTGTCTGATCCTGGCCCACCAAGATCCATGGGGTTCTGAATTGACCACTTACTAATTCCTTTGACGCCTATTTTAAACATGGATTGCTTCGGGACGTGAATCCCCTCTATTTCTGTATAATCTGTATTAAAGGTAAATACACTTTCAGATTCCAGGTAAACACTGACTTTTGTTATAACCCATTTTTTTGCATCGACTAAAACATCCATGTTGATTTCAGGCATTTCATTTTTGCTCACTTTCACTGGAATTTTTAATGAATCCCTTTCGACCTTACCTGTTATTTTATAAAATGGGGAATTGTTATGAATCGTCCTTTTGATTGCCGTAACATTTTTCATCATATCTAAAAATTCACTGGGATTTCCATCCACCCCTATTTTTGGTAAAATTGCAAATCCACTGGTTGACACTTTAACTTTATCCGGTCTTTTATAATAGATGTGAATCTTCTTCTTTGGCATGCGAAAACCAGTCATTTTAACTGATATTTTCATATCTACCTGATAATCATTAATCTGTGCGAATTGGTTGATAACATTGTTTTTAATTTTTTCAATCGAAGGCGTTTGCGCAAAAACGAACGTCACCAACAGAAGGAAAATTGTAAAAATACGCCTCATGTTTTAATATCCTTTTTTAGGAATACATATACTGCGATGCAAAAAAATCCTGCTGAATACAGTCCCAATATTCCGAGCTTTTTACCGATTTCTCCCCAAGGGATTGGGTCCTTAAACGCATCCCACCACACATTAAAATATTTCACGAATAAATAGGGTTCGATTTTTTCAAAGATCTCTAAAGGAATTCCCATGATCATGTAGCTGATAATGATTAAGAACATAGTGCCGATTATGGGGCCCACTGCATTATTCACCATTGCAGAAAACATAAAACAAAGGGTGGCCACTGTGCACATAACTAAAATGGCGAGTGTGAATGAAAGGGCCATCCGAATCCATGCTTGGGATTCATCTAAGATTAAAATACCATTGTCGATGGTGATGAGATCTCCCGTGCCCAAAACAAGACTGCCAACGCCTAAACTCCAGAATGCGCAAAATATGAGGAGTGTTGCCGTGTAGATATAAGTAGCCAACAATTTGGATACGAGAATCTTTAAACGGCTTACAGACCTTGTAAGTGTAATTCTGAAAATGCCATTCGAACCATCTGCCGCTACAGAATCCCCTGCCGCCAAGGTGATTAAGAATGGAATATGGATCCATAGTGAATTCATAATGATATACGTTGCAAGGAATGAATTAAAAATGTTCCCGATCACCATAAAGGTACCACCCAACTCCCGGACATAATCTTGATGCAATTCATTGCTGCCATGGACAAATCCCCATAAAATCAACGGCATGAGAATGGAAATTCCAAAAAACCCAATATAACTCCGCCATCGCCCAATGATGACCAGCAATTCATTATGAATTAATCCCAGCATCAAATTTGACTTTCTGTACCAAGCTT
>CAYVNB010000065.1:0-5742 GCA_964452665.1 uncultured bacterium
CGGAAATTAGATGGGTTCAATTAAATACCCATTTTATTCTTTTCACACCTCTTTCGATAAATTGGAAACTGTTCACCCGCCTATGCAAAATCTTCTGTGGACAAGCCAGAGGGGATTAATTGTTTAGGGATGAGAGGATGGATAGAATTTTTTCATTGGATGGGCGAATGGTATAGGTTAATGCGATATGAGAAAACCTGATTTTTCCAGTCTTATCAATGATATGGGTGGTGGCGTAGGGGATGCCTTCATATTTATGTCCTTTGTATCGTGGATCAGTCAATCCAAATGCATCAATTATTTTATAATCTTTGTCCCATAGGAGGGGAAAGGAGATGGGATATCCTTTTTTAGTATTTTGTTTTTTAAACTTGGCGCTGGCTTCAGATGATTCCACACTGACAGCCCATAATTCAGCATCTTTTGGGAGTTTTATTTTTGATAATTCGGCCAACTGTCGACGGCAGTGCGGTCACCAATATCCACGGAAGAAGATGAGGACGAAATTCTTTTTTCCTTTCAAGTCAGATAAATTTATAATTCTACCCGTTTCATCTTCCCCAAAGAAATTTGGTGCCATATCTCCAATGCTAATCGCAACTTGATCAAATGAAACCGTATCTACTTTGGCCTGTGAAAAGGCCAAGATGGGTAAAGTAAAGATGAGAAAGGTGGTCCGTTTAATTAGGTACATAATGTTTGTGCATCTTTTGTTGAGATCACCTTGGCAAATTCCTCATGGATGGATGCCAATGCAACTTCGTGAAGCTGATCAGCAGAGAAAGCTTTACCATTATGATCGGTCTTATTGAATGTAGCCGTGGCATCAGACACCATATAGGATTCATAGCCGAGATTTCCCGCCATTCTTACGGTGGTATTGACACATTGGTCCGATGTCATGCCCACTATCACAAGAGGAGGATTGCCAATCGTTGCCAAATAATCGGCTAAATTGGTCCCGATAAATGCGCTGTTTACATTTTTTTCCAAAAGAGGTTCTCCTTCAATTGGATTGGCAAAATCATAGATTGCGTTTCCCGGTAATTCAGGTCTTAGGGGAGAACCCTCAGTGGTAGAATTATGTTTTACATGGATAACAGGTCCATTTTTTTTCCGCCAATAGGCAAGGAGGGTGGAAATATTTTCCTCAAAATCAGGATTGTTCCGTTCGCCCCAATAAGGTTCCTCAAATCCTTGTTGAATATCGATAAGAATGAGAGCTGGTTTCATCACATTCTGAATACGGGGAAATGATGATCCGAAATTGGTGCATTTCCCACAGTCCTTAGGGCTTCTCCCAATATCGTTCGTGTTTCCAGTGGACTGATTATACCATCGTCCCAAAGTCTGGCGCTTGCGTAATAAGGGTGCCCTTCCTTTTCATATTTATCCAAAATGGGTTGTCGGATTTTATCCCAATCTTTTTGGGATAATTCTTTTCCTTTGGCTTTCAATTGATCTTTTTTTACCGTGGCCAATACATCGGCAGCTTGATTTCCACCCATGACGGATATTCTTGCATTGGGCCACATCCAAAGGAATCGCGGTTGGTAGGCACGCCCGGACATGGCATAATTCCCTGCACCGAAACTGCCGCCAATAATGACAGTCAATTTGGGTACATTAGCCGAAGCTACAGCTTGGACGAGTTTGGCTCCATCCTTGGCAATGCCTCCTTGCTCCGCTTTTTTGCCTACCATAAATCCGGTGATATTTTGTAAAAATAGAATGGGCAGTTTCCGCTGACAACAGAGTTCTACAAAATGTGCTCCTTTTACTGAGGGCTCACTGAATAGAACACCATTATTAGCGATGATCCCAAGCGGTTGGCCTTCGATTTTTGCAAATCCTGTGACCAAGGTCTTTCCATAATTCGCTTTGAATTCCTGAAATTCTGAACCATCCACAAGACGGGCGATAATTTCTTTTATGTCAAACGCGGTTTGGTGATCTCTAGACACAATGCCAAAAATTTCTTCCGCATCATATTTTGGCTGTTCAAAGATTGGTTGGGAAGAATGTGTGTTAGGAAAATGATCAATAATATTGCGAATGATTTCCAATGCTTTTTCATCATCCTCGGCGAAATGGTCCGCCACGCCACTTATTTGGGTGTGCATTTTAGCGCCCCCCAATTCTTCCGGAGTGGCATCCTCACCGATGGCTGCTTTCACTAATGGCGGTCCGCCAAGAAATATAGTACCCGTTTTATTGACAATCACCGCTTCATCGCTCATTGCGGGAACGTATGCACCTCCAGCTGTGCATGACCCCATAACTGACGCGATTTGGGGAATCCCTTTGGTACTCATCTGTGCTTGATTGTAAAAAATCCGGCCGAAATGATCACGATCCGGGAATACTTCATCTTGTTTGGGGAGGAAGGCGCCACCACTATCTACAAGATAAATGCAAGGGAGGTGATTTTCTAAAGCAATCTCTTGAGCCCGTATATGCTTCTTCACAGTCAAGGGATAATAAGTTCCCCCTTTGATGGTGGCGTCATTGGCCACGACCACACATTGTCGGCCATGAACGGTGATGATGCCCGTAATAATGCCTGCTGCCGGTACCTGGTCATCATAAACCTCATGACCAGCAAAGGGTGAAAATTCCAAGAAAGTCGAATTTTTGTCTTGAAGTAGGTCTATGCGGTCTCGGGCAGTTAGTTTTCCACGAGATTGATGCTTCTCTACCCGTTTGGCAGGTCCCATTTTATAGATCTCTTTCAGATCTGCTTGAAGCTTAATAGATAATTCAGAATGAAAGATATGATTGGATTTATACTTATCAGAATCAGGTTTAATATGTGTTTTGATGATGGCCATGTTATGATGGAATAATTGATTGAATGAATGTACCAGCGGCTTTCAATTTATCAATATCAATCCCCGTTTCAAACCCCTGTTCTTGGCAAATCCGAAAAACAGTTTCAGATGAAATATTCCCAGTAGCGCCGGGGGCAAAAGGGCAACCGCCCACACCACCTGCGGATGCATCAAGAATTCGGATACCCATCCCTAGGCCCACAGTTACATTTTCAGCAGCCATATTGAATGTATCATGCATGTGAAGAGCAAAAATTTCTGCGGGCCAATAATCAAGAATGATTTCAAGCAAATATTCCACATCTACCGGGTTGGCCTTCCCAATGGTATCTCCCAAGGATATTTCATGGACGCCGAGATCCAGCAATTCCTGAATGACCTTAACGACACTTTTGGCATCCACATTTCCTTCATAGGGGCAAATCCAACATGTGGAAATGTAAGCACGGACACGCAATTGATTTTCTTTCCATAAGTGAATCATCGTCTCAAAACGCTTCAGGCTTTCTTCGATGGAACAATTGGTATTTTTTTGAGAAAATGTTTCACTGGCAGCCGTAAAGACAGCCACGGATCGATAGCCATTTTCTAATGCGGATTCTAATCCTTTTTGGTTGGGTACTAATGCAGTATAAATAGAATTTTCATTCCGTTGGATGGTAGAGGATACTTCCCCGCCATCAGCCAATTGAGGTACCCATTCGGGCGATACAAAACTGGTGACCTCAATTTCAGGACAGCCTGCATCTGAGAGCATATCAATATATTTGACCTTTTCCTCTGTTGGAATAGCTTGTTCAACACTTTGAAGGCCATCTCTGGGACCTACTTCAACGATACGGACGGAATCAACCAATCGAATCAACCCAATTGGGTGGACGTTTTTCAAGAAATGCGGACAACCCTTCTTGGCCCTCATCACTGGCCCTGAGCTTGGCAATCCGTGCCGCTGCTTCGTTTCTATCCATATTATCAAAATTGGCTTTGAATTCCGCAATGGCATTGGGTCCGCCTTTTAGTAATATATTCACTTTTTTCATGACGGCATTTTCTAAACCTTCCTTATCTGAAATTTCATGAATGAGCCCAATGCGAAGTGCATGATTTGAATCAATCATTTCGCCTGTAATACCCAGAGATTTGAAATGGGACAGGCCAATCTTTTTGACTACAAATGGGCCGATAACTGCAGGGTTCATACCCAGTTTGACTTCGCTAAGAGCAAATTTTGTCTGTGTTTCAGCAATGGCAATATCGGCCAGCACCATAAAACCAAATCCGCCACCAATGGCATATCCGTGGGCTTTGGCAATCACAGGTTTGGGACACCGCTCAATAGATCGATACATATTGCCTAACCGGATGCCTTGTTCGGTATTTTGATCAATATTCATTTCCCCCGATTGTTTCATGTAACTCAAATCTGCCCCGGCAGAAAATGTTTTTCCATTTCCTTCTAAAACGATTACGCGAACCGAATCATCTTTGCCTATCATATCAAAGGCGTGGGTGGTTTCCCGAATCATCTCTTCATTTAGAGCATTCATGACCTTCGGGCGATTCATGGCAATGCGAACCAGGGATTGCTTTTGTTTAATCTCAAGTGTATTATATACCATTTCTTTCAATACCTTCGTTGGGAATGAGGAACTTGTCATCGTAATTTTGTATTTCGGATTTGATTAGCATAGGGGAATTTATGGCAGGACATAGCAAATGGGCTAACATTAGGCATAAAAAAGCAGCCCAGGATGCCAAGCGAGGGAAAGTATTTACAAAAGTCATTAAAGAATTAATGATTTCCGCCAAGAATGGAGGCAGTGATCCCGATGCCAATCCACGATTAAGACAAGCCATCTCTACAGCCAAAGCGGCTAATATGCCCAATGACACCATGACCCGTGCCATTCAAAAAGGTGCGGGAGAATTGGAAGGGGCAACCTACAAAGAAACTACCTACGAAGGATATGGCCCCGGTGGTGTGGCTATCATGATGGATGTGATGACGGATAATAAAAATCGAACGGTTGCTGAGATTCGTCATATTATGAATAAATACGGCGGTAATTTAGGTGAAAATGGTTCTGTAGAATGGATGTTTGAAAAATCCGGTCAAATTACCCTTTCGGCCAATGGCCATGATGAAGATGTGGTTTTAGAAGAAGCCTTAGAAGCAGGTGCAGAAGATTTTTATATCTCGGATAGAGAGTTTATTATTACGGCTTCTCCGGCAGATACAGTAGATGTGGCTGAAACATTGGGTTCCAAAGGATATTCGGTGGTTTCATCTACGGTAGAAATGGTACCAAAGAATACAGTTAAAGTAGAAGGGAATGATGTAAAGCGTCTCATCACCCTCATGGATTATTTAGAAGATCACGATGATATTCAAAATATTTATTCTAATTTCGAGATAGATGATGCTGAACTTTAATTAATGAATTCAAACCTCGGTGGCCACAATTCATAGAATAATTGGAGTCGATCCCGGATTAAACGTTACGGGATTTGGCATCCTCGACCAAAAGGGTGGGCAGGTGAGAGTAGTGGCCTACGGCACCATTAAACCACCGACAAATGAATCTTTGCCTAACAGATTAGAATATTTGAATAGCCACATGACAGAATTACTGGAAAAATTTGAACCCCAATCCATGGCCATCGAAGATACATTCCATAATAAAAATGTAAAATCAGCATTGTTGTTGGGCCAGGCAAGAGGGGTGTTGCTATTGGCGGCTGCATCTAAAGGAATTCCATCTGTGGATTATGCACCCAGAAAAGTGAAGCAATCTGTGGTGGGGAATGGCGCCGCTGATAAAAAGCAGGTACAATACATGGTGCAGCAAATTTTAAAATTGGATGTCCCACCAAAGCCAATGGATGTTTCCGATGCCTTGGCCATTGGATT
>CAYVNB010000066.1:0-5710 GCA_964452665.1 uncultured bacterium
TCCAGCACCCACTCCCCATTTTCTTCACGCAATGCCTTTGGATCTTCCTCACCTCTGGCACCAATATTTAAATCCAATTTTTTTTCTAATTCCAAAATGGCATCATCGATGGATGAACTGACGTCGATGGCCTTTTCTGCATAAGTGGGCGGGGTCCGCATTCGCTTTCCTTCAGTCAGCGTGGGGTATGGACTTTTCACCGGTTTGGGTAAATAAGGCGTCAGCATCATATTCACCGATTCGGTCAGTAGTCGATTCATGCCCGTAACATCATTATAATCACCTCGCATTTTCCGGCGATCTAACTCATCCCAGGATGCAATATCAATGAGCTGAAGGGAAATGGTAATTTTGGCCAGGGATCGTTCATATTTACCCAGTATCAATAAATTTTTTGAACCGGGCCGTTGTTGAAGTAACAATGAACGATTCGTCATTATTTCTTCTAATCCGGATTTATCTTTCAAGTATATACGATCGTATTGGCTCAACTCGTTATTGACCATTTCAGCAAAGGCATCTGAAAGCCAACCGATCGCCACATCATTTTTAATATTATCAAATGGAATAACATAAACATTCAATACAGGTGGTGCAGCAGCGATAATGCTATATAGCGAAAAAAGGGTAAAAATGGATTTAATTTTCGATTGCATGAATGTTCAAGTTAGGAGATTTTTTTATCTATTCTCAATGCTATTTTTTCTGTCCGGATTGATTTTGCTTTTCAATTTTTGCCCAGGCATCTCGCAAAGGAACTGTACGATTAAAAATGGGGATTTTCTTTGAATCAATATCTTTACAAAAATATCCCAATCGCTCAAATTGAATGGGTGCACCTATTTCAGCTTCAGCCAAAGCCGGCTCCAACTTACAGTCCTTCATCACCATAAGGGAATCTGGATTAAGAGTATCAATGAAATTATCTTCTGCATCCGGAGATTGTACCTTAAACAAGCGATCGTAGAGTCGCACTTCTGCTTCCATGGCATGGTTTGCAGATACCCAATGTAAAGTGGCTTTCACCTTACGTCCATCAGGTGCATTTCCCCCTTTGGTTTCAGGATCATAGGTGCAATGCAATTCTGAAATATTTCCTTTTGAATCTTTAATGACATCATTGCATGTAATAAAATATGCATAACGAAGTCGTACTTCTCTATCGGGACCAAGACGAAAGAATTTTTTGGGTGGATCTTCCATGAAATCATCTTGCTCGATATATAATACTTTCGAGAATGGAACTTCACGACGGCCCGCTGATTCATCTTCAGGATTATTTACGGCACTTAAATATTCAGACTTATCCTCTGGATAATTTGTAATAACTACCTTTAATGGTTTTAATACAGCCATCCGCCGTTCGCATCGCTTATTTAAATCTTCACGGAGTGTAGATTCCAATTTAGCCACTTCCATAACATTATCCCGTTTGGCTACACCAATGCCATCCATAAATCTCCGGATGGAAGCGGGAGTATATCCTCGCCGTCTATACCCAGATAGGGTGGGCATTCGCGGATCATCCCAACCCGAAACATGTCCATCTTCCACTAATCGTTTTAATTTTCGTTTAGACATGATGGTATAACTGAGGTTTAAACGGGCGAATTCAATTTGCTGGGGATGGTACACTTCCAATTCATCCAAAAACCAATCATATATGGGCCGGTGGTCCTCAAACTCCAATGAACATAATGAATGTGTAATACCTTCGATAGAATCTCCTAATCCGTGGGCCCAATCGTACATGGGATAAATACACCAATCGTCTTTCGTACGATGGTGATGGGCTTTGAGGATGCGATAAATCACAGGATCTCGCATATTCATATTCGGATGAGCCATATCAATTTTTGCCCGTAGTGTCCTTGATCCGTTCTCAAATTCCCCATTGCGCATCCGCTGAAACAAATCCAGGTTTTCTGCGACACTCCGATCTCTATAGGGACTGGTTTCTCCCGGATCTGTTAATGATCCTCTGGTTTTGCGAATTTCTTCCGGTGTCAAGTCACAAACAAAAGCACTTCCTTTACTAACAAGGTCCACCGCATAATCATACATTTGTTGAAAATAGTCTGAGGCAAAACAAAGATTATCCCAGTCATAACCAAGCCATTTTACATCGGCCTGTATGGATTTAACATACTCCTCTTCTTCTGCAACGGGATTTGTATCATCAAATCGAAGGTTGCATTTGCCGCCATATTCATCTGAAATACCAAAATTTAAACAAATAGATTTTGCATGGCCAATATGTAGATATCCATTGGGCTCTGGTGGAAATCGAGTATGGACGCGATTGTCAAATTTTCCAGACACATTATCTTCATCGATAATGCGCTGAATAAAGTGTCGTGGCTTAATTTCTGATTCCATTATTGTGGTAATTCTTTTAATGCGGTTTGTATTCGATTTAACGTGTTTTCCTTACCCAATAAAGCTAATATTTCAAATATACTTGGTCCATTGAGTCCACCGCTGACAGCCAGTCGTGTGGGCATAATAATTTTTCCCATGCTTAACTCATGTGATTCCGCATGGGCCTTTAGTGCCGTTTCAATTTCTTCTTTTCGCCACACAGAAATATCCATTAATACAGACTGGATTTCTTCAACCCGATTATTCACATTTGTATCGGGCCAGCCTCTTTTTAATCCCGATGTATCATAGTCATCCGGTGCTTGAAAGAAATAATGAGATTGATCAATAAACTCCATGAGTGATTTCGCTCGTTGTTTCAGCATTTCAATAATGGCTACAAGGTTGGATATATCACTGCCTTTCCCCCAATCTGGTGCAATACGTCGAATTGAATCTAAAATAAAATCCGTATTGGTTTTCATCATATGCTGACCGCTTACCCAATGGAGTTTTTTCTCATCCCAAACCGCACCTTTTTTCTGGACTTGGATAAGGTCAAACTTTTGGATCAATTGATCCATTGAAAAAATTTCTTCCTCAGTCCCGGGGTTCCACCCCAATAGTGCTAGATAATTATTTAAACTTTCCGGTAGATAGCCTTCATCACGGTAGGATTGAACTCCAGGTGCTCCATGTCTTTTGCTTAGTCGTTTTTTATCATGCCCTAATATCATCGGCAGATGCGCGAATGTGGGCACATCAAAATCCAATGCCTGATAAAGTAAAATCTGTTTCGGTGTGTTCGATATATGATCTTCGCCGCGAATGACATGCGTGATATTCATATCGTGGTCATCAATTACTGCAGTAAAATTGTAAGTTGGTGATCCATCTGATCGAACAACTATAAAGTCATCCATTTCTTGGTGATCGACGGAAATAGGACCATAGATCAAATCATGGTAATGGGTCTCTCCTTGAGGAATACGAATTCGGTAAGTAAAACCAATTCCCTGATTGAGACGCTGCTTTACATCATCATTGCTGAGATCTCGACAAGTTCCCGGATATTGATATTGGCCTTTATCCCTAGCTGATTGTAGTTCTTCAGTCGAACAAAAACATCGATAAACATGACCTGTATTTAATAGATTGCCAACATGGATTTTATAGTCGTCAAACCGTTTGGATTGGTATACAAGTGGTTCATCCCATTTTAACCCCAGCCATCGTAAAGCATCTAAAATTTGATCGGTATATGCATCTTTGGACCTTGTCCTGTCTGTGTCTTCAATGCGTAAATAGAACTGACCACCTTGGTTTTTCGCGAACAACCAATTAAAGAGTGCAGTGCGAGCACCACCCAAATGAAGCTCACCTGTTGGACTTGGGGCAAAACGAACCTTGACGCTTGAATTATCCATAGAATTAGATAATTAAATTAAGCAATCATTCCTATGTAAATTGAAGAGAAATACATAAGAAGATTAAAAAAAAAAGGCTCCCAAACGAGAGCCTTTAAGTTATTTAAAGAAATAATGGAATTTTATTTGAGTAATACCATTTTTCTTGTCTTTACAAAATCTTTCGCTCTCAACTGGTACAAATAAACCCCTGCGCCCACGGGATCACCATGGTCATTGTTCGCATTCCAAGTTACTGAATGAGAACCGGCAGATATTCCTTCCATATTGAACGACTTAATTTTTTGTCCTAACATATTATAAATCGTCAAATGCACATTACTCACTTCAGGTAGGTCAAACCGCAATGTAGTTGTTGGGTTAAAAGGATTGGGATAATTATTAAAAAGTTCAAACTTCTCTGGAATATTATAACTCGCAGTAGATAAATAATCATAACGATTGACATATACAATTCGAGGATCGCCCGTTATTTTTACTGTATCCTGACCTTCAATTGCAACGACAGTAAATCTACAAGTTAGACTATTTACAGCATTACCATATGAATTATAGTACGCAAACGTACTATCTAAAAAATCTTGGTAGGTGATAGAATAAATAGTATCAGTTATTTCAGCAAATTCTTCAAAATGGAAAACACCCAGACTCGCAGATAATTTGTATCTTACATTCCCAAACCGCTTTTTACTTGCTTTCCACTGCAAATTATAAACATCACTGAGATTTTCTTTTGTGATGTTTATTGTATCAGATGCACTGGAGATCCACTCAAATGATTTTAGAACATCACACCCCATTGCGAACGCTCCCATATTGGCTCCATTTTTTCCGGTTCCTAAGCAAGGAGAATTCTCCCACAAAGTAAAATCATTACTTTCTTGATCACAGAAAAGCGGATTAACATCTATATTTCCTTCACCCACCCATCCATTTTCAATCAAAGAATATGTTGCGCTTAGGGATGATTCCGGATGTTCCAAATAAACAAGATTGGAATCGTTACCCATTACAATTGAATTTGTTAGTACCATTTCTGAGCTCTCTCTCAAAAGGATTGCATTTCCACGATTGGTAGTCGTGGTATTTCCAAAAATAGTTATGTTTTCTAAATTAGATGAACCATACCAAGAACCAATTCCTCCACCCTCATTAGACAAATTGTGTGAAATTAATGTATGTTTCAAATTGATGGAAGTTGTATGCTTACGCATCCATATTCCACCTCCTCTAACTGCTGAAACATTATTAGTAATTTGTGAATTGGAAATAGTCACCTCAGCTCCTTCACCAGCATAAAAACCTCCAGCAACACCATCTGAGTTATTTCCTTTTATTATCACGTTGGATATATTTGCCTTGGCATTATTTACATAAATACCACCACCATCTAAATGACTTCGATTAGCGGTTACAATGACATTCTTTATTACCGGGTTGGATTTTTGTCTAATCTGCATTCCACCACCCCTAGTATTAATACCATTCCTGATTGTAAATCCTGTAAAAATGGCTGTTGAATCTTCTCCACTATTAATTAAAACCACTGTGCCACTACTATCACCATCAATAATGGTTTTATTTTTATTTGCTCCAATAATCGAAATATTTTTTCCGGTAAAATCTATATTTTCTTTATAGATACCAACAGTAACTAATACACTATCTCCATCTTTTGAATGGTTAATAGCTTTTTGAATAGTATAAAACGGACTGCCCGAAGTACCATCACCTTTTAAATCAGATCCTGATGCAGCTACATATAAAGCAGAACTCTCTGTATCTGAATAATTACCGGTGCGGATCCAGGCACCGTCAAATAAAATACCATTTTCTCCCCATGCTGACAAGATGCGTAGTTTTAAACTATCCGCTTCATTGATATCTAATTTCATTTTGAGGACGCCAGTAGAAAAAGATGG
>CAYVNB010000067.1:0-5705 GCA_964452665.1 uncultured bacterium
CCCACCCAGAACATGCGGTATTGTGTATTGTCCACCAGATAAACAATTTTCCCACGGCCCATAGGCTGAACAGCGGCGAATGTTTTTCCAGCTAAAAGTTTTCGATTTTCTATGGATGCATACCCAGCGACTTTTAGTTGCTCAGCATCCTTATGGTAATATCCCACAGTTTGAAGTGAAGGGTCCGGCATAAGTGCCGATACACTTTGTTTCAACGTATAAAGACGATTTGGGAGTCCAAACGCCAGTGGATTTGAATTATCTATAATTCCGTAAAAAGCAGTTCCGGGAATACGCTTGAGCCCAAGTGAATCTGAACGATCTTCATAGCGGGTATATGCGCTTCTCGGAATACTTTCTTTTTCTGGCTTTGGGGGCTTGACCGTTTTTACCTGATTGATCCCAGATTTCTCCGTAAAGAATCCGGCACTGCCTTCTGTGGCCACGAGTGTGCCTCCATTAGAAATCCAACCCTTAAATTTCTTTACCAGCGATGAATCCAGAACGCCCCGGGTCCCGGGAAATAAAAGGACATCATAATGATCAAGATCCAAATTTTTCAATCGGCTCATTCTCAGTTTGGAAATGCCTAATTCCGTTTCCTTATCCAGTAAATACCAGAGTTGACCCGCCGTATAAGAATTAAAGGGCGTATCCACCATGAGGCCCACTTTGGGATTTTTTAAGGGCACCATGTTTCCTGAACCAAAGTCAATACCTTCTTTCATTCGCCCTGTGGTAAACGCATCAATCTTTACACCAGCTTCCTTGGCGATTTGGTCCATATCACTCCGAACAGATTTTGCTTTAACTGTATTTCGCCCCATGAGAATTACCAATGTGCCCCGGGAGTAAGTGCGCACTCCATTGTTGAATTCTTTGCGAGCCGAACGCACTTTATATCCTTTGGCCCAAAGGCGAGCCAATGCTTTTGGGGCATGGCGCTGATCCCAATCAATTACATAAGCATAGGCATCACGGACTTGGGTAACCCCATTTGGATGGGTCAGATTTTTTGTAACCAAACCAGTTTTCACTCTTGGTTTGGTCTCTGACCAATAAGCATCTAGATTATATGCTAAAGGTGCGGCCCAAGTAGCCATATCATACATGATGGAATCTTCAATAGCCATTTTTCTTTGGAGCACTGTATTAATAAAGAGGTGTCGGGGTTGATCTGTATATATTAGAAAATCCCCCTTATTAAATACCTGCCGTTTTTCTTTTCCCGTTTCATAAGTATGGGCCTTGTTAATCGTAAAGTTTGCATTGGCCTTGTGGACTTCTACACCATGGGCCCGAAGCATATTCACCACATCATAAAGGTGATTACTAGGATTATCGGGCAGGATATATACTGCGGATTTCCCTGTATTGGTTTTCTGCTGAAAAGCATTGTGAAAATATTGATTCAAGGTTTCACGATTTCGGACCGCTGCTGATAGGGTAGCGAAGGAAGTCTCATAATGATCAAAGATTCGCTGGCGAAGGGTGAGGATATATCCATCATCTGTTTCAACCGCTCTTCCGCCTCGGGAGTGCCCACCTTGTTCCACCAGCATGCCGATGGAGCCCATTACGCTGGGATAGGAGGATCCATAGCTGGGATAGAAAAAATCAAACCCTTCACGGGTGTAATACATGACTTTATGTTTATCAAAGGCAGCAATATTTGCCAGTCCAAAGGTATCGGATAGAGCTTCGTAAGGTTCCGGTAACATGAGATTGCGCGGAGTTGTGCCGGGCATGGTAAAATAATTTCTATTGAATCCCATTTCATGATAATCCACATGAATTTGTGGGAGCCATTCTTGATAGGCCGCAATTCGCCCTTTGGATTCAGGGTGGACCATCCAAACCCAATCACGATTCAGATCGAACCAATAATGATTGGTTCGTCCACCGGGCCATGGTTCATCATGTTCATAATCAAATTGATCTGTGTTGGTCACATAGCTCTGTGCCGATTTATACCAATACACATACCGATCCCGCCCATCTGGATTGATGCAGGGGACCAGGATCACAACGGAATTATCCAAAATCGTTTTGGTCTCTTTATCTCGACCTGCGGCCAACCGGTAGGCGACCTGCATGACCGCCTCAGTACTGGATGCCTCATTGCCATGGACATTATAACTGAGCCAGTAGATGCCTGGGTTTTCCCGAATAATCTTCTTTGCCACAGCAGGATTAATACTCCGAGGATCGGCCAGGCGCTGATTATTCTTTTGAATATCATCCAATCGATTTCGATTTTTTCCGCCCGTGATCACCAAGTATTCCAAATCACGCCCTTCATGGGTTTTGCCATAAGGATGAATGGAAACGCGATCCGATTCTTTACCCAAGGTTCTTAAATAACTTAATACATCTGAATAAAGGGTATATTCTGTACCCAATTCATAACCAAGATAATCTTTCGGCGATGAAATGGACCGGTCATATCGGATCCCCGGCGTGAATTCAAATCGACGGTCCAATAATTCAATTTGGCCCAGCAAAGACGTTACGGCAACCAAACCGATGATAATGAAAGAATTAATCCTTTTCATTTTTCCTCCTTCAATTCCCCTCAATTTAAATAACTTTTATTTTTCCCACCAATGGGGCAGGCGTTTTGTCTTCCCCGTAATTACTTCATTCATGGTGGGCGCATCATAGAGACGGCCATTGATCATTACCATTTCCACCGAATCAGAATTTTCAATACCGTCCAATGGGTTCTTCCCAAGGATGACTAGATCTGCCAACTTACCTGCTTGTAGACTGCCGAGATCATCGCCCATTCCTAGATATTCCGCGCCATTCATGGTGGAAGATCGAAGGGCTTCTATAGGACTCATCCCGCCTTGGGCAAGCATCCACATCTCCCAATGAACACCCAAACCTTCTAGCTGGCCGTGGGCACCGTTATTCACTTTTACACCTGCATCAGATAAGGCCTTGGCAGCTTTTGCATTTTCAATGTGATTCCAATCGTCTTCTTCTACTTTCATCCGCCTCCGTCTCTGATCTAATAACGGCTGAGGGAAAAATCCCTGGAGATGCTTATGTTCAAATATCTTCATTTTTGAATACCAGTAATTCTCGCCCCATAAACCTCCATAGCTAACCACGAGTGTTGGGGTATAGCCCACACCACTTTTGCCATAAAGGGTGAGGACATCTTTATATAGTGGGGAAACAGGGATGGAATGTTCAATCCCTGTATGGCCGTCAACCAGCATATTTAAGTTATGCTGAAGGGTGGAGCCCCCTTCTGGATAAACCAGCATGTCTAATTCTCTGGCAGCTTTCAAAATTTGCTGACGTTGTTCCCGTCGGGGTTGGTTATAGGATTTTACTGAAAATCCACCGAAAGCCTTGATTCGTCTCAGGGCCCTCTTCGCATCCTCAAGTGCATTTACTTCTGCTGTGAAACCGGTAACGGCACCATATAATATGGTGCCGGTGGAATAGATTCGCGGCGCCAAAATTTTTCCGGCTTTCTGCCGTTCGGAATTGGCGAAGACCATTTCCGTATCTCTGCTTGGATCGTGGGTGGTAGTCACACCAAAAGCAAGATTGGCCAGGTAGTGCCAATTTTGTTCCGATGAAAGACCGTCCCATTCCAGTCCCATGTGAGCATGAACATCAATGAGCCCAGGAATGATGGTTTTGCCATAAGCATCTACCATTTTTGCCCCTTTTGGAATTTTCGTTTTACTGTTACCAACTTTTTTGATACGGTTATTTTCAACAATGATCACACCATTTTCAATGACTTCATTCCCATCCATAGTAATGATGGTCGCACCGGTAATGGCCACCAATCCTTTGGGCGATGGGGACCTGGCCGTCCAGCCCAAATCAACACCGGAATCTTTTGGATCAGGAAGGGAGTCCGGGGCGCCGGGGACAAATGTAAACGCATCCTTTATATCAGTGGTAAAGAGCTCTGATCCAAGGGTCCAATGGACAGAATGATTATTAGACCAATGGGGTTCAAACCCACTGCCGGCAGTCAACCGTTTCACGGGAACACTGGCTGTTTTAGGGCCAAGGTTGATGGCTTTACCCATTTTTGAAAAAGGTGCCGTATAGACATGGAAGCGATAATCAAAGAGGACCCAATCCTCATTGGGGGAGAGAATGATTCGATTGGCATATTTGGATGTGGCCAAAACGCGGCGATCCTGCCCGTTCATATCCACGCTATAGAGGGCAACGTTCCCTTTTTCCCGACCCATGAGGAGAACCCGGGAATCTCCAGAGGTGAATCGCGGTTCACTACCGCTCTTACTCACTAATTTTGGTTTGCCACCTTTTACCTTGATGGTATAAATGCCTGTGTCTGATGCATGATCTGTGCCACGAATCCAAGAACCTCCCCCTCGGCGATAGGCCAGTTGGGTGCCATCAGATGACCATGATGGATCAAAGTAATGGCCTTTTGCCACGTTCATAAATTTTGGTTTACCACCGTTACTGCTTACAAGGGCAATTTGTCCACGTTGTTTATCGGACCATGTGGTGAAAGCGATTTGCTTTCCATCGGGAGACCAAGCCGGTGTGTACTCCAACCCATTGTGCTGTTTGGTGAGTCGTTTTCTATTTGAGCCATCCACATTGACTACGTAGAGTTTGCCTAGGGCATTGAATACAACTCTCTTACCATCGGGGCTAACGCGAGTGTGGCGAAGGGCATTAACCTTGAAATCATCACCGCCCACTTCATTTTTCATGGCATAGGGTTTGGTGATATCCATATTCACTTCAGCTGTAAAAGGAATTTCTTTTACATTCCCATTGGATACAGTCACATTCCAGAAGCTGCCTTTAGCGGTGATAATAATATTTTTTCCATTCGGTGTCCAGCTAAAACCGGGATGTATACCAAAAATGGCCCAAGTTTCCTGAGCGTCTCGATTGAGATTGTCATAAAGCTTTCGCTCATTACCTGTTGTAAGGTTTTTAACAAAAAGGGCAGTCTTGAGCCCAACCCTGCGGACGAAAGCCATGTGTTTTCCATTGGGGGAAACCTGGGGTGTAGCTGCGCCACCGGGGCCGGCCGTGACCGTCGTTTTTGCGCCTGTTTCAAAGTCAATCCGATGAATGGCATAAATCGTGCCGTAAGGGTTACGGTTATATTGATAGGTTTTGCCCGGGCTCACATCTTGAGAATAATAAAGGTATCGACCGTCAAGACTTACATCTGGTTCGCCTGCATCATGTTGCCAGCTTCGACGATCATTTACATTAATACCGCTTCCACCACTGATATGGTACCGCCACATTTCACCAGCCCCTAAAGAACGGGTATTCACAAAATGTTTTCGGGCAATGATATATTGTCCATCTGCCGTAAAGACTGGATTATTAAGAAGCCGAAACTTTTCCTTTGATAGCTGATGAGGGTCAGAGCCATCTTGATTCATAATCCAAATATTATCTCCACCAGAGCGATCCGAAGTAAATGCAATATATTGACCATCGGGGCTGAAGGTAGGTTGAATATCCCAAGCAGGGCCACTGGTTAGAGGAGTTGCTACACCGCCCTTCACAGGCATTGTGTAAAGATCACCCAAAAGATCAAAAATTATTTTTCTTCCATCGGGGGATACATCTAAACTGATCCAAGTTCCTTCGGATGTGGTAAAGGATAAATTTCTTGTGGGTCCGTGTTTTTTAGCTATATCCCATTTTCCCCCACCTTGGACAGA
>CAYVNB010000068.1:0-5588 GCA_964452665.1 uncultured bacterium
GGCTAATTCTTTCACGCTTTCCTGTATTAGGGTTCGATACGTAAGAACCGGCATTCAATAGACCAGAATAGACGCGCATAAATGTTAATTTACCCACGTAAGGATCGGTCATCACTTTAAATGCCAATGCACTAAACGGTTCATCCTCACTGGGCTTGCGGGACATTACAATATCCGAATCATTTGGATCATATCCATTGATAGCACCAATATCTAAGGGAGATGGTAAAAAGTCATTCACGGCATCCAATAATCGCTGCACACCTTTGTTTTTGAATGCAGAACCACATAGTGTAGGCACAAAAGTATTATCCAGACATCCTTTACGGATCGCTGCTTTTAATTCATCAACCGTAATTTCTTCTTCAGCTAAATATTTCTCAAGCAGATGCTCATCATAACTGGCAGTTTCTTCAATCAAATGATGACGCCATTTTTCTGCTTCTTCTTTCATATCATTTGGCACTTCGCCTACTTCAAAATGCGCACCTAAAGAAGATTCATTATAAAGAATGGCTTTCATGGTCAACAGATCAATAATACCGGTAAAAATATCACCGGCACCAATCGGAAGGACAATGGGCAATGGATTGGCGCCCAAACGCTCTTTAATCATTTCTAATACATGATAAAAATCTGCACCGGTACGATCCATCTTATTGACAAATGCGACTCGCGGTACACCATATTTATCGGCTTGACGCCATACAGTTTCACTTTGAGGTTCAACGCCACCAACTGCACAGAATACTGCACAGGATCCATCCAATACACGTAGAGATCGCTCTACTTCAACAGTAAAATCAACATGTCCTGGCGTATCGATAATGTTGATACGGTGATCATCCCAAATTGCTGTGGTCGCTGCTGATGTAATAGTAATACCACGCTCTTTTTCCTGCTCCATCCAATCCATGGTCGCACCACCATCGTGGACCTCACCAATTTTATGTGTACGACCCGTATAATAAAGTATACGTTCGGTCAACGTAGTTTTACCGGCATCAATATGTGCCATTATACCAATGTTACGAACATTATCTAATGAAATTTTCTTCATGGAAATATATCTTATCTAAAATGAGCAAATGCGCGGTTAGCTTCCGCCATACGATGGGTATCTTCTTTTTTCTTGATAGCCCCACCTTCGTTATTTGCAGCCGAAATCAATTCTGCTGCCAGTCGATCTGCCATGGAACGCCCAGAACGACTTCTGGCTGAATTGATGATCCAATGGGCGGCTAAAAAGAACTGACGATGCTTCGGGACTTCAATCGGCACTTGATAGTTTGCACCACCAATTCTGCGAGACTTGACCTCCAGCATTGGAGCCGCATTTTTTACTGCCAATTTAAAAATCTCAACACCATCATTCTTTGTACGGGATTTCACTGTATCCATTGCACCATAAAAAATATGTTCAGACACACCTTTTTTTCCATTGAGCATCAGGTAATTCATAAATTTGGCCACTTCCAGATCCCCATAAATAGGATCAGGTAAAATTTCTCTTTTTTCTGGTCTTCTTCTTCTCATAATTATGCTTTTGGCCGTTTGGCACCGTAACGGGATCGGCTTGTTTTTCTATCAGAAACACCAGCAGTATCTAATGTACCGCGAACGATGTGGTATCGAACGCCAGGCAAATCCTTTACACGTCCGCCTTCAATCAAAACGATAGCGTGTTCCTGTAAATTATGCCCTTCACCAGGAATGTAAGCAGCAACTTCAATTCCATTTGTCAAGCGAACACGGGCCACTTTTCGCAGTGCTGAGTTCGGTTTTTTAGGGGTAGTTGTATACACTCTAGTACACACTCCACGTTTTTGCGGATTGCCTTTTAAAGCAGGTGTAGCATTTTTCTTCTTCACCCGCTTTCTTCCATGGCGAATTAATTGGTTTATCGTCGGCATTTCATTTCCATAAAAGCTTATAAAATTACGATTGTTTTTAACCGAATATCAATTGCTTTTTAAGTCGGTGTCGATTCTTTATACTACTTCGGGCGCAATTTCTGTTTCAGTCATTTCCGATTCATCATTCTGTGATAAATCAGGATCTGAAACATAAATATTTTTCAAGTGAGGTGATCCCGATCCCGCTGGGATCAAACGCCCAACTGCAACATTTTCTTTCAATCCACGGAGATAATCGGTTTTCCCAGATGTGGATGCATCCGTAAGTACACGTGTTGTCTCTTGGAAAGATGCAGCTGAAATAAAGCTTTCTGTATTCAAAGATGCCTGAGTAATACCCATAAGCAATGGTTCAAACGTCGCTGGTTTCGCTTTGCGCGACTTCGCCGTCGTTTTTCCATCCTCTTTTAATGCCCTATTTATTTCTGCATACTCTTTCTTATCAACCAATACTTCTTCTTCTAACTCAGAATCTCCAACGCTTGTTACCGCAACCATTCCCTTGAGTTTTTCATTGGTTTCAAAGAATTCAGCTCTATTTATACGGTCCTTAGGTAAGAAATGGGAATCACCCACTTCATCAATGCTCACCTTCTGCATCATTTGGCGTACAATAACTTCAATGTGTTTGTCATCTATTTTTACACCTTGCAAACGGTAAACTTCCTGAATTTCATTCACTAGATATTCGCGAACTTTATTCGGACCTAAAATTTTCAAAATATCGGCAGGTGAGATACTACCTTCGCACAATGATGTACCTGCAGTGAGTCGGTCTCCTTCATGCACCACCACATGCTTCCCGTAAGGAATGGAATAGGTTTTAACCACTTCATCTACACCTTTAACCTGGATTTTACGTATACCACGCTTGGTTTCACCAAATTTGACTAATCCATCAATTTCAGTCACTACTGCCGGATCAGATGGTTTACGCGCCTCAAATAATTCAGTCACACGAGGCAATCCACCTGTAATATCTCTTGATTTACCAATGGCTCGCGGAATCTTCACCAATGTTTGACCACGTTTCACTTCAGAACCCTGACGAACGACAAGGTTTGCTGTCACTGGCAGAATTGTACCGCCAGCCAGAATTTTACCATCTTTGTCAATAATCTCAACATGGGGGCTCAAATTCCGGTCCTTAGATTCAACAATGACCATTTGTTTTTTACCGCCCTCAACGGCTTCTACCTGATATGTTTCGTTTTCGATAAAATCTTTCAACTCTACAGTACCGGTTTGACGGGCAAGAATCACATCTGTATAGGGATCCCACTGGAACAAGATTGTACCTGCTTCAACCTTTTCACCGTCACCAACGTTTAAGTTTGCACCATAGGGAATATTGAATTCTGTGGGAGCACGGCCATCTTCAGCGGTTATTGAGATTTTTGCATGACGAACCATACACCGTGTCACAGCTATACCGGACTCGTCTTTCGCTTTAGCCACTTCTAAATTCTTTGAATACTTAACCACACCAGCACGTTTCGTATTCATTTCAGATTGCTCAATAATCCGGGTTGCCGTACCACCGATATGGAAGGTCCGCAGTGTCAGCTGTGTACCTGGCTCACCAATACTTTGTGCAGCCTGAATACCTACAGATGTACCCAGATCCACGATCTTATGGTTGGATGGGTTCCATCCATAACATTTTGCACAGACACCACGAAGCGATTCGCAAGTCAATACAGAACGGATACGAAGTGATTCAATATTACTGTCGGAAACGATTTTTGCTTCATCATCTCTAATCAACATACCAGATTTGATTTTCAATTTACCATCTTCAATAAAGTCTTCTAGCACGGTTCGACCCAAGACTCGCTCTGAGAGTGGTTCAATAATGTCTTCCCCTTCTTTCAGGTCATCTGCGAGAATACCATTAATGGTACCACAATCGTTTTCAGATATTACCACATCCTGCGCAACGTCTACCAAACGACGGGTTAGATATCCTGCGTCAGCCGTCTTCAATGCCGTATCAGCCAAACCTTTACGAGCACCATGAGTAGAGATAAAGTACTCCTGAACAGACAGACCTTCTTTAAAGTTGGAAGTAATGGGCGATTCGATAATCTCACCTTTACCCCCTGTCATGGCTTTTTTTGGTTTAGCCATCAATCCGCGCATACCAGCCAACTGTTTAATCTGATCCTGTGAACCACGTGCACCGGAGTCAGCCATCATATAGACCGGGTTAAACCCTTGGTCATTAGACTGCATGCCTTCCATCATGGTTGCCGCAACGTTATTTGTCGCATGAGTCCAAACATCAATCACTTTGTTGTATCGCTCACCGTCAGTCAGAACGTGTCTTTTAAATTTATTCTGGATTCCATCTACTTCTTTTTGAGCCGATTCAATAATTTCGTCCTTTGACTCAGGAATCAATATGTCACTGACCGCAATTGAAATACCGGCCCGTGTTGCCGCATCAAATCCAATATTTTTTAATTTATCAAGGAAAATAACGGTCTTTTGATTTCCAGCAACGAGGTAGATTTCATTGACCAGTTTACTTAACCGTTTTTTGTCAACCATATCATCGACATAATCCATCTCCTCTGGGAGAATTGCATTAATGATGACGCGGCCAACGGTAGTATCTTTATACCATTGACCATTATGACGGACATTGATAATTGCATTTACATCTACAGCTTTATTTTCATAAGCCAACAATACTTCATTAAATGAACCAAAGTTCTTTCCTTCACCTTTGGCCCCCTCACGTTTCCGAGTGAGGTAATAAGTTCCCAACACCATATCCTGAGAAGGCAATGCCAACGGCTTACCATTCGCAGGGTGAAGAATATTGTGACTGGAAAGCATTAAGACACGGGCTTCCATTTGCGCAGCGAGGGATAAGGGTACATGGACTGCCATTTGGTCACCATCGAAGTCCGCATTAAACGCAGAACATACCAATGGATGAATTCGAAGTGCTTTTCCATCCACCAATACAGGCTGGAATGCCTGAATGCCTAAACGGTGCAGCGTGGGTGCACGATTCAAAAGGACGGGGTGATCCTGTACTACATATTCAAGGACCTTATAAACAATGGGATCCTTATCTTCAATCATGAGCTTGGCACTCCGCGGTGTTTGAGCATAACCACGGGCCATCAATTCGTTAATCATATGCGGTTTAAATAATTCCAAAGCCATATTTTTTGGTAGACCACATTCATGTAGCTGCAATTCCGGGCCCACAACAATCACGGAGCGACCAGAATAGTCAACACGTTTACCCAAAAGATTCTGACGGAATCGACCGGTTTTACCCCGAATCATATCTGAAATTGATTTTAATGGACGTCTTGTGCCACTACGAATCGCTGTTTTGCGACGACTGTTGTCAAACAAAGCATCAACAGATTCTTGAAGCATTCGTTTTTCATTACGTAAAATGACATCCGGTGCTTTGATTTCCATCAACTGTTTTAGACGGTTATTCCGGATAATGATACGGCGATAGAGATCGTTAAGATCTGACGCAGCAAAACGACCGCCATCCAAGGGGACGAGGG
The DNA here is from genome assembly GCA_964452665.1 of uncultured bacterium. Lineage (GTDB taxonomy): Bacteria > Fidelibacterota > Marinisomatia > Marinisomatales > TCS55 > TCS55. Next base: position 5,459 of record CAYVNB010000068.1, read on the forward strand.
GACGTAATTCCGGTGGAATCACGGGCAGAATGGATACAATCATCCATTCTGGTTTATTAATTCTTTTTACTGTTGAAAGGTCAACCAAAAAGGATTTAACCACTTTTAATCGTTTTAAGGCTTCTTCCCG
>CAYVNB010000069.1:0-5576 GCA_964452665.1 uncultured bacterium
GCTGGTGCTTCTTCCTCAGCTGGTGCTTCTTCCTCAGCTGGTGCTTCTTCCTCAGGTGCTACTTCTTCCTCAGCTGGTGCCTCTTCCTCAGGTGCTTCGGCCTCTTCTGCTACAGCTTTGGCCGTGGCAGCGACTTCAGCTTCGGCTTGAGCCTTTGCTTCAGCTTCTTTCACTTTTTGATCGGTACGTTCAGCGCGCTTTTTCTTGGTCTCTTCCCGATTCATGGCCCATTTTTTCATTTCTTTTTCGATGGTTTTTTCATCCAACCCCTGTTGGGTTAAATGCCACCGATGGGCCAAGCCGCTGCGTTTCATTAATCCATGGGCTGCTTCAGAAGGCTGTGCGCCTGTTTTGAGCCACTCCATCAAACGATCTTCTTTTAAATGATATGATTTGTTCGCATCAATTGGATTGAACCATCCCAATTCTTCAATAGCAGCGCCATCACGGCGATTCCGTGAATCCATTACCACTACTCGGTAAAAAGGTCTGTTTCTACGTCCAATTCGTTTTAATCTAATTCGCGTTGCCAATTTTGTTCTTCTCCTTAGTTTAATTCCATCATTTGGTTTTTCAAATTTTTTGGCAGTTTCATTTTGCCCATTTTCTTCATCATATTTCTCATTTGAGCAAATTGCTTTAAAAGCTGGTTAATTTCCTGAACCGGCCGTCCCGATCCTTTTGAAATTCGTGTTCGGCGAGATCCATCAATAATATTTGGGTCTTTTCGTTCTGATGACGTCATGGAACTGATTATAGCTTCTGTCCATACCAATTGACGATCATCTAGGTCGATGCCTTTCAGAACCTTACGATTCATTCCTGGCATCATGCCCATTATTTGATTCAATGGACCCATTTGCTTAAGCTGTTTGAGCTGTTCTTTAAAATCATCCAGATCAAAAGTGGCTTTCTTCAGCTTTTCTTCAAGAACTTTTGCCTGATCCTCATCCACAATACTTTGGGCTTTTTCAACCAGAGACACCACATCACCCATTCCCAGAATTCGGTCCACGATCCGTTTCGGATCAAATGGCTCGAGACCATCTGTTTTTTCAGATACACCGATGAATTTTATCGGCACTTCCGTTACGGCTGTGATACTCACGGCTGCACCACCCCGGGCATCTCCATCCAACTTGGTCAGAATCGTTCCCGTGAGCGGCAAGGCGGCGGAAAAGGATTCGGCGGAATTCACCGCATCCTGTCCTGTCATTCCATCTGCGACAAAGAGAATTTCATCAGGAGAAACCGCTTCAGCAATCTCCTGCACCTCGGTCATCATTTCTCCATCCACATGGAGGCGACCAGCCGTGTCTAAAATTACCACATCGGTTTTCGATGCTTTTGCTTCTTCAACTGCACTTTGACAAATAGCTACCGGATCTCCGGCATCTTGCTTATACACTGGCACACCAACGGACTGCCCCACTTGGACCAATTGCTCGATTGCTGCTGGACGATAAACATCCGCTGCAGCCATCATTACCGACTTTTTCTGTTTCTTTAACAAATAAGCCAGCTTTCCGCAAGTGGTGGTTTTACCTCCACCTTGGAGGCCTGCCATTAAAATAACGGCCGGTTTCTTTGAGCCGAGTTCAAGCGGCTTGGCATCTTTTCCTAAAAGCGTTACCAATTCATCATGAATAATCTTGATAAATTGTTCGCCCGGCTTAACCGATTTCAGAACCTTCGTCCCTTCGGCACGATCTTTTACCCGACCCACCAAATTTTTCGCCACCTCGAAGTTCACATCTGCCTCCAAAAGGACGCGACGAATCTCTCGAGATGTCTGCTGAATATTGGAGTCGGTGATCTTTCCCAAACCACGAAGGTTTCGGAAAATAGATTCGAACCGGTCTGTCAGCTGATTAAACATAAATTTTCGGCTCAATAAAAGCTTGGGAAACTAACTCACTTTACTTCTGTAAATCAATAAAGAAAGCGAATACAATTATACCTTATTTTCTTTCATGGATTATCGTATATCCCCCACAGTTTCATCAGATTTAAAACAAATCAGAGAGATGAATGAAATGGCTCTTCCGGCTGTAAGCAGCATCTTGATGGAAGATTTTCAACATTTTTTAGTTATTTCCGATTATTTTAGATCCATGTTCATCAAAGATAATCTAATCGGGTACTTAATCGCCCTCTGTCCAGATCGGGATTACCATAGCGTGAATTATAAATATTTTGAGGCAAATTTTCCATCATTCGTTTATGTGGATCGTATTGTGATTAGTCCAAGTTATCAAGGTTTGGGGCTTGGAAAGGCATTTTATAATGATCTTATAAATTTCTCCAAAAATCATTCGCCCATTATCACTTGTGAAGTGAATATCTTTCCACCCAATGAAGGATCGATGGCATTCCATCGAGGATATGGGTTTAAACAGGTGGATACCCAATTATCTGAAGGTGGCAAAAAAGAGGTATCGCTGATGGTGTTGGAATTATAATTTAGATTTACTTCAAAATGACCATCTTCTTTGTATCAACAAAATTGCCTGCCCGTGCCTGGTAAAAATATACCCCGGCCGCAACGGGAATCCCCGAAATGCTTTTGGTATTCCAAATAATGGATTGATATCCTGCAGGCATAACGCCATCAATGAGCGTGGCCACCTCTCTACCTAATAAATCATAGATCACTAACTTTACAGCGGTTTCTTCAGGCAAATCAAAATTAATCGTGGTTACCGGATTAAACGGGTTTGGATAGTTTTGTTGTAATGCGAATGCTTTGGGAATTGGTTTTAAACTGATATCTTTCGTGCCTTGTTTGATCAACTTACCGCTTGAGTTAAACATTCTATAAGTGGCTTGAATTGGCACATGGTCATCGCCATGAATAACATAGGGCAAATTTATAAACCGAGACTGTTGTTCAAGGTAGCCTAAAGTGATAAAATATTTTCCATTTAGGCTATCAAGATGGCTGAGCATAATTTCTTTATCTACATCGCCCTCTTCTAATGTTAACAGTTTTATATGTTCATGAGGATAATCTATAAATAATTCAACGGCATTAATATCTCTATTAACTTCAATTTGCAAACTGCTATTTTCATTCAAATAGGCTAAATCTTTACCTTCGCTCGAATAGAATATTTCCCTAGTTTCATCGCTCTGATTTAGATTCCAATGCCACATTCGAGTTAAGGCAGCCGCATCATAAATATCAAATTTTCCATCTGCAACTGGTTTTAAATAAGGAATGGAACCAGTGGTAGGACCCAGTTCATATTCATAGTTGTTATTTTTCCAACCCGTTATAAGGGTCGATACATCGTAAGCATCAATAAGTCCATCTAAATTATAATCACCAAGATCGCTAACGGTAAAATTAAACAGTGTATCATGGGCAATCGTTCCAGCTCTATCCTTTAGGCCATTCAGATTAATAGCAATTTGGTCCCTTCCTTTAAAAGGACCAAATATGGCAACTTCAAATTTATTTTTATCCACCAACTTATAATCGATTTTATATTCTTCATCAAGGTTTGAACTCAAATTAAATTCGCCTGCAATCACGGGTTCAGATAATATCAATTCTAAATTAAGACTGCCTAAAATTGGATTAACACCTACCCATTCTTCGGATGCAGAAATAACAGATGGTGCGAGAATATCGATTAATACTCCATTGGATGAGATAATTAATGATTCTCGCCCAAAGTCATCAAAGCCTCTAACGTGGAAAAAATAAGTCGAGTCATGAATCAGGTTCAGCCCTGAAATAGTAACGCTAGTATCATTTCCAATAGTTTGCCAATCTTTTATATTATTCTCATCAAATGTTCCAACGGCTATTTCATAGTTAACCAAACTATTGTTTTCAAATTTTTTCCAATGTGCGGATAAAGATGTGGAGTCATTAGATAGAACTATATCCGTTTTATCCAAGCCATCCAATATCGCTGTTGTCCGTAATAATCTCAAAGCACGTATACTTTCATATGCCCCCATATCCGGTAATGACCCCTCTGGATTGGGCCTGGGGTCACCATTAAGATCTGTGATTAGACCATTAATTTCTAGTCCAGCACCAATAGCTGGTGAGTATGGATCCAAATGATAATTATCCATCAGGAGCGGGGAATCAATAAGGTTACCAACCCCCCAACTCACAGTCGCATTATCATTGGTTTTGATGGAATCACGCCCCCCTTCTAAAATGGAATAAGTGATATCAATTCCCCAAGGATTATTCTCACCAGAGAAATATATTTGCTGAGGCGTATTATTCCAAATAATTGAGTTAACGATGGCGGGTTTATTTGTGGATTGACCATCGAAAAGATCCAAGTATAAACCGCCGCCATAAGCACCTGAATTATCCGCAATTGTTACATGGGTAAATTTAGCTCCTCCCCCCTCTTGACCCATGTATGCACCTCCTCCATAAATAGCCGAATTTTTTACCATCAATACATTAGTCAACTGCGGCGCAGAAATCCAGCAGTATAACCCGCCACCCCAATCCGTAGCTGTATTATTATTAATAATAAGATTTTTTAATATTGGACTAGCTCCATTACAATATATACCGCCCCCAAGGGTTTGGGAATCATTGATAAGGGTACCGGAACCATTTTGGATTGTGAAACCGGTTAAAACGGCTGAGGTATCCTCGTTATTCACGAATGATACAACACTACCGTTTTTGTTTCCGTCAATGATTGTCGAATATATATGACTTGAATCCCCCGTGGTCATATATAAAGATCCCAGTTTAATTCCCTTACCGATAAAATTGATATTTTCTTTATATGTTCCGTTTAAAACCAGGACAGTTCCACGTTTACTCACAGCATTGATTCCCGCTTGGATCTCATTAAACGGACTCTCTTCTGTCCCCAGCCAAGGACCTCCAATATTGGTACTATTTACGAAAACATAATTATCCATATAATTGACGACCAACGTATCACTCGATTTGCTTTCTAATCCATTAACTTCTGTGAACATTGTTATATTGACTTTTCCTGTACCCAATCCGGTGGGGACAATGACCTTAGGGGCAATCCCATACAGTGAATCGGTTTCTGTGCCGAGACTAGTCCCCTGGAGTGTTTTACCGTCTTTGGATAAAAATACAGACCAATCCTTTGTGTCAATCCCATAAGCAGAAACAAGGATTGTATCTTCAGCCGTAATCGTATTTACTGCTGTCCAGCCACTTCCTAAATTTTTATAAACTTTTCTTGTAATGGGTGCATCAGGAATTGATTTCAGAGTGAATGTAAATGGCCAACTGGTGAGGAGGCTGTCTCCCATGACTTCTACTCTGGTTGTACAAATACCCGTATTTATATCGGAGGGTATTCGGACAAAAAGTTCTGTTTCAAGGGATGGCTCCTTAAAAAGAAACCCCTCTGTCATAGTTTCATCCTGATAATAATCAACCGTGGTGGCATGAAAGGGCGATCCAAAGTTGATCCCGGTCAATGTAACCATTTGACCGGGCACGGGTTCAGCAGGAGTTATTTCATATATATCGGGGAAATGACACTTAGATATATTTTGGTTACCAATTGAGGCAACACATGTAGGGTAAGAGGGACATAGAT
>CAYVNB010000070.1:0-5571 GCA_964452665.1 uncultured bacterium
CTATCTCAATATGGATTCGATGAAAGTAAAAAAACATTATTCCTATTTGGCGGCAGTCAGGGTTCATTGGCGTTGAATCAGGCTATGGATAAAATGATTTCCCATTTTTCTATTGCAAGTATCCAAGTAATTTGGCAGACTGGAAAAATTCTTCATGGTACATATAAACATCATGAAAATAAAATGACACAGGTTGTCCCTTTTATTGATGATATGGCCAATGCCTATGCGGCCAGTGATTTGGTATTAAGTCGATCCGGGGCGATCACTTGCTCAGAACTAACTGTTTGCAGCAAGCCATCTATTTTAATACCCTTTCCCGGAGCAGCAGCTGATCATCAGACCAAAAATGCAAATGCCTTGGCGAAACATGGTGCAGCCGCATTGGTGAACGAACAAGATTTGATTCCAGAAAAATTGGCTGCCATGATTCAAAGTTTATTGGATAATCCAGTTCAATTGGAGGAAATGGCCTCTGCCAGTAAATCCATGGGTAAGCCGGATGCCACATCTGCAATCGTCAATCAAGCCATGGAATTAATCTCATGATGTTTCGCAAGGTGAATAAAGTACATTTTGTAGGTATAGGCGGCATCGGAATGAGTGGTATAGCCGAATTACTCATTAACCTCGATTTTTCGGTGACTGGATCTGATTTAAGCGATTCAAAGATTATCCAAAATTTGAAAAATAAAGGGGCCACGGTTTTCAAAGGTCATGATCCAAAACATATAGCAAATTGTGAAGTATTGGTCTATTCAAGCGCTGTACCGAAGGACAATCCGGAATTGGTGGAGGCCCAAGAAAAGAATATTCCCATCATCAAACGTGCTGAAATGTTGGGTGAATTGATTGCCCTTAAACAAACCAGTATTGGTGTGGGCGGCACTCACGGAAAAACGTCCACCTCGTCCATGGTGGGTGCATTACTATCTTATGCAAAATTGGATCCGACTTTGGTTGTAGGTGGATTGGTCCAAAATCTGGATACAAATTCTCAATTGGGCTCCGGTGATCTCATCGTAGTAGAAGCGGATGAATATGATAAAAGTTTTCTCCAATTAAAGCCGACCATTTCGGTCATCACCAATATTGAAAAAGAGCATATGGATTGCTATGATGATTTGGATGACCTCCATAATTCGTTTGCGCAATTTGCCAATTCAGTCCCCTTTTATGGTGCCCTCATTGCTTGTTTGGATTCGTCCGGTGTCCAGAAAATTTTACCCCAAGTGAAACGACCTATTATTACCTACGGATTATCCTCCCAAGCGGAAATCAGAGCAAAGAAAATTCGATCCAATAAAATGGATACGAACTATTCTTTATACCGAAATAACCAAAAATATGGCGATGTGACCATTCATGTTCCCGGAAAACATAATGTATTGAATTCATTGGCTGCTGCAGCCATCGGTTTTGAAATGGGATTAGATGCAAAAACAATTATAAATGGCATCAGCAGTTATGGTGGCGTCCGCCGTCGATTTGAACTTAAAGGGGTGGCAAGAGACATCATGGTTGTGGATGATTATGCTCATCATCCCACTGAAGTATCCGCTACTTTACAGGCAGCCAGAGATGGTTGGGATCGCCGTATTGTGGCTGTTTTTCAACCCCATCTTTTTTCACGAACCCAATCCTTTTATAAAGAATTTGCTGCCGCATTTATGGATAGCGATGTCCTGGTTGTCACCGATATATACCCCGCCCGGGAAAAGCCTATCAAAGGTGTGACTGGAGAATTGGTATTTGACGCTGCACGATCAATGGGTCACAAACATGCCCATTATATCCCAAATTTGGATGATCTTGAGAATGGACTTGATAAAATTGTAAACGAGAATGATATGGTTATTACCATCGGCGCGGGAACCATTTGGCGTTATGGACAATCCTATTTCAACCATATAAACAGCCAGGAGGCGGCCGCCTAAGGTGGATCTCATGAATACATTACACACCATGGTACAAGGCGCTATGCTCAGACAAGAGGCCATGGCCCAGCATACCTCCTATGGTATTGGCGGTCCGGCAAAAGCATATATTACGCCAAAGGACAAGAATGACTTGGCTCAAATATTGCAATTTGCACGTCAGCACAATTTGCCCACGTATTTCGTGGGTTCAGGGTCAAACCTATTGGTAGCGGATGAAGGCATTGATGGATTGGTCATTACACTGGGCAAGTCATTTAAACATCTAAAAATTATTGATGCAACCGTATATGCAGAATCAGGAGTGATGCTGGGTAAAATGGTAAAAGAATGCATTCGGCGCCATTTATCCGGTGTAGAAAGTCTCATTGGTGTCCCTGGGACATTGGGCGGTGCATTGGTCATGAATGCTGGCGCATTTGGGGGCGAAATATCCAATTATTTGAAACATGTCACTGTCATGACCATGGCTGGCGAGGAAAAGCAATATGTACCTGGAGAAATTGAATTCAGCTACCGCCATTCAACCTTCCCTTCTGATGAAATTGTGATTAGTGCAGAATTTGAATTGATCCAGAGTGATGAATCTACAGTTATGGAAAAACGAGCTGTTGCTAGTGGAGGACGTAAAGCCACCCAACCCTTAAAATTCCGATCAGCCGGGAGTGTTTTTAAGAATCCCAAAGAGGGAGCTGCAGGCTTTTACATCGATCAAGCTGGTCTCAAAGGCACTAAAGTTGGGGATGCAGAGATTTCAGAACACCATGCCAATTTTTTTGTGAACCATGGACAGGCTACCGCCAAAGATATTGTATCATTAATCCGATTGGCCAGAAAAACCGTCTATGAACAATTTGGCATTATGCTTGAATTAGAAGTAACAACGTTGGGCTTTACCCCGGGGACATTTGACGTATGAGTAAAAAGAAAAAACAAAAATTATCATTGAGATTTATAATTGGAATTGGTTTATCCATTCTGTTATGCATAACATTAATTGGTGCGGTAAAGTGGGCAAACTACCGACAAACCTTTACTATCAATAATATCAAAATATCTGGAGATCACATTATCGATAAATCCGCATATCTATCCATCATCACCTCATTTGAAAAAGGATCGATCTACCAAGCCAATTTGAGAGAGATTGCCCAATCGATTGAGGACAATCCATTTGTCAAAGCCGCGCAGGTAAGTCGGCAATTCCCCAATAAAATTACCATCAATATTGTGGAGAGAAATCCATTGGCTATCATCAACCTATCCGAAAAATTAATGATTGATGGTGATGGGGTTGTATTGCCAAATCATCCTTATAGTAATGAAGCATTGATTCCGATTCTATCCGGATTTAATCCATCGACTGATTTATATCCACATGGTGAAAAAACTTTTTCAGTGAAAGTCAAAGAAGCGGTGTCCATTTTAAATAAGCTTTCAAATGGCTATCCTGAATTATATGAAAATATTTCAGAACTCACCTTAAATAAAGATGATGAATATGTAATTATTCTTTCGGATCGTCCTACGAGGGTCGTCCTTGGGAGAAATGATATTATGGCAAAATTGAACGTTTTGAAAAATTTTGATGCAGCTTTAGGACAACGTCAGTTAACCGATTTTCGGTTGCTGGATATGCGTTATAAAAAACAACTGGTAGCGCGGGAGTGGACATGATTCGCCCAAGCCGTAACCGAAATAAGTACATTCAGACTGGATTGGATGTAGGGTCCAATAAGATCTGTTGCGCTATTTTAGAGATCGATCCCAATGCCGATACTGTGAAATTATTGGGTATCGGTAACTCCCCCGCTACCGGGATCAAAAAAGGATCCATTACCCATCGGGATCAACTTATTGAAGAAATGGACCACGCCCTACAGGAAGCCCAGTTAATGGCAGATATAACGGTTCAAAGTCTTTCATTGGGAATCTCAGGTGAACATATTCGCGGGATCAATACACAGGGAGCCATTGCAATCGGTGGTAATAATGGACCCAATATTCCCGTACAACATGAAATTTCTGATGGTGATGTAAGCAGTGTATTAGAATTGGCCAAGGCCATATCCCTCCCGGTGGATCGAGATATCCTCCATATACTTCCCCAGGAGTTCGTGATCGACACCATGGATTCAATAAAAGATCCTGTGGGATTAACCGGCCGTCGGTTAGAAGCACGTGTACATTTGATTACAGTGGCCACCACAGCAGCAACCAACCTGGCTAGCTGCGCTGAAGAATTGGGTGTTACAGTGGATGGTATTGTTTACCAAGGACTCGCCTCCAGTGTGGCAACTCTTGTAGAAGATGAAAAGGATTTAGGTGTTGCCTGTGTAGATATTGGGGCCACCACTACAGATATTGTTGTCTATTTCGATGGTGGTATTCGTCACACAGCCACATTGGGCATCGGGGCAGCCAGTATCACCAATGATATTGCCGTCATGCTGCAAGTGGGTATTGATGAAGCTGAAAAAATTAAAAAGACCTATGGATCGGCCAAAGCGTCTATGTCTTCTCCAGATTTGGATTTTGAACTCCCAGCCCAAAACGGCGGATTGAAACGGAAAGTTTCAGAGCATGAACTATCCCGTTATGTAGAGGCACGGATGGTCGAAATATTACAATTAGTCATGCAGGAAATGTCTAGAGCCGATATTAAAGAAAAATTGACTTATGGAATGGTAATCACTGGCGGTGGGTCTGAGTTAAAGAATCTATCAGGATTGGCTCAAGAAACCATCAATATGCCCGTACGGGTCGGAAAACCCAATAATGTGAGTGGCGCCATTGATGTGGCATCTGGACCATCCTATGCAAGTGTCATAGGCCTTGCTCAGTGGAAAAACTTCGGAGAAAATATAAATAAATTTAAACCAGTGGAATCTCTAAAAGGGACATTGGATAAAGTGAAAAAACTGATGAAAGAATTCTTTTAAGGAAAGAATCATTACACATACCAAGGAATCAAGAAAAGGAGACTCATTATGCTATTTGAGTTCGATAGTTTAGCTGAACAAAAAGCAAATCTGAAAATGATTGGCGTTGGTGGAGCCGGCGGAAATGCGGTAAATCGCATGATCCAGGCCGGGATGAGCGGCGTCGATTTTATCGTTATTAATACTGACGCACAGGATCTGGATAACAACGCAGCAGAGAACAAAATCCAAATTGGTAAAAACCTCACCAAAGGATTAGGAGCTGGTGCCCACTCTGAGATCGGCAAAGATGCCATGGAAGCGGATCAGGAAGTAGTAAAATCCATGCTTGAAGGATCGGATATGGTATTTATTACGGCGGGCATGGGTGGTGGCACCGGAACCGGTGCGGCACCTGTGGTCGCGCAAATGGCCAGAGAAATGGGTATTTTGACCGTTGGGATTGTCACACTTCCATTTAATTTTGAAGGTCCCAAACGGATGAACCGTGGGCTGGCCGGTGTAACTGAATTACGTAAAGCCTGCGATACGGTCATTAATATTCCAAACCAAAAACTCATGTCCATTGTGGATAAAAGCACTACTGTGGTCGAAGCCTTTAAACTGGCAGATTCTATTCTACACCATGCATCTAAAGGTATTTCAGACCTTATTAATGTCCACGGGTTGATTAACCTGGATTTTGCTGATGT
>CAYVNB010000071.1:0-1871 GCA_964452665.1 uncultured bacterium
AGTGTAAATAAAGTGGTGTTGGTTGGACACCTGGGTGGCGACCCGGAAACACGGTTCACGCCGTCCGGTGCTGCCGTAGCCAACTTTAATATAGCAACCAATGAATCCTGGCGTGATTCTAATGGTGAACTTCAGGATAAAACCGAATGGCACCGTTGTGTTATGTTTGGGAAATCTGCGGAAATGTCTGGTGAACTTTTGAAAAAAGGCCAGCTGGTTTATCTGGAGGGAAAACTCCAGACCCGCAACTGGGAAGATAAAGATGGTGTAAAACGCTATACCACAGAAGTGGTCTGCGATATATTCACCATGCTTGGCCGCAAAATGGATAACAATGGTGGGCGGGCTACGCCCGTTGATGCTGTTGATGCTGTTGATGATGAGGACGATTTGCCGTTCTAATCATTCATCCAAATCAATAGATTAAAAAGGCCTTGGGATTTCCGGGGCCTTTTTTTATTTCCCTTTCGTATTTGCCATAGTAAAATTTCTATCAATTTTTTACTCAATTAATTAGAACTGATGAATCCAGAAAAACTACAAAACGATTTGAATCAATTTTGGGATAATGAAATCATTCCCACCCTGACTGAATATATTAAAATTCCAAATAAGTCCCCTGCCTTTGCCCCCGATTGGGAACAAACAGGCCACATGGATCGTGCCCTTGATTTGGCAACAGCATGGGCTGAAAATCATAAACCTGAGGGGAGTACCCTCCATGTAAAACGATTACCTGGCAGAACACCTTTAATTATGATTGAAATCCCTGGTGATCGAAACGGAAATATCCTTATGTACGGTCATTTGGATAAACAACCAGAAATGGAAGGTTGGCATGAAGGTTATGGCCCATGGGATCCGGTGATGAAAGACGACAAACTCTATGGCCGTGGTGGCGCTGATGATGGCTATGCGATGTTTGCATCTCTTGGGATTGTAAACGCACTCAAGGATCAAGGCGTTGCCCTACCCCGGATTGTCATCCTGATCGAGTTCTGTGAAGAAAGCGGTTCGCCGGACCTCCCCTATTATATTGATGAATATGCTGCTATTATTGGCAATGTGGATTTGGTCGTTTGCCTCGACTCCGGTGCGGGGAATTATGAACAATTCTGGACTACCGTTTCACTCCGCGGTATGATTGCTTGCGAACTTCGTGCGGATGTACTGACAGAAGGGGTCCATTCCGGCAGTGCAAGTGGATTGGTTCCATCTTCATTTCGGGTCCTACGTCAACTTATATCCAGGATTGAAGATGAGATGACCGGCGAAATTACTGTATCTGACTTACACACCAATATCCCCGATCACCGCATTGCAGAAGTAGAAAAAATGGTGGATGCCTTGGGTGGTGAAATAGAAGCATTTCCCTGGTTTAAAGATATGGAAGCATCAACAGGAGATCCAGTGGAAGGCGTGTTGCGCCGTACATGGAAGCCAACCCTTTCTATTGTGGGCATGGATGGCATTCCGGCTATGAAAGATGGGGGTAATGTCTTGCGTCCCTATACAGCGGTAAAGTTATCATTCCGCCTCCCCCCTGATATGGATTGTCATGAAGCCATGGGTACGGTGAATAAAATATTGATAGAGAATCCTCCTTACAATTCAACTATATCAATAGAATGGGAAGAGCCGGCAAATGGGTGGAATGCGCCAAAACTGGCCTCTTGGTTGGATGGCGCTATTCAAAATGCATCCGATACATTTTATAAAAAACCGGCCATGGCTATGGGTGAGGGGGGCACCATCCCCTTCATGGCTATGCTGGGTGAAAAATTTCCGAAAGCCCAATTTGTAATCACGGGCGTGTTAGGGCCTGGCTCCAATGCTCATGGTCCGAATGAATTTATTCATATCCCTTTTGC
>CAYVNB010000071.1:1971-5557 GCA_964452665.1 uncultured bacterium
AATTTGGTGGATTCTTTCTTTTCAGTATTTGCGATTCAGCGCCCTGTTGCCTTTTTAATGGGCAGTGACCAAACTATCGATTGGTTTAATTATTGGGCCTTATGGCTCTATGGTGTCATCCCAGTCAATCGAAAACGGATGGGGCCGTCCACAATTAAAATGGCTACCCAGTATATCAAAGCAGAAGAAATTTTGGCCATTTTTCCAGAAGGCTCCCTTGGCTTATCTCTTAGAAAACCAAAGCCCGGGGCCGTCTATTTATCCACATTGAAGCAGGTGCCCATTATACCATTGGGCATTCATGGGGTTGATCAACCCTATTTCCATTATATTTTTAGAGGTATACGTCCAACCATATTTGCCCAATTCGGGAAACCTATGGGACCGTTTAAATTGCCTTCAAACAAACAGGATAGAGAAAAAAAGCTGGAAAAGATTGGGGATGAAATGATGTGCCATATTGCTGCTCTCCTACCGGAAACAATGCACGGAGAATATGCAGGCAATCCTTCTATTAAAAAATATCGTGCTAAAAATATACTGTGAGGGGCATATCTACACCCCTTAAACTCTAAATTAAATCTTCTTTTTTAATTGGCAACCGCCGAATTCGGTTACCAATTGCAGAAAATATAGCATTGGTTACTGCTGGAGCTACCGGTGGGAGGCCCGGCTCACCAGCCCCACCTGGAGGTTCTTCACTCTTGACAAGATGTACTTCAATTAATGGCATTTCATCAATGCGTAATAGTTCAAAATCATGAAAGTTTGATTGAGCCACAGCTCCTTTTTCAATGGTAATCTCACCTTTTAGAGTTGATGTAAGCCCATATACAATGGCACTCTCCATCTGAGCTTTAACTCCATCTGGGTGGACTATCAATCCACAATCTATTGCTGATGTTATTTTATTTATATATAAATCGCCACTATTCACTGTCACTTCAGCAACCATTGCAGCCCAAGAGCCAAAAGATTCATGAACTGCAATTCCCATTCCCTTTCCTTTGCCTAATTTTTTACCCCATTTTGCTTTTTCTGCAGCTAATTTTAATACGCCCGAATGGCGATGAGATTTTTTTAATAATTCCATCCTGAATTTGTAAGGATCTTTTCCTGCTACATAAGCAAGTTCATCTAAAAATCCTTCATTAGCAAATGCGTTCTGAGAGTTATAAACCGAACGCCACCAGCCCACTGGGACTTGGGTATTGCTCATCACATAATCTACCCTAAGATTCGGGAAGGCATAAGGCAGATTACTTGCACCATTAACCGCACTACGATCTAGACGACCATCCTTGAAGCGTTCGGGTGCTATTTGCCCTGAAATCGAGGGAGCAATAACACGATGATTCCAAGATTCTGCTTTATCTCCATTAACGGATCCTTCTAATTTGTGAATACTCGTAGGACGGAAAAAATCGTGAGCAATATCTTCTTCTCGTGTCCATACCAATTTTACCGGTTTTTTAATCTTTTGAGATACTTGTAGAGCATCTGAAACAAAATCAGTCCAAAACCGTCGACCAAACCCACCGCCCAATAATGTTACATTAACGGTTACATCTTTAATGGGTATATCCAAAAAATCCGCCGCTGTAGACTGGACCTCTTGGGGTGCCTGCGTGGGAGCCCAGATTTCACAGGAATCTTTTTTAACATAAGCTACGCAGTTCATAGGCTCCATGGTTGCATGATGGGTAAAGGGTACTTTATACTGTGCTTTTATTAATCTGCTTTTATCAATACTAGTAAGGTCTCCCTCTTGTCGGGCTAAAGTCCCCTCATTTTCCCCTTTCTTTTCCATCATATTTTTAATCTTATGAGAATCCCATTCTGCAAAATCTCCATGATCCCATTTGACTGTTAAGGCGCGCTGTCCTTTCACCGCCGCCCAAGTATGCTTTCCTACCACGACCACGCCCTCATCAATTTCAAAGACATCAGTAACACCATTCACTTTTTTAGCTTGTTTTGCATCAAACGATCTCACTTTACCGCCAAAGGTTGGGCATCGCAGAATTGTAGCATAGAACATATTGGGCACTTGGATGTCCATACCAAATTTTGCTGAGCCATTTACGCGGGCCCCTGTATCCAGTCCAGGTAATGATCTGCCAATCAATTTGAAATCTTTAGGATCTTTTAAAGGTGGATCACTGGGCGGTGATATTTTTGAAGCCGCTTCAGCCAATTCACCAAATGTTATGGATTTATTTGAACGTTTGTGAAATACTTTTCCCTTTTCTGCTTTACATTCATTAAATGGTACGTTCCATGTCTCTGCTGCCGCTTGAATCAGCATATCTCGGGCTGTAGCACCTGCTAATCTTAAACGTTTAAATGATCGCCGGATTGATCCGCTACCACCAGTACTTTGGCTACCATATTTATCTGGGTGAGTATCAGCTTGGGATACTTTTACCAAGTCCCAATCTGCTTCTAATTCTTCAGCTACTATCATGGGCAAGGATGTGCGGATATGCTGACCCATATCTGATTTAGCTGCTTTTATTGTTATAGTATTATTAGGATGAATATTAATCCAAACATTAGGTTCAAAAATTTGTTTGACCATGCCCGCAGCTACTAATCGCTCTTTATAAGGTAAAGCAACACCAATTGCTAGTCCTGCGCTGGCAGTAGATGATATTTTGATGAACTCTCTCCTAGAAAATTGCTGACTCATTCTTGATCCTTTGATACCCGATGAATAGCTTTTCGTACCCGATCGTAAGACCCGCATCGACATAGATTCATTTTCATCGCCGAATTGATAGTTTCATCATCAGGATTTGGATTGCGATCTAGTAACGCTGCCGCTGTCATTATCTGCCCTGGTTGGCAATATCCACATTGAGGTGTTTCTTCAGCAATCCATGCTTTTTGAACAGGGTGTGAATTATCTGTAGAGAGTCCTTCAATAGTGGTGATCTCTGCTCCATCAACATTATCCACAGCGGTCATACAGGCGCGCGTGGCATCCCCATCTACATGGAGTGTGCAGGCTCCGCATAAACCGCGACCACATCCATATTTGGTGCCAGTATATCCTAGTACATCTCGAAGGACCCAGAGTAAAGGCATGTCACCATCAACTTTTACCCGATGTGTTTTTCCATTAATGTGTAGTGTAAATTTTGGCATGATTTAATTAACGAATGTAACTTTTATGCCTATAATTAAGTAAGGGATTTCTTTGTCCAAAACAAAATCATACCATTATCTCATTGTCATCGCACTAGCAATTGGTTTCATGGCTCTTATGCGGTCCAGAGCAATTCAAAACAATCCTGAATTAACAGATGGTAGCGCAAACGAACATCTGCACCCCAATGAGCGCCACTTTAAAAACCTGCGTCAACTCACCTTCAGTGGCGAAAATGCAGAGGCGTATTTTAGCTCAGACGGTAAAAAATTGATTTTTCAATCCCATGATGGCGACGGCTTCTGTGACCAAATTTATGTCATGGATATTGAAAGTGGTGAATTTGAAATGGTTTCCACCGGCGATGGCATTACCACTTGTGCCTATTTTCAATATCCAGATAATGATCAAATTGTTTACGCCTCCACCCATCAT
>CAYVNB010000072.1:0-5551 GCA_964452665.1 uncultured bacterium
ATGAAATTGGATTATATGATATTTCGATATCTGGGAGTCAAACCGGTAATGATATCAATTTTTCTGTAAAATCAAGCGCAGTAAAAAATGTTGAATCTAGTGCAAATATTCGCCTATTCATTGCCACAGTCATGGGGCAGTTGATGTATGCCGATTCACCCAATGGGTTGCAACATCATCAAAATGCTGTAATAGAATTGGTGTTGGGGAATACAGGTAAAAGAATAAAATATATTTCTCTTGTTGAATATGAAGAGACAGTGAGTTGGTCCATGCCCAGTGAATGGGTTAATCATTCGAAGATTTCCTGGAAAAGTGAAAATTTGAAAGTGGTAGCCTGGATTCAAGATTACAGTTCAAAAATGATCCTTCAAGTGGCCGAATTTGATTTTAAATGATAATTTACTTTAATCCTTTTGGCGCGAAGGGGGAACTGATTAAATTTTTGACCCTTTTTAAGGGAAATCATTGGGGTGTCGTCTAACGGTAGGACATCAGGTTCTGGTTCTGAGGGTCGGGGTTCGATTCCCTGCACCCCAGCGACACAAAATAATATCAATTTATGCGCCCGTAGCTCAATTGGATAGAGTGTCTGGCTACGGACCAGAAGGTTGGGGGTTCGAATCCTCCCGGGCGTACTATAAGCCATTTTAAATAAGATGGCTTTTTTATTTATTTCGGCTCATCCAATAATTATATTCTTACCTAATTAATCAAGGAGGAAATCGTGCATCAATTTATCAGATTCACATTCATAACAATTTTATCAACTTTTACCCTATTATCCAGCCAAAATAGAGCTAGTGATGCTATTTGGTCTGATGAAAATTTTTCAGGATTGAAATTCAGAGGAATTGGACCCGCATTGATGTCCGGTCGAATCTCTGATATTGCCATTAATCCACAAGATGAAAATACGTGGTATGTCGCTGTTGGATCAGGTAATGTATGGAAAACTGTAAATGCCGGTGTAACCTGGACACCAATCTTTGATGATCAAGGGTCATACTCTATCGGTTGTGTGACCATTGATGCAAATAACCCCAATGTGGTTTGGTTGGGTACAGGTGAAGATTTGGGCGGTCGTCATTTTGGATATGGAGATGGCGTATATCGTTCTGAAGATGGTGGAAAATCATGGAAAAATATGGGGTTAGAAAATTCAGAACATGTATCCAAAATCGTTATTCATCCGAATGATTCCAATACAATTTGGGTTGCCTCTCAAGGCCCATTATGGAGTAGTGGCGGTGAAAGAGGTGTATTTAAGTCAACGGATGGAGGGGAAACCTGGAAATTGATCCTTAGTGATAATGAATGGACCGGAGCCACAGAATTGGTATTAGATCCCCGTGATCCAGATAGAGTTTATGCCGTATTATGGCAGCGCCATCGTACGGTAGCGGCATATATGGGTGGTGGTCCGGGTACGGCCATATATCGCAGTGAAGATGGTGGTGAGAATTGGAAAAAATTATCCAAAGGTCTGCCCAAATCAAATTTGGCAAAAATCGGTTTCGATATTTCCAAACACGACCCCGATATAATTTATGCCGCAATCGAATTGGATAGACGAAGCGGAGGTATGTATAAGTCCACGGATAGGGGAGAATCATGGGTGAAACAGTCAGATACAGTGTCTGGTGCTACGGGTCCGCATTATTATCAGGAACTTTATGCATCGCCCCACCATTTTGACCGACTCTACCTCATGGATGCCAACATGCAAATCTCCAATGATGGAGGGAAAACCTTCTATCGAATGAATGAAAAGAATAAACATGGAGATAATCACGCCATTGCATTCAAAAACAGTGATCCGGATTATTTATTGGTAGGATCAGATGGTGGCCTTTATGAATCATTCGATCATACCAAGACATGGCGATACATGGCAAATTTACCATTGACCCAGTTTTATGACCTGGCATTGGATGATGCAGAACCATTCTACAACGTTTTCGGTGGTACACAGGATAACAATACTGAAGGCGGACCATCCAGAACTGATTCATGGCAGGGCATACAGAATTCTGATTGGCGCGTTGTCCTTAATTGGGACGGACACCAACCTGCCACTGAACCTGGGAATCCCAATATCATGTATGGTCAGCGCCAGCAGGGGACACTGGCTCGGATCGATATGATCACCGGTGAGGTAGTGGATGTCCAGCCCCAGCCTCGAGATGGAGAGGTCTATGAGCGTTACAACTGGGATGCACCTATTCTTGTTAGCCCCCATAAACCATCACGGCTTTATTTTGCCTCTCAACGAGTGTGGAAGTCAGAAAATAGAGGCGATAGTTGGGAACCAATCTCTGGTGATTTAACGCGGAATGAAAATCGGTTCGATTTACCAATTATGGGATCAAGACAGAGTTGGGATAATCCTTGGGATGTATCCGCTATGTCTAATTATAACACCGTTTCGGCTCTTTCTGAATCGCCTGTAAAGGTTGGTTTAATCTATGCGGGTACAGACGATGGATTTATTAATGTGACGGAAAATAATGGAAAATCTTGGCGGAAAATATCGGTCAAAAAACTACCTGGCGTACCGGAGATGGCCTATGTTAATGATCTGAAAGCAGATAATTTCGATGTGAATACTGTCTATGCAGTATTAGATAACCATAAATACGGTGATTATCAACCATACGTCTACAAAAGTACAGATAAAGGTAAAACATGGAAATCCATTACGTCCAATCTTCCGGACCGTACATTAACTTGGCGGATTGTACAAGACCATGTAAAGAAGGATCTGTTATTTGCTGCAACTGAGTATGGCATTTATTTTTCTGTGAATGGCGGTAGTCGTTGGACAATGATCACCGGTGGTGTTCCAATAATTTCATTTCGAGACCTTGCTATACACAAACGTGAGAATGATCTCGTGGGAGCATCTTTTGGGCGTGGGTTCTATGTTTTTGATGATATGAGTGTATTTCGCAGTTTGTCAGATCAACAAATGAAGGCTGAGGGAACACTTTTTACAGTGCGGAAAGCATGGTGGTATATTCCCAGATCTCATTTAGGATTTGGTGACCGACCAAAAGGAACACAAGGGGACAGTTATTTTACAGCGCCCAATCCACCTTTTGGTGCTGTTTTTACTTACCATTTAGGACAGGGATACACCACCAAACTTACCCAGCGAAAGGAAGCAGAAAAGGCAACCATGAAAAAAGGGAAAGCAGTGGGATTTCCCGGTTGGGATGTTGTGGAAAATGAACGGCAAGAAATAGATCCTAAGGTTGTATTCGAAGTGAAAAATAGAGAAGGTAAGGTGATTCGTCGTGTCAATGGTCCAGCCACTAAAGGGTTTCACCGAGTGGCGTGGGATCTTCGATATCCTTCACCTAATTCCATAGCCCTTGGCGGTAAATCGGAGGGATTTGGTTTTCTTGCACCGCCTGGAGAATACACCGTAACCATGTATGTTCAACAGGATGGTGAAATCAAACGTCTTTCAAAATCACAAAACTTTGATGTTGTTCCTTTGCGAAGTGGCGCTTTGCCAACCAAATCACAGAGTACAATCACAGCGTTCTGGCGTGAGTATGAATCTGCTGTAAAAAGAGGAATGGCCATCCAAATGACTGTTGCTAATACACTAAAAAAGATAAAAAGTATGCAGTTAGCAATGGATCAGTCCACAGCAGATGTAGGTAATATGGATCGAAGACTCAATGAGATCAGAACTTCTATAATGAAAATGGATCAAAATCTAAGCGGAAATCGTTCAAAGATGGGACCGGGTGAAAAGAGAGATCCTACGGTGGGCAGTCGCCTATTTGTGATCCAGCGGGTGATTGAATATTCCACCTATGGTCCGACGGAAACAGCAAAGGAAAATCTATTTCTGGCAAATAAAGGTATGGATGAAATCCAGGCTCAATTGAATGAAAACCAGAAGTCACTCATTTCATTGGGTCGTCGCCTAATGAAGAATGGAGCCCCATGGGTAGAAGGGGACCCAATCCCTAAAAAATAAGTCAATTTTCTACATATTTTGGGGTTGAAATAAAAAAGACTGAGATATTGCCTCATTTATGACGAAAAACTTAAATTAGAGGCGGACAACGTATTATTTCTGAGGTAGGCTACTTTCCAAAAAGTACGCCCCTCAGAGAAAACCTTAATGTGGATAATCTTATGAAGCAAGGATCTCACACTTTTTTACCAATACCATTTATACTGGGATTATTCCTGGTTCTTACACCCATTACCACCCTTTATGCCCAAGATGAAGAAGAGGATACTGTCGAAGAGATATTCTGGGGAGATGAAGAGGAAGAAGATGCAGGTTTAGATGAAGAATTTGATTTTTCGGATGATGAAGGTGAAGATGATTTAGAGGGGTTCGAATTTGAAGAAGACGAAGGGTTTGATGACGAATTCTTTGAAGATGATGAAGCCGAAGTAGACTTTTCTGATGATTTTGAAGATGAACCAGAAGAAAATATACAAGAAGCTGCCAGCCGTTTAGGATATTCTTTAAATATTATTGGTTCCTCACCTGGTTTCGTAAACCATCAGTTGCGAACCTATAATTCAGGGGTTGATTTTCGAGCTTCATTTGAATTCCCAATGCTCCTGAGTTTAGGGCCAGTTCGATTTAGATTGGGAGCAGAGGTAGGTACATTCAAATTCACCAATTATAAGCCCATCGGCGGCACATATTCAGGGGTTCACCTGACCGGAATTTTATCATTCCCTGCGGGCCCAGGGCAGGTCCGACTTGGAGGAGGTATGGTGGGTAAAGGGTTTGGTGTAATCGCTGAAAATTCCTATGGATTTACTTTGGGAGATGCATTGGATATCCGCCTCGGTCTTCGTTCCACTACCGCTTTTAATGTAACTGATGATAAAAGCAATAGCCTTGGCACTGTAAGTTGGATAGATGGGATCCTTGTTCTCGGTGTGAGTTTATAACAAGATATCTAAAATTAGTTTAGACTAAATAATCTGTGACAGTATTTAAAAAAGCTTCTATTATTTTTACAGTTTTGGTTTCTATTTTGAGATCAGGGACTGAACTAACTTTGACTTCTTTTCAGCTTTATGTGGCTGGTACGACTTCAGATTTAATTTCTTCTTATTTTAATGAGAATGCTACTGGACTGAACCTCATTTTTACACCAAATGCTGATTTTGATAACCTCAAAGTTTATCTCGAAATGGCTAACGGAGCTGTAGGTGGTTGCACAGAATCAAACTTTGATGGTACAGAAATATCACTTGCGAATGGTACTTTTAATGGTAATCCCACTGGAGGAACATCACATGATGAGGTTGGCACATTTGCCCAAAGCTCACATACCTTATTTATTCCAGCAGCAAATATATTAGCTGCAATCGGTGGTACATGGACAGAAGGGCACAGACTTTACGTAGCAATTAAATTCGATGGTAGTACTGACAAGTGGGCCTGCCCAAGAAATGCACCTACTGCGGGGAACAATGCTTCTGTCACAGACGGAACGCGCACTTATGTAATTATCGATCGTAATCATCCTACTATCAATACTCTAGGGGTCGATGGTAA
>CAYVNB010000073.1:0-5502 GCA_964452665.1 uncultured bacterium
TAGCAGGAAATAGAAAACAACGAAACTACATTGTCCAAGCTGCACATGAGTTGGGTATGATGCCGACAACTGAAGGTGCGCTTGATTTAAAACTAGATCTTACTCATGCAATCGATGCTTTTCATGGTAATGAACATAATTTTCCTATTACACCTTTATATAAGGATGTTGTAGAGTTAGTTGCTCAATCAGGAATGACATATACTCCCACCTTACTTGTAACATATGGGGGCCCTTGGGGTGAGAATTATTATTTTGCTAATGAAGAAGTACATGATGATCCAAAAGTTAAAAGGTTTGTTCCAGATAATATCATTCAATCAAAAACTCGTAGAGTGCCATGGTTCAGAAAAGATGAATATGCCTTTTCTAAAATAGCAGCTGATGCTGCAAAAATTATTAAGGCCGGTGGTTTAGTAGGTGTAGGTGGTCATGGCCAGCTAAATGGTCTTGGTTATCATTGGGAACTATGGTCTTTACATAGTGGAGGGATGACTGAAATGGAAGCTCTTAGGGCTGCCACAATAAATGGAGCAAAGATAATTGGAGTAGATGCTGATATTGGATCTATTGAAGTTGGTAAACTTGCAGATTTAGTTATTTTAAATAAAAATCCTTTAGCCAATATTAGAAATTCAAATGCTATAGAATATGTGATGAAAAATGGTGTGCTCTATGAAGGAGATTCTATGAATGAAGTTTGGCCAAATACAAAAGAGTTAGAACCATTATGGTGGTGGAATGATGGTATAGAAGAGTAAAGATTTTATTTTTGAAAATTAAAAATCCAAGTTTATTATTATTAATTTATTTTTTTATTTCTGATCTTATTGCTCAAGTCCGTCCTGAGGTAGTGGCTCTACGAACCGATAAATCAATTGAAATAAATGGTGTATTAGATGAAGAAATATGGGAATCAGCTGTTCCCATAACTGAATTTGTTCAACGATTACCACAGGATGGTGCCAAACCTAGTGAAAAATCTGAAATGCGAATTCTATACGATAATAATTATCTTTTTTTTGGATTTACCTTTTTTGATTCTGAACCAGAAAAAGTACGCGCAACCATTTTGAACCGAGGAGGTTGGATTCATAGGGATGACAAATTGGAAATTGCATTAGACACTTATCTTGATCGGCGGAATGCTTATCTTTTTGAATTAAATCCTTTGGGCACTCAAGATGACGCTTTGATCACCGATGAAAATCGACCAACTCTGGATGCATGGGCTTGGGATGGAGTATACATAAGCGAAGGACGGGTGACTGATTTCGGTTGGGTATTGGAGGTGGCCATCCCATGGAATACACTTCGATTCCCTAACAAAAATGAGTTAACCATGGGATTAGCAGTAAAAAGATATATAAATAGAAAAAATGAAAGCGTCATTTGGCCTCATATAGGTCTAGAATACAGTTCAGATGTTGCTCAAGTATCTCAGTATGCAAATTTAACTGGGTTGAAAAATATTAAACGTAGTAATGATATTAAAATTAAACCATTCGGTATTGGCGGGACCCAAACGCAAAAGTCTGATGGGGAAAAGATTTCGGAAGAAACAAGCAGTGGCGGTTTTGATATTTACTATGGATTAAAATCAAATCTCACACTCAATTTGACTTACAATACAGATTTTGCCCAGGTGGAGGCAGATAATGCCCAGATTAACCTGACCCGATTCAATTTATTTTATCCCGAAAAACGGGAATTCTTTTTGACCCGATCTAAACTTTTTTCCTTTGGAAATTCGAGCCAAACTGAAGTCTTTTTCAGTCGGCAGATTGGATTGAATCAGGATGTGGCCGGGGGCGCCAGAATGTTTGGCCAAATCGGCAATACATCCATCGGTGCATTAAATATTCATACAAGAGCGGAAGGGAACTTACCTGCCACCGCCTATAGTGCATTGCGGTTACGTTCTGACATCCGGGATCGAACCACCGTTGGGGCCATTGTTACGGATGTGACTAACAATGATGGCCAGAATTCAGTCTTTGGATTAGATGCCCAAATGCGATTTTGGGGAAACAGTAGTGTATCTACCTGGTACAGCCAAGTTGATGATAATCGTATCGAAGGGTCATCTGCTGCTTCCATGGTCAAGATTGATTTAAAGAATGATAGGTATTTTCTTACGGCTGGCCAACACCGTGTGGATAAAGGATTTCAGCCAGCTTTGGGTTTTGTTCAGCGTACGGACATGATTGGTACTGGAGCCATCTTTGGTTTCACCCCACGTGTAGGCGATGGGGATGAATTGATTCGGCAATGGCGATTTACCGGATATGTCCGGGAGGTAAAGAATCATACGGGCGAGAAGGAATCTGGGGTGCTAAGTTTTGGTATAGATGCCATTTTTGAATCCAGAGATAAAATGGGAATTAACATTCGTCAGAATACAGAAAATTTATCCCATGGGTTTACATTGGGGAATGGTGTTGAAATTAAGGCGGATAATTATACGGATACTCAAATCCAGTTTTTAGCACGGGCCAATCAGAGTCGAGGTATATGGGGAGATATAAAGATTGAAAAAGGTGGCTACTTTGGAGGGAATCGTACCCAGTATGGTGGTTCGGTGGGTAAACGGTTTTCAAATCATCTCACATTATATGGATCCACCAACCGGAATTTAATTTCAATGCCCAGCCAAGGGAAGTTCACGGCCGATATTTCTGGGATCACTGCAGAAATGGCTTTAAATCGCAAATGGTTTGGAAAAGCATTAATCCAATATGATAATTTTTCTGAACAAATTCAATTGTACTGCCGGATTAACTGGATTCATACGCCGGGGAGTGATCTTTTTATTGTATTGAATCAACGCTATGATATGAGTGAATCTAAAGGCAGTCTGGTTCAAGGGACGCAAGTGGTAAAGCTCACCTATCTTTTTCAAATATAAGTGACCGAATTATTGTTTCCACCGGTAGGTCGCCCCTAAATTATTGACTTCTATTTCGATATATAGATCCAATTTCAATGAGTAGAATTATTTCATTAACCAATCAAAAAGGTGGGGTAGGGAAAACCACTACATCGGTCAACCTGGCTGTCAGTTTTGCCGTGTCTGAAGTAAAGACATTGTTGATCGATCTTGATCCTCAGTCCAATGCCACCACGGGTATAGAAGAATTGATTGATGTACCCAAAGGGTCCATCTATGATGCAATCATCAGGGGATCGGCTACAAATGATGTAATTACCAAAACCAAATTGGACTATTTGGATATTATTACATCCACGGGTGATTTGGTTGGAGCGGAAGTTGAACTTGTGACACTCATGGCCCGAGAGCATCAATTGGAAAAAGTGCTGAAGCCAGTCCGGAAAAAATATGACTATATTCTGATTGATTGTCCCCCCTCACTGGGTCTCCTCACATTGAATGCACTCACCTGTTCCAATTCGGTAATTATTCCAATCCAATGTGAATATTATGCTCTAGAAGGGTTGGGACAGCTATTAAATACGGTAAGGTTGGTTCAGAAAAATTTAAATCCCAATCTGGAAATAGAAGGTGTACTTTTGACCATGTATGATGGACGATTAAACCTATCCAAGCAAGTCGCAGAAGAAGTGCGAAGCTTTTTTGAAGACAAAATATTTACAACAGTCATTAATCGAAATGTGCGGCTTAGTGAGGCCCCCAGCTTCGGGAAACCCGCATTACTATATGATGCCAATTCAACCGGCGCACAGAATTATATGTCATTGGTGGTGGAGATTTTGAACGATGGCAACTAAACGACTGGGCAAAGGGTTAGATGCTCTGATTCGACCCCCTTCCCAGCAGGATGTATCACCTGCCGGAGTGACCACCATTCCGATCTCTAAGATTAAAACCAATCCCCACCAGCCACGGAAATATTTCGACCAAAAAGCGCTGGATGAACTATCCGCATCTATTAAAGAAAAAGGGGTGATTACACCCATAACCGTTCGGTCCGTTGATAATGGGTATATACTCATCGCCGGTGAGCGGCGCTTTAGGGCATCTAAGTTGGTAAAGCGGAAAGACATTCCTGCTTATATTTTGGAAGTCACAGATGAAGCAGAAATGATGGAAGTGGCCCTCATTGAAAATATTCAACGTGAGAACCTTAATCCATTAGAAGAGTCAGAAGCCTATGCGGTCCTTCAAGGGCAATTTGAATTATCCCAAACAGATATTGCCAAAGCGGTGGGGAAAAGCCGGTCTACAATTACCAATGCACTAAGGCTAATTCAATTACCGGCAGAAGTAAAAAAAAGCGTACGGGATAATAAAATTTCAGCTGGACATGGCCGGGCAATTTTGGCCATGAAAACCCAATCGGGGATGTTAAAACTATGGCAATTGATCCTAAAACATGATCTTTCAGTCCGGGGTGCAGAAGCCATTGTAAAAGGACAAAACCAAACGTTGGCCAAACCAAAGTCATCGAAAAAGAAATCAAAGTCCGCTTCTATACGAAAACTGGAAGATGAAATGATTGCCATCCTGGGTACCAAAGTGCAGTTAAACCATAAGGGTAAAAAAGGCGGATCCATTGTGGTTGATTATTTTTCAGATGATGACCTGGAACGTCTTCTTGATTTAATCCGCACCATCGAATAAATCCTATGAAGCCGAGCCGATATACTTTCCTGATCGTACCAGATCACGATGGTAAGAACAGGCGATTCTCCATTTCTCGTGCCGGGACCCTGATTATTCTTTTTACCACCATCTTGCTGATTACGGGCATGGTGTTTGGCCTCATTTATATGTTTCCGAAAGCCGTGGACTATTCTCGAATGAAAAAAGACTATAATGCAGTAATTGGCGAGCGATCAAAGGTCTTGGCATTGTACCGTGATCTTGAACGGTTAAAAGAAGTGGAACGGATGGTACAGCAAGCATTAGGGACGAATTTGGAAGAAAGTGATGATGTCAAAAATAAATTGGTAGCCCAACCCATTGATCCGCAGACACCATTGGGGAGTGCAACTTTTATTCCATCTTTAATACCTGTAAATGGTGTGGTGACTCAGGAGATGATAAAAACCCATGAAACAAATTCAAGAACTCATTATGGTATTGATATTGCTGTGCCCAAAGGGAGTGATGTTTTGGCATCGGCTTCGGGTCAGGTGGTATTTGCAGGCCATACCACAGAATTGGGCAATTTAATTGTGGTGTTTCATGGGAATGAATATTTTACATACTATGGCCACAACGAATCTATTTTGGTGAAACCATATCAACAGGTCAACAGTGGTCATGTGATTGCCAGGTCTGGAAATACAGGTGAAAGCTCTGGCCCCCATCTTCATTTTGAAATATGGAAAGAGGGGGAAGCTGTGGATCCTTTGTCGTATTTTCCAACCTTAAATCAATCAAATATGAGTGTGGATTAATATGGGTAAGAACGATAATAAAGATGTACATACCATGATCGGTGCAGACGCTGTCATCCAGGGTAATATTACCTGTCAGGATGGGGTGGCTGTATATGGAAAGGTATATGGTGATGT
>CAYVNB010000074.1:0-5487 GCA_964452665.1 uncultured bacterium
TTTTAAATGAGTTTTGGTCTTTTGCAAATGATCAAACCAAATATGTTTTTATCAGTCAGATTACCAGTAGCACAGGGATGATCCTGCCGATTCCGGAGATCATGGCGGAAGCGAAAGCGCGCGGTATTGGTACCATCATTGACGGGGCCCATGTGCCGGCACATATTCCATTGGATATTCGTGATATGGATCCCGATTATTATACAGGTGCCCTTCATAAATGGCTTTGCTGTCCAAAAGGGATTTCCTTTTTGTATGTAAAACGGGAACACCAGGATGAGATTCAACCCATGGTGAAAAGCTGGGGTTGGGGCGAGGAGTATGACACATTCAAGGATTCGACTCAATTGCATGGAGAGAGCCGATTTATTAATGTATTTCAGTGGCAAGGAACACGGGATATGTCTGCCTTTTTCACTGTGCCGGAGGCGATCCGATTTCAAGCGGATCATGATTGGGATGCTGTGCGGCAGCGGTGTATAGAGAGCGTGCGATCTATTCGGGATGAAGTGACGGCAATGACGGGATTACCAAAAATTTGTCCCGATGATTGGTTGGGGCAGATGGCGACAATTTTATTTCCTTCAAGTGATGTGGCGGCTTTTAAGAAGTCCTTATATCATGATCATGGGATTGAAATGCCCACCATGGCGCCTGATGGTCATAGTGGGTTTCGGGTATCCATTAATGGGTATAATACGGATGAAGATGTTGATCATTTGCTGAAGACGTTGAAGAGATTTTTGTAAGGTTTTTAACTTACGCCACTGCGACAAAATTCGAATTTAAAATAAAACTGCCCCAGAATTTACTGAGGCAGTTCATGGGTTATATGGGTTAGAATAATTTATTTAAATGGCTCTGTGACAATATCCAACCCCGCATCCTTTTTTGATTCCTTAACAATCCGTTCTACTTCGCGCATGAGGTTTTTATTCTCAAAGACTACCCCATCTTTGATAGTGTGGATAATGCCTTCCGTCCGATACATTTCTTCCGTTTCCCGATCCATGTTAATGGCCCCGAAGGGGTAGAGATACCGGAAATTTTCAGCCGGTGAACCATCGACCACCAAGATATCAGCAATATAACCTTTTTGTATCATGCCCAATTTTGGCTCCAAGATGGTTTGGGCGCTATTATGCGTTGCAGATTGAAGGACTTCCAATGGATGCATGCCCGACTCCAAAACCAATTGGAGCTCGCGAATATTTCCAAATCCGCCTGTGGACCATTGATAATTATCGTCCGTACCATAGGCAACGCGTCCTCCCCGTTTATTGAATTCAAAAATCAGGTCGCCCCATAGATCATACATGTAGTGCCATCTGTATTCATCCAATGATGTCCAGTTGTATTGAAAAGAAGCGTGCATATGGGGACTGGGGAGATGCATTTCCCATAGAGCCTGGTGGGTATACTTTTCATGCCATGGCAGGCCATGTGCCCGAACAATATCCCGATTGGCTTCGTAGGTGGCACGATTTGGTTGCATGGTCACGCCGTAATAAACCAGTGAATCCGCAATATCATTCAAAAGCCGATGGCGTGTTTCAGGGTTTTCTCCTGCTTCGATCCATACCTGTGCCGCTTCCCGGAATCGAATATTTTCATCTAGGAAATTGTAATCCACGGGATAATTCATAACGCCACGATTCAGGGCAGATTCTGCGTAGCCATAATGATGGACGATCATGCTTACACCCAACCGTGCTGCATCCAGTGCATTCACCTGAGAGGTGGATGAAGGTTGGATATGGACCGCGGTGATTCCGCCTGCCTTTTCAATCGCCTTGGCCGCTGCCCCGAACATGGTGGGGTTCCAGCACAGGTTATTAATGTAAACTTGCCGGACCCCATTTTTAATCATCTTTTTCGCTACTTTGTCTGCATTCGCAGGATCCATGATATATTCTTGTTCAAAATCAGTTTTACTACCCCAGCCATAGAGTGGGAAAAGACGGGGTGCAATCACTTCATTATTTCTCTCTGCCTCTAAAATGTTTTGGACTCGACCTTCTTCAGCAGGACCAATGGAGGTCACGCCGGTGGCTAACTGCATATAAAATATGTAATCCAAGGGCAGTTTTTCATTTCGTAGGTGGAGGTGAAGATTCAGCATCCCCGGCATAACAAACAGGTTATCACCTTTGATCACCCGATCCCCTTCCATTTGATTGGGCTTTTTTGGATTGTGGCGTTTCATGTCGGCGATTACATTTCCTGTTACGAGAATATCATAAGGGCCCGTAGCGGGACCTCCGTGCCCAGGAATCACCATCACATTTCGAATCACCAAACGTTCATATGGACCTGCACCCAAATCACCGAAATCCACCATACTGGTGGGGTTGGGTTTATGCTCGACCTTTTCCAATTGAGCAGACAATACAGTAAGAAAGACTAGTGAGAATATTGCTAAAATGCGGTATTTCATTTTTTCCTCCTTTAAATTACAATCAGACGATAGGGATTGAATGGGGGATTGGGCAAGGAATTAAAAATAATCGAAAATAGTGAAGACGAGAGCGGTGATCCATGCACCTGTGGAGACCAATGCAAATAGACTTCGACCCACTTTAGTTTTGGGCATAGTCTTGGGATACTGATTTGATTTGAATGAAATCAATATATCGATCATAGGAATAGATGTGATGATAAGGAAAAGGAGGCTCGTCTTCATGGCCAAATTTAAGATGCAATTTTCATCCTTTTTATTCCCTTTTTCTCATAATTTTGTCCTCGAATTAATACTCGTTTAATCAATTGTTAACCGGTAATGAACAAAAGGAATTTTCATGAAGCCGAATTGGAAAGGGATTTATCCAGCCCTTACGACAAAATTTACGGATGATGATCAACTGGACATCCCTGCATTTCTCCATAATATCGAATTCCAGATTAAATCGGGCATCCACGGTTGTGTGATTGGCGGTAGTCTCGGCGAAGCCAGTACCCTCACTGAACTAGAAAAAATTGATCTTTTAATCGCAGCCGTAGATCATGTGAGTGATCGAATTCCTGTGATTATGAATATTGCGGAGCAGTCCACAGCGAATGCCGTATCTGCAGCACAGAATGCACAGGAAAATGGTGCAGATGGACTTATGATGCTGCCCCCCATGCGCTACCTATCAGATGACCGAGAAACAGTGGCTTTCTATGAAGCGGTAGCCACATCGTGTGATTTACCTATCATGACCTATAATAATCCATACGATTATAAAATCGAGATTACGATTCCCATGTTTGAGACATTGTTAAAATTGGATACCATCGAGGCAACAAAAGAATCCACCCGGGATGTGACCAATGTAACGCGGATGCGCAATGCCTTTGGTAATGATATTAAAATCCTATGCGGTGTGGACACATTGGCATTGGAAGAATTAGTCCTTGGTGCTGATGGCTGGGTTGCGGGGCTTGTGGATGCTTTTCCCAGAGAAACAGTAGTCATCTATGAATTGGTGAAACAAAATCGGATTGCAGAAGCGAAGGAAATCTACCGTTGGTTCATGCCCCTTCTTGAATTAGATATCCATCCGAAACTTGTCCAAAATATTAAACTGGCAGAAATGGCCACAGGTATCGGTACAGAAAATGTACGCCCCCCACGGCTACCACTGGTGGGTGAAGAACGGGCCTGGGTGCAAAATATAATCGATTCCGCATTGGCTGCCCGGCCAGAAATGCCTTCGATTTAGGATTTAACATGATTGAATCAAATTTAATCGGATTTTCTACCAGCGGTGTCGGTGACACCTTTACCGTTGGGATGAACCCGGCAACCGGTGAACCTTTATCTGGCCAATTCCCTGGTGCCACCACAGATGAAGTGAATCAAGCCGTAAAGAAGGCTCAACATGCCGCTTCTGTTTATGGAAGGATCTCGGGGGAAAGAAAAGCGAAATTTCTAAATGCCATTGCTGAAGAAATAGAAACCTTGGGCGATACTTTGGTGGAAAGATGCTGTGCTGAATCAGGATTGCCTGAAGCACGGATTATCGGTGAACGGGGTCGGACTACGGGTCAACTTAGAATGTTTGCTGATCTTGTATCCGAAGGATCTTGGTTAGAAGCTACAATTGATACGGCCCAGCCAGATCGGACGCCCGTCCCGAAACCAGATCTGCGCCGGATGATGGTGCCCATTGGACCAGTGGTTGTCTTTGCTGCTAGTAATTTTCCACTGGCCTTCTCAACGGCCGGTGGAGATACGGCATCTGCATTGGCAGGGGGGAACCCTGTGATCGTCAAAGCCCATGGCGCCCATCCCGGTACCAGTGCAATGGTGGGTGAAGCAATCATGAAAGCAGCCCAGCGGGCCGGTATGCCCGATGGAGTATTCTCCCTTTTGCATGGCTCTGGGAGAATTGTGGGGCAAGGACTTATTCAACACATCGGCATTAAAGCCGCAGGATTTACTGGTTCTCACCAGGCAGGACGAATCCTGTATGATTTAGCAAATCAAAGGGATGAACCGATTCCGTTCTTTGCAGAAATGGGTAGTATTAATCCCGTATTATTATTACCAAGTGCCTTCAATTCAGATACGGCAGACATGTTAGCCGGCTCCATCACCATGGGTGTAGGACAATTCTGTACCAACCCCGGGCTAATTATAAGTACCGCCTGTGCAGGGCTTGACCATTTTGTGCAGGTTCTTGGTGATGTATTATCCAAATTGGATGCAGGTGTGATGCTGACTCAACGGATTTGCAAATCATATACTGATGGTGTTACAACGACATTATCCCAAGAGGGGATTAAGGTAGAAGCTCGATCCGAGGATGGGGATGGTCTGAATATGGGGCAACCCACTTTGGCTTCCGTATCTGGGGAGACATTTTTAGCCAATCCCACATTAGCGACAGAAGTATTCGGTCCATTTAGTATGGTGGTTAAATGTAGAGATAATGCTGAATTAGAATCGGTCTTGGCATCATTGGAAGGGCAACTCACCGGCTCAGTCATTGGCTCTGAAGAAGAATTCTCCAAATATCAATCGGCTATTAATTCTATGGAAGCCAAAGTAGGCCGCATTGTATATAATGGTGTACCCACCGGGGTGGAAGTATGTCCATCCATGCAGCACGGAGGCCCTTATCCCGCTGCTTCGGATGTACGATTCACATCCGTTGGAACTGCTGCTATTAAACGGTTTGTTCGGCCCATGGCATTTCAATCATGGCCACAGGATAAATTGCCTTATGAATTGCGGGATGGGAACCCAGTTGGTATTTGGCGATTGGTCAATGGAAATTGGACCAGGGGTAGTTAATGGGTAGATACATCTTTGATTGTATTGATGCCCACACCTGTGGGAATCCCATTCGCTTGGTAAAGTCTGGCGGTCCGAAACTTGAGGGGGAAACCATGCTGGATAAGCGCCAGCATTTCATGTCGGAATATGCTTGGATACTTAAAGGACTCATGTTTGAACCTAGAGGCCATGATATTATGTCCGGCAGTTTTTTGTATGAACCA
>CAYVNB010000075.1:0-1247 GCA_964452665.1 uncultured bacterium
TGGAAATCCAGAAAAAATACGGCCGCCATTTAGATATGGGTGATATCATTAATGCCGGTGATCTCTTTTCCCATGTGGATAATGGTGAATCGGTGGGAAAGCAACTTACTGAAGCGATCAGTCGTGCCTGTGCCGAGGTTATTCAAATGCGAATATCTGAAGGGGAAAAACTTAAGCAAGATTTTTTTGATCGGATCGATATTTTAAAATCCGTACTTACAGAAATTGAAATAGGCCTCCCAGTAGAATTTGAAAAGCGGGAAACAAAGTATAAAACCCGGATTGCCGAATTATTAAATAATGTACAATTAGATGAATCGCGCATAGCTCAGGAAATTGCAATGTTGGCTGAAAAAGTGGATGTAACGGAAGAAGTGGTCCGGCTCAAAAGTCATTTCAGTCAATTTACTGATATGCTGAAAGATAATGAACCTGCAGGACGTCGGTTAAACTTTTTACTCCAGGAAATTAACCGGGAGATCAATACGATCGGATCTAAAAGTTCATCCGAAAAAATTGTGAATCATGTGATTACCATGAAAGATGAAGCTGAAAAAATGCGAGAACAGGTTCAAAATATTTTATGAAAAATCTGATTATTATTTCAGCTCCCTCTGGTTCGGGTAAAACCACTTTATGCCGTGCATTACAGACCAAAGATGCTTCCATTCAGTTTTCACTCTCATACACCACGAGAGAGAGGCGAAATGGGGAAGAAGATGGTGTGGATTACCGCTTTGTGAACAATGATACTTTTAAAGCAGGTATTGATAATGGTGAATTTGCAGAGTGGGAGCAAATTCACGGAGATTATTATTACGGCACCCTCAAAGCCACTTTGCAAAACGCCATTGAACGGCAGCAGCTTCTTTTATTAGAACTAGATGTGAAAGGGGCCATGTCGGTGAAGAAATTATATCCGAACCAAGCCATATCCATCTTTGTAGAACCGCCGAGTTTAGAAGATCTAAAGATTCGACTTCAAAATAGGGCTACGGACTCAGAAGCGCGGATTGCAAAACGGTTAGAACGGCTTGAATCAGAATTGGCTTACAAAGTCCATTTTGATTATCACGTTATTAATGATAGTGTAGATCAAGCCGTAAATGAAATTTTAAACATTATACAACATGAAAACGAAGGAGTGTATCATGGCACTTGAACCCTTATCTATCCGTCAAATGGAATCACGCACCAGCGATGTGTATGAAGCTGTTGTGGTCATGTCCAAACGGGCCAAACAGGTT
>CAYVNB010000075.1:1347-3504 GCA_964452665.1 uncultured bacterium
GTGGGGGATCCAAACGCATCTTTAGTATTGGTGGGTGAAGCACCGGGCGAGCAGGAGGATTTAAAAGGAGAGCCATTCGTGGGTCGTGCAGGCAAATTGCTGGATAAGATTCTATCAGCCATTGATCGAACCAGAAAGAAAGATGTATATATCTGTAATGTGTTGAAATGCCGACCGCCCAACAACCGGGATCCATTGGCCAGTGAAGTGAGTGAGTGCGAACCCTATTTGATTCATCAAATTAATTTGATTCGCCCAAAACTCATTGTAGCTTTAGGTCGTGTGGCCGGAAAGACGCTTCTTAATGTGGATAATTCGTTGAAAAGTATGCGAGGACAGCTTCACGATTATCATGGAACGCCCCTGATCGTGACCTATCATCCGGCTGCCCTTTTGCGAAATCCAAATTGGAAACCAGAGGCATGGAAGGATTTTAAATGGATCCGATCCATCATTGATGCATAAGACATGGCTCAAAATAGTACATTAAACGAATTAACCGCTCAACCCCAGGCCCTGGAGGCGGAACAGGCTGTATTGGGGTCCATGCTGACCACAAAAGAAGCGGTCAGTAAAGGGATGCAGTGGCTATCCGCCACTCATTTTTATAAAACGGCCCACGAGCGGATTTTTGCATGTATGGTAGATCTATTTGATAAGGGCGAACCCATCGATGCCATCTCAATTGTTGATCGGCTCAAGAAGAAAAAAGAATTAAAAGGGGTAGGCGGTATCCACTATGTTACAGGACTTGCAGAATCGGTGCCCACCACAGCAAACGTGGAACACTATGCGAAGATCGTACTGGAAAAACATCTTTTACGAAAATTAATTGAAGTATCACATGAGGTGTCAAAAGAAGCGTTTGAAGATGCCCAGGACGTGGATGATATCTTGGATTCCGCTGAATCAGCCATCTTTAATATTTCTGATAAAAGACTTCGGGGCGGTTTTAAGCATATTGATCCGATCCTCCATCATACCTTTGAAGAATTAGATAAAATTGCATCCAGACCCGGTAGTGTGACCGGTGTGGCATCCGGATTAATGGATTTAGATGATATGACTTCAGGATTTCACCCGGGTGAATTGATTATTGTGGCGGGAAGGCCGGGAATGGGAAAAACCGCATTGGCCCTATCTATGGGGCGGAATGCAGCTATTCTTGATAAAACGGGTGTAGGTATGTTCAGTCTGGAGATGGCCAACCATCAATTAGCCATGCGGCTTTTATGTGCAGAAGGCCGGGTGGATAGTCATTTGGTTCGGACAGGAAAATTACCCAAAACGCAGTGGAAAAATTTGAGTATTGCGGTGGGATCCCTTGCGGAAGCGCCCATTTATCTTGACGACACGCCGGGTATGTCTGTATTGGAAGTCCGTGCAAAGGCCAGGCGATTAAAAGCAGAACATGATATCGGTCTGCTGATTGTGGACTACCTCCAGTTGATGAGTGGTCCGAAAGGTGCAGAAAGTCGTCAGCAGGAGATTTCTCAAATATCACGTTCCTTAAAGGCACTGGCCAAAGAAATTGATGTACCTGTGATTGGTTTATCTCAGTTATCCCGTGCGGTTGAAAGCAGAAGTGATCGTCGTCCGCAATTATCTGATTTAAGAGAATCAGGCGCCATCGAACAGGATGCGGATGTGGTTATTTTTCTTTATCGGCCATGGATCTATTCTCAAGAGGATGAAGACAGGGGGAAAGCTGAAATTATCGTGGCCAAACAGCGTAATGGACCTACGGGTATCGTCGAAGCCACTTTTATCGATCGATTTGCCCGATTTGAAAACATAGCGGCATTTGCAGAAGTGGAAGCCGAGTCACCCTTCTGATGGTGAATCCTCTCACCAAATTCGCGCCATTTCTTGTGGGAGAATACCCCAAACCCTTCCTGGAATTATTAAAGGGAATCACCCATCATGAGCAAATGAGCGAAGACGATTTAAAGACCACCATGTGGGAAGCCTATGAATTCGGATCTCGTCATCATGAAGGTCAAAAACGACGATCTGGGGACTCATATTTCGAAGGGCATTGTGTGGAAGTGGCCAAAACCCTTGCTTCATGGAATATGGATCATATTACCATAATCGGGGGATTGCTCCATGATACCATTGAAGATACGGAAGCCACATTTGAAGAAATTGAAGAAA
>CAYVNB010000075.1:3604-5420 GCA_964452665.1 uncultured bacterium
GTGGAGAAAGTAGAAGATTGCTACCTAGCCCTTGGGGTCTTGCATCAAAAATTCAAACCCATTCAGGAGAGATTCAAAGATTTTATCGCCACACCTAAAAGTAATGGATATCAATCCATTCATACGACGGTGGTAGGTCCAGCGGGCAAATTGGTCGAAATGCAAATTCGTACCCGGAATATGGAGCAAACTGCAGAAATTGGTGTGGCGGCCCACTGGTGGTACAAAGAAGGGGAAAAGGATGCCAAAAGTATGGATAGCCATGTGAAATGGCTCCGAGAATTATTGGACATTCTCCAAAGTGAAGAAAATGATCCCAAAGAATTCATGCATTTATTGAAGATTGATCTGTTTGGGGATGAAATTTTTGTATTCACTCCTAAGGGTGATTTGGTACAACTGCCGGTGAAATCCACGCCATTAGATTTTGCATTCGAAGTCCATACCGAAGTGGGGAAAACCTGTCTCGGTGCGAAGGTGAATCACAAAGTCGTCCCACTCAATACCGAATTGAAGAATGGGGATACGGTTGAGGTCATCACCAGCAGTTCTCAAAGCCCCAATTATGGTTGGCTCAAATTTGCTGTGACGTCTAAAGCACGGAACCAGATTAAACGATTTCTGAATAGGCAGGAACGGGAAGAGAGTATAAAGATGGGGGAAGAAATTTTAGCCAAAAGTCTCCGTCGCTTAAAGATGCTCAAACAATTGGATGAAGTCAAGGCCGCTTATTCTAAATTTGGTTTTGGTGGCGAAAGTCAATTGATCGAAGCGGTGGGCAAAGGTGAAATATCCGTGAGAGATATTATGGATAAGCTGGAGCCTCAAAAAGAACCGTTAGAAGATGGTACAAATGAAGGATTCTTCAAATTCCGCCGGAAAGAAAGCAAAAGTATAAAGCTGGAAGGTATTTCCAATATTATGGCCAATTTCGGTAAATGTTGTAATCCCATTCCTGGTGATGATATGGTTGGCTTTATTACCCGTGGACGGGGTATTACTGTCCATCGGTCTGCCTGTCCCAGCTTACCCTTATTAAGCGAAGAATCAGACCGCTTGGTGCCTGTGGATTGGGAGGTGGCCCGGTCCGATCAATTTAACGTGCGATTAACTGTGGTAGGGCAAGATCGTAAAGGATTATTGAAGGACATGACCGAAACCATATCCAAACTCAATATCAATATGACCTCTGTAGATATTAAGGTGAAAGATGCATTGACTACGGCTATTTTCATTATACAAGTCAATAACTTAAAGCAGTTGGAACGAGTGGTGCGGAAACTATCCAAAGTGAAAAGTATTGATCATGTTGAACGTGCCCAACATTAATTTATAAAATCGGGGTACAGTGTGGGACGTTTTCTGGGAATAGATCACGGGAATAAGCGGGTAGGATTGGCCTTATCTGATCCCATGAAGATTATTGCCAAGCCATTTAAAACACTCACATATTCAAATCCAGCAGATTTAATGAATGCGCTTAAAGACATTATCGAATCTGAATCAGTAGAACGGATTGTCCTTGGTTTGCCCAAAGGTATGAAAGGGCAGGATACAGCTCAAACAGAAGTGGTGATGAACTTTGCCGATCAATTGAAGGCTCAACTGGATATTCCCATTCAATTAATTGATGAACGGCTCAGTTCCGTCAGTGCCGAAAAAGCATTGATTCAGCAGGAAGTAAAAACGGGATATAATAAAGGGCGGATTGATCAAACTGCCGCTGCCATATTCCTTCAGCAATATTTAGAGCACATCCGCTAATGCAGATAATTCGATCTTTATTTGACCGATCGCCCTACCAATTGGCCATCAT
>CAYVNB010000076.1:0-1900 GCA_964452665.1 uncultured bacterium
ATGGGGGGCAAAGTTGGAATATTTTGAATTATAATACAAACAAAAAAGCCCCTGTCGTGAAACAAGGGCTTTGTAACGGTGGGCGTTGAGAGATTTGAACTCCCGACTTCCTCCTTGTAAGGGAGGCACTCTGACCAGCTGAGTTAAACGCCCAGAAGTGTTCTAAATAAGCCGAAAAAAATTAAGCACCTTTCTTCTTCTTATAAGAAGACTTTTTTGATTTTTTCCGCCCATTCAATCCGGGGATTGCCACATCAATCACATCCATCATTTCCTTCGCAAAATGGAATTCCAAATCTTTTTTAATATGCTCAGGAATGTCCTCCAAATCCTTGCGGTTATGGTCAGGCAAAATTATGGTTTTGATACCAGAACGATGGGCTGCAGTTACCTTCTCTTTCACACCACCAATGGGCAATACATTACCGCGGAGGGTAATCTCACCAGTCATGGCCACCTTATCTTTGACAGACTTACCTGAAAGGAGGGATACAATAGCTGTGAACATACCCACACCTGCAGAGGGACCGTCCTTGGGAATGGCACCGGCAGGCACGTGTACATGTATATCTGTTTTCTCATTAAAATTATCGTCAAAACCTAAAATATCAGTGTGAGACCGAACGTAGGTCATGGCCGCAGTGGCGGACTCTTTCATCACATCACCCAATTGACCGGTAAGAGTCAATCCGCCTTTACCTTTCATTTTGGATGCTTCAATGAATAGGATATCTCCACCAGCAGCAGTCCATGCCAATCCGGTAACCACACCGGGTTTGGTCATCCGTTCGGCAATATCTGAATAAAATCGAGGTGCGCCTAAATATTTGCTCACCTTTTTCTTGGTCACCTTAATCTTTTTGGTTCCTTTTTCAATCTTATCTCGCGCCACTTTACGGTATACATTCGCAATCTCACGTTCCAGATTCCTCACGCCGGCTTCCCGGGTATAAGAGCCAATCAATTCTTTGATACCTGTATCATCTAAAGCCACATCCGATTTGGTAAGTCCATTTTCTTCTAATTGTTTAGGAATTAAATGCCGCTTGGCAATCTGGACCTTTTCATCCTCGATATAACCCGAGAAATCAATAATTTCCATTCGGTCTTTCAATGCCGGCGGAATGGGATCCTGATAATTGGCCGTGGCAATAAACATGACTTTGCTCAAGTCAAAATCCACTTCAAGATAATGGTCCGCAAAGGTTGAATTCTGCTCCGGATCTAATACCTCTAATAATGCCGAAGAAGGGTCCCCTCTAAAGTCCATGCCCAGTTTATCAATCTCATCCAACATGAAAACCGGATTGTTTGTCCCTGCTTTTTTCAGAGATTGGATAATCCGGCCGGGAAGTGCACCGATATAGGTACGACGATGGCCTCGGATCTCCGCCTCATCCCGGACACCTCCAAGAGAAATGCGGACAAATTCCCTACCCATGGATCGGGCGATGGATCGACCTAAAGATGTTTTACCCACCCCAGGCGGCCCGGCAAAACAGAGAATGGGTCCACGAATGGCGCCATTAGGATCTTTTTGCATTTTCAATGCACGAACCGCTAAATACTCCAAAATCCGTTCTTTCACTTTTTCCAATCCATAATGATCTTCATCCAAAATGGATTCGGCATCCTTCACATCAATGGAATCCTCAGATGTTTTGGACCAGGGCAGTTCAGTAAGCCAATCTAAATAGGTTCTGGATACCGTATATTCAGGAGATTGAGATGGAATTTTGGAGAGGCGATCCAATTCTTTCAAGGCCACCTTTTCCGCTTCTTCCGGCATTTTGGCTTCCTTTATCGCATCTTCAATTTCCTTTAATTCCACCTGAGATTCATCTTCACCCAATTCCCGTTTGATGGCCTTCATCTGCTCCCGGAGATAATATTCGCGCTG
>CAYVNB010000076.1:2000-5370 GCA_964452665.1 uncultured bacterium
ATGTGTCATTTTGGCAATATATGACAAGAGACGCAATTTTCACGAAATTCGTGTGGCATCTTCTTTGCAATGACCTGGCCAGACCCAAAATTCATTTCTCGTTCCATGGCGTGACACTTCAAACAAGTGCTCTCATCCAAGTATTGCATATGGGCGGGAAAATTTGAAAGTTTTGGCGGCACCTTTCCATCCACCAAGATCAATGGTTCTTCTTCCATCGCAGTTTCCGCGACTACCTCTACACCTTGATCGGCATAAATGAGCCATGTTAACATAAGGCCCGCTACCACGACCAATCCATACACCAATTGTCTATTTTCGATCATATTTCCACTTTTGCTAATCGTGCCTGTTCATCAGCATGGTACGAACTCCGGACCAATGCCCCAGACTCTACCACTCGAAATCCCATGCCCAACCCCAACTGTTTATAGTCGTCAAATTCTTCATCTTCCACATATCGATCTACCGGCAAATGGTTCCTTGTCGGCTGGAGATATTGGCCGATGGTAAATATTTCTACACCCAAATTAACCACTTCTTTCATGGTGTCGATAACTTCTGATTTGGTCTCACCCAATCCCACCATCATACCTGTTTTGGTACGCAAGCCATAATCCACGGATCGTTTCAACACATCCAAACTTCTGGACCACACTGCCTGGGCTCGAACTTGACGGCTAATCCTTTCAATACATTCCACATTATGAGAAAAAATTTCCGGCGCAGCATCAAAGACCGTATCCAAAGCAGGGCCATGCCCTTGAAAATCAGGAGTCAGCACTTCAACAGTACAATTGGGTACGTGATGATGAATCTGGTGAATCGTCTCCGCCCAAATCTTGGCGCCAAAATCCCCCTTCAAATCATCTCGATCTACGGATGTAACAACCACATGTTTCAGGTTCATCTTTTTCACTGCCATGGCTGTCCGTACGGGCTCCATTTCATCTACACCAGTGGGCTTCCCCGTATTCACAGAACAAAATCCACAGGCCCGGGTACATATGTCCCCCAAGATCATAATGGTGGCCGTACCCCGCCCCCAGCATTCATAAATATTTGGGCAGCGGGCTTCTTCACATACTGTATTGAGTTTGTTCGTAGAAACCACATCCTGCACAAATTTATAATCTTCTCCAAATTGAAGACGGATTTTTGGTTTTCTTGTGATCGATCTTTTGGAGGCGACGTCCATCAATTCACTTTCTGAAATAGATAAATCATATATCGCTTATATTTTCTGAATTCGTCACTTTCCATCAATGATAATTGCTTCATCTTATCATTTACTTTTTTACCAAATGCCTTTTTAATCACTCTCAAAATAAAAGGATGGTTCTTATCCATATAGTTCGCAGTAAAATCCATGGTGGGATAAATGAACCGTTCCATAAATGCCTTGGCCCCATCTAGTGTGGGCATGGTATTATCGGTCTGATCATATTCCTGGATCAGCTTAAACCCATATTCCTCCGCCTTTTCTATGTAGGTCTTTTCATCGTGGGATGCCTTGATATGCCAGTCCCCGCTTCCATCGTTATGATGGAGAAAATAATCAGAGGCCAGCAGGTAACCCCCATCCCGGATTGTTTCCTGGGCAGTTTGCCATCCTGGTTCAATCTGGATATAACAAGCACTTTCACTTTCTAACACAAGGTCAAACTGCTTCTCCGGTTTAAAATCTTCAAATTTGGTCCTGTGGAATTTCACTTCACCATTATATTTCTCAGCAAATACGCCTTCTTGATATTCATCAGGCGACAGGGCTTCGACGACATATCCTTTTGAGAGTAGATAACTGGAATTTCCACCTATACCGGCGCCCACATCTAAGATGGTTTTCACGTCTTCAGGAATGAAGGAAGCCAAATGTTCAATATAGCGATCTTGGGCCGCCACCATTTCGTTCAAGGTGATATTTTCTAAGTCGACTGACTCGGGGTTATCCCAAAATCCATAATGGAGATAGGGAGACCGGATGGATTCCGAATATAGTTTGAGTACGTGATCAATAGGCATTAGAAAAGATTTTCCACATTCATGGTTTCTAGATTTTGACGTACCGATTCAATAAATTTACTGCCGCCGGCTCCATCTACCAACCGGTGGTCAAACCCAAGAGATAAAAACATCATGCTTTTGATTCCAATGGTATCCCCTTCATTTGTCTCAATCACCACCGGCTGTTTTTTCACGGCACCGATGCCGAGGATACCCACATTGGGTTGATTAATGATGGGTGTTCCCATGGTTACATTAAACACCCCAAAATTGGAGATGGAAAATGTGGAGCCCTGCAGCTCATCGGGATCCAAATTTTTATTGCGGGTGCGGACAGCCAGATCTCGTACTTTTCGGCAAATGCCCAAGAAATTCAGTTCTTCACAATTGGCCAAAACCGGAACCATCAAACCATTATCTACCGCAACCGCCATCCCCACATTTATATTCTTATGATATACGATGGATGATCCATCAATGGATGCATTCATTATCGGATGGGCCGTTAATGCCTTTACGCAGGCCTGGACAATAAAGGGCGTGTAAGTAAGGCTATATCCCTCTTTTTGGTAAAAGGTATCATTTTGCGCATCCACAAATTTGACAATCCCTGTCATATCTACTTCTGTCATCACGTATACATGGGCGGAAGTATCAATGCTCGCCCGCATATGATCCGCAATCAATTTCCGCATATGATCAATTTCAACCCGGGTTTCATTTCCAGTGAATACTGGGGTAGGGGATGCCGGAGGCGGTGTTTTCGGTGTGGTGGGAAGAGCTGACGTCGGTGTACTGGTTCGTGTTTTTATATATGATAGAATATCCAATTTGGTCACACGACCGCCTTTCCCGGAACCGGGAATGGTCATGAGTTCATCCATGCCAATACCATTTTCAGCAGCAATTTTATTGACCACAGGGGTGAAAAATTTCTTTTCACCAGCAGAAGTCGGTGATGTTATAACCGGTTGTGGAGATGGTGGTTTTGGTATTTTTACTACTTTTTCTACTTGGGGCTTCGGCTCCAATGCCTCCTTCACCGGCTTTGATTTAACGGGCTTTGCCGAATCCGCATCCGTTTCTACACGAGCAATCACTGCACCCACATCCATGACCTGATTGGGCTCGCCAATAATTTCAACCAAAATACCTGCGGTTGGGCTGGGAATTTCAGAATCCACTTTATCCGTGCCAATTTCTAATATGATTTCATCCAATTCAATGGCATCACCCACTTTTTTGCGCCACTCTAATATGGTGCCTTCTGTAATGGATTCACCCATTTTTGGCATAACGATATCTACAATCATCAGTACTCCAATAAATCTTTTAATGCGGTTTGAATATTTTGAGTCTGGGGCAA
>CAYVNB010000077.1:0-5137 GCA_964452665.1 uncultured bacterium
CCAGCCTCATCAACGGATAATCCTTTTTCTCTGGCCATGAGCTGGGTTAAATCCAAGGGGAAACCAAAAGTATCGTACAATTTAAATGCTTCTTCGCCAGATATCGTCTTTCCTGAGAGATTGGATAATACTTTATCGAAATGGTTTAATCCCCGATCGAGAGTATCCCCAAATGCCGATTCTTCAGCACTGATCACTTTTTCTATATGGGATTGTTTCTCTACAACTTCAGGGAAAATATCTCCCATCACATTGCCTACGGTTCCAACTAAATCATAAATAAATGGATTGTGCTGATTCAGGGTGCGACCAAAGCGGGCAGCTCTTCGCAATATTCGACGCAACACATACCCTCGCCCTTCATTCCCGGGCATACCCCCGTCTGCAACAGAAAAAGTCAGCATCCGGATATGATCGGCAATCACCTGAAATGGCACAGGATTCTCTGCATAAGACATGCCCGTTAATGCTTCTGTCTTCTCGATAATGGGCATGAACAGGTCCGTAGTATAATTATTATTTTTTCTTTGCATGACAGACACAATCCGTTCAAAACCAGCTCCGGTATCCACATGCTTTGCAGGAAGATTTTCTAAAATCCCATCGG
Organism: uncultured bacterium; assembly: GCA_964452665.1. Classification (GTDB taxonomy): domain Bacteria; phylum Fidelibacterota; class Marinisomatia; order Marinisomatales; family TCS55; genus TCS55. Next base: position 608 of record CAYVNB010000077.1, read on the forward strand.
CCAAGCGGTTGTTTTGGATAAAGACCAAATTCCACAATTCCCAATATTCATCGGATATATTTACTCCATCAGCACTTTGCTTGCTGGGATCATCCCCGATAAAATAATGGATTTCGGAACAGGGTCCGCATGGGCCCGCTTCACCCATTTCCCAAAAATTATCCTTTTTGCCAAATTTAAGCACGCGGGCGGGATCAATATCCGTAACCTTTGGCCATAACTTAAAGGCTTCATCATCTTCATGATATACCGTGGCCCACAAACGATGCTTATCCAGTCCCCATACCTTTGTAAATAATTCCCATGCCCATTCAATTGCTTCCGCTTTATAATAATCTCCAAAAGACCAATTCCCCAGCATTTCAAAAAATGTATGGTGGAATGTATCCACACCCACTTCTTCTAGGTCATTGTGCTTGCCACTGACACGGATACATTTTTGACTGTTCACCACTCGTGGATGGTCTGCTGTCTTTTGATCAAGGAAAATGGGTTTAAACTGGTTCATCCCTGCATTGGTGAACAACAGGGTTGGATCATCAATGGACACCACAGGTGAACTCCGCACAAACTTGTGATCCTTGGATTTAAAGAAATCGATGAATGCGTTACGTATCTCTTGGCTTTTCATGGTATCAAAATGAAAAAGATGTCTCTATGGTTGTTATGTCTATTGTTTCGTTGTCACCGCTTATGATTCCATCACCATTCACATCTCTGAATGAGCGACGAAATGTATAGTTCAGCACCAATCCATTCCCCATGGCAAATCCCAATTGATAGCCAAGGATTGTACTTTCTGAGTAGTCGAATTTAAAAGGATTTGGCACATTTCTCTGCTGATAAAATGCACGAGCATACTGAATTTTACTGATGGCCTTTTTTAATCGCAGGGATGCAAGAAACGTTTGGTTATTATCCTCAAAAAATGCCTTGTCGGTTGTGGACCATAATTCACCCATCATATCATGGTAAGAGGTGCTGGCCTCCAGCATGGATCCCATATTTAACACCATTCGTGCAAAATAGCCTTTTTGTGCCCCGTATCGACCTAAACCCGATTCTTTGGTTTTTAAAACAATTTGATTCGCCTGCCCTTTAGTAAAACCCACCCTTTCAATTTCATAAAGGCGATTCCAGTAATTGAATTCAAATCGACCATCTGGTATCATACGATATTCGAAATTAAATCGTGCAGGACCAAATCGTGACGACAGTCCAAAGGGCACCATACCCATCCCCAAACTCAACTTGTCTCCCGTTCCAGGGTGATACGTTTCTCCAATCATCTGGGCCAATTGGGCGTACATGGATACTGAGAACTTATCTTGGGCTACCAATGGATAACCGATATCGATGGCGAAGGCCATGATGTTATCTGTATCCTTGCTCACGTTGATGGGGTTTCCTTTTCGTTTTATATCACTATCCAAAGCGACCAAAGGACCATCATAGCCGGGAATATGAGGACCCAATGTATCCGTGACCCCATCTCCATCAATATCCCATTCTTTGGCATCATTATCGGCGATACCATCCCCATCTGTATCCACCCACCACGCATCATCATCGGGGAAATCATCTACAATGTTGGGTCGGCCGTCACCATCACTATCTTTTAAGCCTAAATACTGATTTCTATCGGTGACCACCGTAAATCCGATAGGCAGTCCCATAATTTTTCTGGTGGTGATCCGTCCACCAAATACGCCAACATTTTCTTTAAGATCGTTTGCAAATCCTTCAAAATTATAGGATCGGGTATTTCGTTCAAAGTTCAGGCCGATTTTTCGTTCTTGAGGATAAAGCATATTATTAGAATATCCACTCACCAAAATACCATACCCCAAATCCACACGATCTATGGCCCCGATTCTTCCATAAATAGGATCACCGGGAAATCCATAACGAATATAATAAATTTTATCAATAAGGGTATTCTTGATGGCCCGACTGGATGAGAAATCCCATTCATCAGAATGAATATTTCCCTGGGCGTCAAAATAAACCACCAGATCGAGAGCAACGCCCCACTTACCGATGGGAATGACCGGACGCATGGCAATCTGATTCCAGACTTTGCCATCGATGGTGACTGAACCTACCGCACCTCGATTTTTAATCTGAGCGTGGATTGGCATAGCCAAAATAAACGCAAGGGTAGTGATGAGAAATGGATTCCGAGGTCTTCTCATAGGTGGTGAAATTACCTTGAGTGTTAAATGGGGTTCAATCCCTAAATCCCTGTTTTCTCCATGGCCATATCCACCTAAATTCTTGGGTCACATGGCCAAAATATCTAAACCAACCACCCATGATCTGCTCTCCTTCTCCCGGGAAGACCTTACGGCATATATCTTTTCGGTTCAGGATGACATTCAAAACCAATTGCAGTCCGGACTGAACATGGATGATATTCTGGATAAAGAAGATCCTTTTGAGATGCTGGAACCCATTCTGCCGCAGGAAGTATATCCCATATTGGTCCTGGCTATGATAAATAATATTCGATCTGAAACTGTCGTGGATGCCATTATGGATGGATTTGAAAAAGGTATAGAATTATTTCAATCAACATCGGACACCAGCCATGAATAGAATATGGATGATGATTTTTTTGTCCGCCGAGCTTGTGGGACAATCTCTCTACATCCAGAACCTATCCATCTCGTCTAAGAAAAATGGTGTTTCCATACAATTGCGTTCAGATAAACCCATTTATACCACCCAAATCACGGGATGGTTCAACACATCCACATCCTGGTACTACATAACCATCTATGAAGCCAAGGGTGATTCAGCTCAACTCGAGTCGGTCAAAACAGAATATCCCATCAAAGAAGTAGAAGCCATACATGTTGGTGAATCTTTACAATTGGGGTTTCGGATGGCCATCCCTGTAGAACAATTTGAATTTTATCATTCTGATTTTCCTCCCGAAGTTTTGGCCAATCTTCGATTTCCCCTTTCAGATATTATTGCAACCATGACAGAAGAAAAACTTACCTCTGCACCACATATGCCTGCAGTAAACAAGGAGGAAACCATTTGGCCGAAAGCATTGTATTTCATGGGGGCAGGACTCACAGGGGCAGGTTTTCTCGCCGGTGAAGATCAAAAAGGATGGGAAGTACCACTTGGCATGGGTTTGATTGCCGTAGCCTATGTGTATGAAAATATCATTATGGAAGAGAAAAAGTGAAGTCACTCCTCGCCTATTACGCTTGGTTTTATGTTATTGGCACGGTCCTCATGGCCCTGTTTATTCGATTTTACCTCTACAAAAAACGGCAACGTAAAATTAAAGATTCCCAGTGAAGCGATTCTTCATATATATATTAATTGTTTCCCTCGGTATGGCCCAACATCGTTCATCCTCTCTGCAAGTAGTGCAAGATGCATTTTTATTTGGCGGAGATTCTGACCCACACTTGACGCCCCACCTCATGGAAATCGCCAAACATGGACACCAATACACTAAACAACAAAAATTAGAACTCAAACGCCTGGGGTTTCATTTTGATTCTCCTGTGGTTAATCGAAGTGGTGCAGAACGGGCAGAATCTGCCGGATTGGATCAAGTTTATGATAATGGTCTATTTCGATTTCATTATACAAAATCCGGCTATCATGCGGTGGATAAGACGGATCTAAATGAGAATAATGTACCTGATTATATCGATTCTATGGCCACAGTATTTGGCGAGGTGAGCCAAAAACTCCACAATGAAATGGGCTATTTAAAACCACCTGGAGATGGCTACTATTCATCTACTCGAGACAAGGGCGGCTCTGCCCATTACGATGTGTACGTCCGCAATCTCTACACTCGATATTATGGATATGTTCAACCCGAAGAATATGCCCAGGCAAAGGGTGATAATGAACAATCTAATTCTGTGACAGAAGTCAATGCATTCACCAGTTATATGACTATGCGAAATAATTACAGAAGCTTCCCCCTCCCTCAAATGGAAAATATAAAAGTGACGGCCGCCCATGAATATTTTCACGCCATCCAATTTGGGTATGATGGGTGGGAAAAACAATGGCTGCTGGAAGCTTCCGCCGTTTGGATAGAAGAAGAACTTTATGATGAAATCAATGATTGTTACCAATATATGAAAAAATGGTTTGAAAGCCCCCATCAGGCATTGGATGAAACGGGATATCATTCGTACGGATCATTTATCTTTTTTGAATATATCGAGCAACATATGGGTGGGAATAAAATGATTCGACAAATCATGGAAGCTTCGGTTCAATCAAATAGCCGAGAGTCCGATGGCTCACATCAAGCCATTGACGTAGCATTAAAACCCGGTGGGAATTCATTTCAACAGGCATTAAACGGAATGGTAGTGGCTAATAAGATTATGTCTTCCCTGCCGAATGCGGGCGATTATGTTTACGAAGAAGCAGAAGCCTATCCTGTGGATGGGCCATTCATTTATAAAACCATAAATTTTGAATTAGGTAAAAAAGATACAGTCAAATCCACAAATCTGGATCGATTTGCCAGTCAATATA
>CAYVNB010000078.1:0-5100 GCA_964452665.1 uncultured bacterium
ACAAGGGCCTGATAAATTTTTTCTTCCCGTTTTACCTTAAATAAATCGATTGACTGGGCATTATCCAAATCTACGGTAATTATTGTTTCCTCAAATGCATCCGCTTGGGCAATCAAGTTATTTTCCCCATCATAAATTAAGGATTGCCCGTCAAAAATGAGTTCATCCTGTGCGCCCACCAGATTACAATATACAAATGGAATACCGGTGTCGGTGACTTTGGATTGAATCAAATCTGCACGATCTTGCAATCGGCCAGTTCGATAAGGAGAAGCGGATATATTGACAATCAATTCCGCCCCATCCTGTTTTATTTCACGGGCCAAATTACATGCATAATCTTTATCCCATAGGTCTTCACAAATTTGAAGACCAATTTTCATCGATTTTTCATTAATGGTTGCTTCGAATACTGCCGGATTTTTCCCGCTTATAAAATATCGATCTTCGTCAAATACATCGTATGTGGGGAGTAAAATTTTTTTATAATGCCCCAAAATTTTCCCATCACTGCATAAAAATGAACAATTATATAAACCTTCTACAATTTTTAAGGGGGCGCCTAATACCAATGGGATAGTCGATTGGTTTACAATTTCATCCAGTGCATCTGCTGCTGCTTGAATAAATCGATCTCTGAGCAATAGATCTTGAGGGGGATAACCAATTAAAACTAATTCAGGAAAAACAACCAATTCTGCGCCATCGTCCACGGCCCGCTGATACCAATCGATAATCTTAACTTTATTTTGATTGATCGCCCCAACGGTGGGATTCATCTGACAAAGAGTAATTTTCATTTAATGAACAATATCAAAATGATTGAATTCTTGATTGGATTTAGACCAGGTAATATTTACATCATCCACGCGGGAGATTTGAGGCCCTTGATTTACTTTTTCGATGAGTGATTTTAAAGCTAATGCCGGTCCTTCAGCTCTTACTTCAACTGACCCATCAGCTAAATTTTTTGCATATCCATTTAACCTCAAATCTCGAGCGGCCTGAACCGTAAACCACCGAAAACTCACTCCTTGTACTTTCCCAGATACAATCAACTTGATTGATGACTCATCTTCCATTTAATAAATATTTAACTTTATTTATTACTTCTTTTGAGGTATTTGCTTTATGTATACCTTCTATATCCCATGACCCATATCCAACCACAGGCTTCTCCAATTGAAATGCGTAGGCAATCTCACTAAGGGTACCGTACTTCCCAGATATGGCTACAGCCACATCACAGTTATAAGCCAGGATTGCATTTCTACCAATGCCTATCCCTGTTGAAACGGGAATATGGATATAGTCATTTGCTTCGGTCTTATCCATTCCTTTTAGTATGCCTACCACCACACCATCCGCTTCATTAACCCCTTTGGCGATGGCTTCCATTACTCCTTCTCCGCCACCACAGTAAACGAGATAATTCTCTTTAGCTAATCGCCGGCCAATGTCTATGGTGTCTTTATAAACTGATTTAGAAATATCTCTCCCGCCAAATACAGATATTCTAGCCCGATAATTCATTAAGGCTCAATCCGATACATGGTTCGAGGATAGGGAATGGCTTCACGGACGTGCTTCGTACCACAAATCCATCCCACTGTACGCTCCAGACCCAATCCAAATCCAGAATGAGGAACCGAGCCATACTTTCTAAGATCCAAATACCATTGGAAAGGTTCGACAGGCAAATCCTGCGCTTTAATTCGACTCAAGAGGATATCATGATCGTCCTCACGCTGTCCGCCACCAATTATTTCGCCAAAGCCTTCCGGGGCAATCATATCAACACCCAAGGCTAAATCTTCATTCTCAGGATCCCGTTTCATATAGAATGCTTTAATGTCCGCCGGCCACTTATAAATCATAACCGGGCGATCAAATTCTTCTGAAATAATGGTTTCATCTTTCCCACCAAAGTCTGAACCATAGGTAAAATCAGCACCTTTATCCTTCAGAATTTTCGCTGCTTCATCATAAGTAATCCGCGGAAATGGCGGTAGAACTTTTTCGAGGGAGTTTGTGTCTCGTTCCAATACCTTTAATTCTTCTTTACAATGCTCGAGACACCACTGAACCACATAGCTTACATGTTTCTCCGCCCAATCCATATTTTCGTCAAGATCGCAGTAAGCCATTTCCGGTTCAATCATCCAGAATTCCGTAAGATGGCGTCTCGTTTTAGATTTTTCTGCACGGAATGTGGGACCGAATACATAGATTTTTCCGAATGCCATGGCGCTTGCTTCTCCATAGAGCTGCCCACTCTGGGTCAAATAGGCGGAACGGTCAAAATAGTCTAATTCAAATAATGTACTAGTACCCTCCACAGAGTTCCCCGTAAGTATGGGAGAATCCATGAGTGTAAAACCATTATTATCGTAAAAATCCCGCGTAGCTTTAATCACCTGATGGCGAATCCGTAAAATGGCATGCTGATTCTTAGATCTCAACCATAGATGGCGATTATTCATGAGAAAATCCGTCCCATGCTCCTTATGAGAAATGGGATATTCTTCAGCTATTTGATGTACTTCGATATTTGTAACCCCCAACTCATATCCACCAACGGATCGCGGCTCAGCACGCACCGTACCTGTTACCGTTACGGAGGATTCCTGTGTCAGTTCATTTTCTAAATTGAATATGGCTTCATCTATCTCTGCTTTAACAACGACACATTGGACCAATCCCGTGCCATCTCGAAGAATTAAAAACCAGATTTTCCCGATAGATCGAAGGTTGTAAACCCACCCATTTAGGGTGACTTCTTGTCCATCAAAATCTATTAACTGTGCAATTGTTGTTTTCATAAGTTCCATATCTCATATTGAATAAGTGTCGAAATTACCACGATGTCATGATTTCGTTCAAAACATCTTCCGCAATTTTTGTAACAGCCACAGTGGTAGCAAATTCCCTGGGGTCACCAAATTCATCGTCATCCTCTCCGTCAATCAAACCATCTCCATCATTATCAATAGCATCAGAACTAATATCACCGGATAGACCATATGCCCCCCATCCTGAAAAACTTTTCTCGAGTAAATTTTTGTCTTCCCGCACATCATACCATTCTACTTTCATATGGACAGTAAATCGATACTCGGTCACCGCTTCTTCTTTGGTAAAAGTATAAGGTGCATCAGAAACACGAGTGATGGTGCCTCTTAAAATTGAGGTCGCCTGATCTTCATCCGTCACCCTTAATATATTTTCTTCATTGAATTTCACCAGAAGATTTTCGGTCACCGATTCACTCATTCCGAATTCAGCCGTTTGATTCTCCACAATGGGGATGGCGATGGAGTTAATATGAGCGGGGATACTCCCTGCCATGGAATAATACATACAGGATGTGAATATCCACAAAAAACAGCAAAATGCACCCACTATTTGTTTACCCATTGGATTTAATCTTTCGTTCTAAACCATACTGATCGATCTTACGGTACAGCGTCCGTTCACTCATACCCAAAGATTTGGCAGAGGCTCGCCGGTTATTATTGAAGAATTTTAATGTCCGCTCAATAGCTTCCCTTTCAAGATCTTCGAGACTCATATCACCTATAGAGCTATTTTTGATAAAATATTCTGCATCTTTATCAATATGGAGTGTCGGTATAACGTCTCCACTATCTTGAGGGATCATGGGTAAACCCATTTGATTTTGCACCGGTGGTGTACCCTGAGAAGCGATTTGTTTCAGAAATTCCACATCTTGACGGAGTAAAAATAGCTGGCGTAAAATTAATTCCCGCTCTGCCGAATCAGCCGGTTGAGGCATAACGACCGGTAAGGCCGTATTATTCTGGGCATGGCCATTCAACCCCAATTGCCGTTCCACCATTTCAACCGTAATCCGTTCCCCTTTTTCCAATACAATAATGCTTTCCACAAAATTCTTTAATTCACGAACATTGCCATCCCAGGAGTAATGCTTCATGGTACGAATGGCTTCTGGCATAAATCCGCGATATAACATATCATTGGATCGGGAGAATTCTAATGCAAAACGCTCTACCAATAAACTGATATCTTCTAACCGATGACGAAGTGCCGGTGAATTGATGGTTACGGTTTTCAGGCGATAATAAAGATCCTGACGGAATTGACCTTTACGCACCAAATCACCCAAATCCTTATTGGTAGCTGCAATGACACGTACATCCGTTTTCTTGGACTTTGATTCCCCAACCGACATGAATTCACCGCTCTCCAATACGCGAAGGAGCTTGACCTGTGTTTCTAAATGAGTTTCTCCAATTTCATCGAGGAAGATTGTCCCTTTATTGGCCGATTCAAAGTATCCCTTACGATCGTCCCTCGCATCAGTATATGCACCCTTTTTATGGCCAAAGAGTTCACTCTCAATAATACCTTCAGGGATGGCGCCACAATTGACCGTTACCAATGGCTGGTGAGACCGTTTTGAATTTTGGTGCAGTGCTTTCACAATCATTTCTTTTCCCGTACCCGATTCACCCGTGACAAGAATGGATATATTAACCGGTGCTACTTGCGCGACCATTTCAAGCACTTGCTGGATCGCATCAGATCGTCCGATAATTCCTGACTTCTGTTGGATTCGTTCAATATTCATTAAAATACCTTTGCTAATTCTTTTTCTATTTTGGTGATTTCATTCCGCAATTGGACGGCCCGTTCAAAATTCAAATCCTCAGCGGCTTCAAACATTTCCTGCCGCATCATATCTACCGCCAATTTTTTATCCATTTGACTGAAATCATCTCCTTTACGACTTTTATATGGATCAGGATCAGGTTCATGGATAGAATTGGCCACAGCCGTGGAGCCCATTATATCATCCGTAGATTTATGCACAGATGCCGGTGTAATACCATGGGTGGCATTATATTTTTCCTGGATGCCTCTACGGCGCGATGATTCTGTAATTAAATATTCCATGGCATCGGATACCTTATCTCCATACAAAATGACTTGGCCATTGATATGCCTTGCTGCCCGACCCGCTACCTGCATGAGCGAAGTTCGAGAACGAAGGAATCCTTGTTTATCCGCATCAATCACCGCCACAAGGGATACCTCTGGTAAATCTAATCCCTCTCG
>CAYVNB010000079.1:0-5053 GCA_964452665.1 uncultured bacterium
TGAAGCAAGTAAAGTTTGAATTTGAATTCATCCGGTTTTCGCACGGCCAAAATGGCATTATTATTGATGAAATCCCGCCATCCTTTTGCATCCACCTTCATCATCAGTTTGGCCAATGCTTCTGCTTTTTCTAAAATATTACCTGTCGACTGTTTAGATAATTCTTTGGCTAAATATACATCGCCTCGAGCCACCATGGCCAGTTGGAATGCCGTTTCATTCTTCACGCCATCCTGCTCCAACAGTTGCCGGGTTTGATCCAAATTTAATGCAGAAAAATTCATAGGTTGGCACCGGCTGATTATGGTCGGCAATAAAGCTAATTTTTTATCCGACACTAAAATGAACGAGGTATTCTTCGGTGGCTCTTCCAAAATTTTGAGTAAAGCGTTGGCAGACTCACCCATTCCTTCCGACAGTAAGTGCGCATCAAAGATCAATACCATTTTCCGTCCACCAGATTGTGATTTTAAATAGATGGTTTTTCTTAAATCTCTAACCGCATTGATCGTAATCCTACGAGCCCCAGGGACATTGATTTTGAAAAATGGATCGGTACCCTTTTGGACGATAGCATCGGTGAGATAGGCTAAATCCTCTTTTTTAAGCGAATCTAATGGATTAGTACTCTGGGTAGATTTATCACGCCCAGGAAGGGGCACAATCAATTTTAAATTGGGGTGTTGCAACCCAAAAAATTTGGAACAGGAGGAACATTTATCACATGATATCTCCCCCGCATTTTCACAATTAAGGTATTTGGCAAATTGAATGGCACCCCATTCCTTGCCACAACCTCGTGGACCGGTAAATAGGTAAGCGGTACCAATCCGGTTATTTTTTTTTGCCCGTTTAAAGCGATCCCATACTGTGGGTTGAATGTCGTTGAAGGTCATCGTTTTCTCAGCCATTTTTCTGGATTCAGTTTTACCCCCTGACCATATATCTCAAAATGAAGTTGTGAACCATTAATTGATCCTGAGTCACCCATATACGCAATCACATCCCCAGCCCGCACTTGACTATCTTGATTGGTCTGCACATTGGTGACATGACTGTAAACTGTATAGAATCCACTCCCATGATCAATAATGATGGTCGTACCAAAACCACGAATAAAAGTAATTGTGGTTACGATTCCACCTAAGACTGCCTGTACTTCTGAACCAGGTTTGCCCTTAATGTCAATCCCAGGATTTTCTGTGGTTGTCTTGAGTTTAGGATTCCATTGACGTCCAAATTTTGTAATAACTCTACCTTCCGCAGGCCAAGTTAATTGCCCTTTCAATTTGGGGAATGACTTGGACTGAAGCGCCTGTTGTTGTTGGCGAATCCGCGCTTCTCTTTCGGCGCGATCAATATCATCCTGAATTTTTTTGATGATGGTTTCTAATTGTATTACCCCAGCTTGTTTTTCTGTTAGGTATATTTTCAATTCTTTTTGGCTTTGGCGAATCTTTGCCAACTCTCGCTGTTCCTTCCTCTTTTTATTTCTCAGAGATGATAATGTCTGCTTCCGGTCTCTTTTTAGTTTTCGTTTTTTACGAAGTACGGTTTCTAAACCCAGTTTTTGTTTCCCAATCTCCACCAAAAGGGATCGTATCGTATCATGGGTCTTTTGATCAATATCTGAGATTATTTTTAAATATTTTGTTCGATAAACTGCTTGTCGCCAAGAAGTTGAACTCAATATTTTTTCTAAATTAGACAATTGTCCCTTTTTGTACATCTTGGTTAATCGGCGGCTATATCTTACCCGAAGTGTATCCAGTTCTCTTTCACTTTTTTTAATTTGCTTTTCAGTTCTGGAAATATCAGCGACCAATAACCTCTCTTCTTTGTCGATTTCTTTAAGCAGCCGCTGGAGCAATGATATCTCTTCAGAAAGATTGCTAACACGACGCGCAGAAGATTTCTCCTTTTTACCTTCAGATTGAATGCGCTTTTTGGTAGCTTCTATTTCATTCCGTAACGATTGGATGGCACTGTTTTGTTCTTTTAATTCCTTTTCAAAATCTTTTTGGGTGTGCTGGCCCCAGACCAATCCTGAAAAGATGATCAGCAAAATGATGATAAATTGGCGAAACATTATCCTTGAAAGTACCCCTTCATTTAAAGACCGGTCAATTTCATTGTCAAATTGTCTTTACTTGAACCATTTGCCTTCCTATATCTATTATCTTGCTTCCAAATCAAGGAGTCTAATTTGAAAAGCGCCAATTGGGAAAATATATTTAAAGGTTGGAATCGTTCGGAGAGTAATACGGTCTTAACTTTAAAACAAGTCCCCGTATTCAAAGATTTTTCTGATAAAGAGTTCTCTGAATTAGAAAAACTTATTCATCATCGCACCTACAGTAATGGTGACTATATTTTTAAAAATCGTGCACCAGGTGAAGGCATGTATATCATCATGCATGGCTCGGTAAAAATTACGATCGGTACTCGCGTTGATAATGAAAATAAATTGGCCGAATTAGAAGAAGGTGATTTCTTTGGTGAATTGGCCCTGTTTGATGATGAACCTCGCTCAGCTAATGCCATCGCCACATCGGATGCTGAACTCCTCGGATTTTTCACGCAAGATTTAATGACCCTTCAAGAACGAAATCCTGTTCTTGGACAAAAAATATTATTCAATTTGGGCGGTGTATTGGGCAATCGATTAAGAGGCACCAATGCATTATTGATTAAAGCTCAGTCTAATGATCTCAATTAAATGACTAATCCTCAACCCAATTATTTTCAGCTCATTTATCGAATAATCATTGTCATGATTAGCGTATGGTTCCTTTCCATCATTTGGCCGTTTATTTCCGATGTGGTCTTAATGCTAGTATTTGCATTTCTATTTACCACTGTGTTGCTTTCCAGTGTGGATGCATTAGAACGAAAAATTAGCAGTCGAGGCCTTTCGGTTTTGGCAGTAGTGGTTGTTTTGCTAGGCGGTATCGGTACATTTATCGGCAGCTTTATTTCCCAGATGTCTCAACAAGCGAAGGAATTTTCCACCCGAATTGATAAAGAAACACTGACGCAAGAATTCAAAACATTAGGTGAACAATTCACCTCCGCCATGCCGGAATTCCTTCAAAATATCCAGTCGTCCAATGGAGATATGGCGAGCAAATTAACTGAATTGATCAATTCCGTCATTGGTTCATTGGCGTCCATGGCAGGTGCCATTGGTAATTTCATATTCATCGCTGCAATGGTCTTTATTTTTACTATCATTCTATTGGCTGAATATCATGGATTTCGGAAATCATTGGTCAATGTCATACCCAATAAATATTTCGAAGTGGGGTTGAAATTGATCTACAATATTGAAAAGTCTGTATCCAGCTATTTGCGGGGGCAATTTTTGTCGGCTGCCAGTGTGGCCGGGATGTCTGTGGCGGGCCTACTGCTTTTGAATTTATTTGGTGCCAATTTGACCCTGACTTTTTTTATCGGAATCATTGCAGGGTTAGCCAACCTTATTCCGCTTATTGGACCATTTGTGGGTATGATACCGGCCATCCTCATCGCATTTATGAATAATATTGGTAGTGAGGTATCCATGGCCCATATGCTTTTCGGCGTGATTCCTTCTCCTTTTTTCATCTTAGATATTGTGCTCATGTTTCTCGTTGTTCAGCAAATTGAAGGCAATTTAATTACACCGACGCTCGTAGGAAAAAGTGTTGGACTTCATCCGATGCTTGTGATGATTGCATTATTGATTGGGGGCACGATCTTAGGTCCATTGGGTATGCTGTTTGCCGTTCCCGCTACCGGTGTATTAAAAGTGATATTGACAGAGATCGCATTCGTTCGGAAGAATGCACACCTTCTCTAAAAGGTCTACTTTTCTTCGATCCGAAATAAACGATAATTTATAAACGTCAAATACACTTCATTCCGATGGTCGTATCGATAAATCCATAATTGGTTTTTATCATCGTTTCCATTGACAACAATCTCAGAGGGCCGACCCATAATATCCTCCACTTCTGAAATGTTCATCCCTACTTTAATCGGTTTAATCTCTTCTTTGGTTTGTTGTTCTTCAGATAATATTTCGTTCATTTTTTGACGAATATCATAGGCTTCTTTCGCTACTAGTTTCCTTTTTAATTTATCCAGCACTCGAGCATTTGATTTACTGAGTCCTCCCGTTAATTCTCGGGTTCTTTCTAAAGCATATAACACAAATTTGAGTGAATTCAGATCTTTCAATGAATCCGCAGTGGTGAGTAAATCTGCAGCAATTCGATGTTTAAATGTGGATACTTCAAAGGTTAACCCCGGATCCATCTCTAATGCTTTATAGAATTTTTCCAAGGCACGGTCATGGAGTCCCATTTGATATAACCCTTCACCTTGATTCATGAGCTGGGTCACTTTAAATCGTTTTAAATGTTTATTTATTCCGGGATACCATCCTGCCACCATTGACATATGAGCAATGGCCGTATCACCATACCCCTGATTCAGCCACACTTCCGCTTTTTCTACTTCCCTAAATGCGATTTCACGTAGCCGTTCATCGATGACACCGGCCAGGAGTGTATCAGCCATAGTCCGGGCCCGAATATATTTCTCTACGGCACGATCTATCATGCCTCGCTGATCGAAGGTCATGCCCTGCCGCATGAGTTGGTAAGGAATTTTTCGTTCACTCTCGACCAATAGTTTTTTCGCACGAAGAATATTCGCATGGTTGGGATGTTCATCAATGAACTCTCCAAGGAATTGTGATGCAGATATATAATCTTTTTTATAATAATGCATTTTACCAGTATCCCCTTTGGTCTTCCTCCCTCCAAAGAACACGGAAGCTGTGGCGTAAATTCCTGCTGTTTGTATTTTAAACCGATTAATCGGTGTTACATCATCGCTGTCTTTAATATGTTTGATATCTGTGCTGGTATATTTGAAATCAACACCCACTGCAAATCGATTGGTAAGACCCGTATCAATGATATATCGCGCACCGAAAGTGAATGATTGAGATGGACCATAACCGGTTGGTGCACTTTCCTGTTTATAAAATTTTGAATAAGCCACA
>CAYVNB010000080.1:0-4924 GCA_964452665.1 uncultured bacterium
GAATGCTCAGTTCAGATCGCTCATACAGTCAAAGCGGTTATCGGATGAGCAGAAAACTGATATCATTCGAAATACATTAAATGAATCAATAGGTCCCTTATTAACTGAATTCCTTTGCATAATCTGTAAAGATAGGTCGGTGGACCTGATCAGACAAGTAGCCAAGGCCTATACGGATCTGTATAGAAAAAAAGCAGGTATCGTTGAAGTGCAGGCGCTTGTGTCTGATCCATTGAATGAATTATCAGCTAATGCCTTAAAGGAGGGAATTCAAACGGCTTTGAATATGAAAACGGATCTAAATATCGAAGTCGATGATGAACTCCTTGGCGGAATCAAATTACGAATAGAAAACACGTTCCTGGATGCATCCCTGAAAAGTCAATTAAGCCGCTTGCAAGGTGAACTTTTACACTCCTAGGAATAAGGATAAAAAATGGAAATCAAAACTAAAAATATAACTGATTTACTCAAACAACAGATCGAGAAGTTTGATGTCTCTGTGGATGTCTCTGAAGTCGGTGAAGTCATCGAGATCGGAGATGGTGTTGCTCGCGTTAGTGGACTGGAAAATGTCATGAGCTCAGAATTAGTGGAACTGCCAAATGGTGTATTTGGCATGGCCCTGAATCTGGAAGATGATAATGTTGGACTGGTCCTATTTGGGGAAAGCCGGAAAGTGAAAGAAGGTGATCTAGCAAAACGGACAGAACGTGTAGTGGAGGTTCCTGTGGGTGAAGCCATTCTGGGCCGTGTTGTGAATCCCCTAGGCCAAACAATGGATGGTAAAGGAAATATTGATTCCAAAGACCATTTGCCTATTGAACGTAAGGCGTTGGGTGTGATGCAGCGGCAACCTGTAACACAGCCATTGCAAACAGGAATTAAAGCAATCGATTCCATGATACCAATCGGTCGTGGACAGCGTGAGCTGATTATTGGTGATAGGCAAACTGGAAAGACCGCCATCGCTGTCGATACGATTATCAATCAAAAATATACCCATCAAACAGCCGAACCAGTCTATTGTATCTACGTGGCCATTGGTCAAAAAGCATCCACAGTTGCCGCGTTAACTGCAGAACTGGAAGCAAATGGCGCCATGGAATACACGACTGTTGTTGCAGCAAATGCATCCGATCCGGCACCAATGCAATACATTGCACCCTATGCTGGTTGTGCTATGGGTGAATATTTTCGCGATAATGGTAAGCATGCATTGATCGTTTATGATGATCTGTCAAAACAGGCTGTTGCCTATCGACAGATGTCACTGGTGCTTCGTCGTCCCCCAGGCCGTGAAGCATTTCCCGGTGATGTGTTTTATTTGCATAGCCGTTTATTGGAGCGTGCTTCCAAACTTTCTGATGATCTAGGGGGTGGATCATTGACTGCCCTGCCTGTGATCGAGACTCAAGAAGGCGACGTGTCTGCATATATTCCAACCAACGTGATCTCTATCACCGATGGACAAATCTACCTGGAAACAAATCTGTTTAATTCAGGTATACGTCCGGCTATTGATGTGGGATTATCCGTATCTCGTGTGGGTGGGAATGCTCAGATTAAGGCCATGAAAAGTGTCGCCGGAACTCTCCGTTTGGATTTGGCTCAATACCGTGAACTGGAAGCATTCGCAAAATTTGGTTCGGACTTGGATAAAGCAACATTGGCCCAGTTGACCAGAGGAGAACGTATGGTGGAGATATTAAAGCAGAATCAATATGTCCCCATGGATGTGGCCAAACAGATTGCCATCATTTTTTCAGCAGCCAACGGTTATCTGGATGACGTTGACGCAGATAAGATCAGTGATTTTGAGAAGGGTCTTTTCGACTATCTGGATGCAAACAATTCTACTGAATTAGATTCAATTACAGCTGAAGGAAAGATAAGTAAAGATGTGGAAGGAAAATTGAATGAAGCTATCACGTCCTTTAAAGGAGGATTCACAGCCTAAATATGGCCAACCTGAAAGACATACGAGACCGGAAAAAATCAGTTAAAAGTCTTCAGAAGGTAACCAAAGCCATGAAAATGGTTGCTACTGCCAAGATGAGAAGAGCTCAAGAACGTATGGAAGAGGCACGCCCTTATGAAAATCGTTTATCAGCAGTGATTCAGCATCTTTTACCTGACGTGGACCGAGGACTTTTGGAATTGTTAGATATACGGGATTTGAACCGGGTTGGATATGTAGTCGTTTCATCCGATAAAGGTATGGCGGGGTCATTCAATACAAATGTGCTCAAAAAAGCTCAGATTGAGATTGATGCCATCGGGAAAGATAAAGTAGATGTTTTTTGTATCGGTAAAAAGGCAAGGGATCATTTCAATAGACGAAACTACAACATTATCAGCAGTCATATTGACTTCTGGAATGATCTAAAATTTCGGGATGCTAAGAGCATCGGTGAAGGGATTATGAGTCATTTTACCCGGAAGCATGTAGATGAGATACATGTGGTTTATAATGAGTTTGTAAATATAGCTGTACAGACTGTCGAATCTGAAAAGTTTTTACCATTAACCTATGATTCAGAAAAATCTTACAAGGTTGGCAGGTTGTATGAACCCAATAAGGATGATATTATAAAAACACTCATACCCAAACATTTGAACATTCAAATGTGGAAATTTTTACTGGAGTCCTATGCCAGTGAACAAGCTGCGAGAATGGTAGCAATGGAAAATGCCACGGAAAATGCCCAGGAAATGATCAAAGACTTAACATTAGAATTCAACAAGGCTCGCCAGGCAGCCATCACAACAGAAATGTTGGAGATCGTTAGTGGCGCAGAAGCCTTACAAAGCGAATAAAGGAACACTTATGCCAATAGTTGGAAAAGTATCACAAATTATGGGAGCTGTTGTAGACGTCATTTTTGAAGACGGACAACTCCCGGAAATTATGAACGCTCTGGAAGTAGATCGGGGTGAGGAAGGAATATTGATCCTTGAAATAGCTCAGCATCTGGGTGAAGGTGTTGTCAGGACAGTGGCAATGGATTCCACTGATGGACTTGTAAGAGGTCATAAAGTGGTGGACAAGGGAGAACCTATTGTAGTTCCCGTTGGCCCTAATACTCTTGGACGTTTATTTGACGTGATCGGAAACACCATTGATGGTAAAGGAAATGTTGAAGCTGTAAAATGGAATCCCATCCACCGCCCAGCACCGGAACATGAAGATTTGGCCACTTCTACAGAAATACTGGTAACAGGCATCAAGGTTGTGGATCTTATGGAACCATATACGAAAGGTGGAAAGACAGGACTTTTCGGCGGAGCTGGTGTAGGAAAAACAGTTTTGATTCAGGAATTGATCCGGAACATCGCAACAGAGCATGGTGGATATTCTGTATTTGCTGGCGTCGGTGAGCGGACGCGTGAAGGAAATGACCTGTATCTCGAAATGAGCGAATCTGGTGTGATTGATAAGACTACTATGGTATTTGGACAGATGAATGAACCTCCAGGAGCACGTCTTCGTGTGGCATTGAGCGGGCTAGCTATGGCGGAATATTTTCGTGATGACGAAGGAAAAGATGTATTGTTATTTATTGATAATATTTTCCGATTTACACAAGCAGGTTCAGAAGTATCAGCACTTTTAGGACGTATGCCTTCCGCCGTTGGTTATCAGCCTACCCTATCCACAGAAATGGGTGATCTTCAAGAACGTATTACATCAACCAAGAAAGGTTCGATCACATCTGTACAAGCGGTTTATGTTCCCGCCGATGACTTGACAGACCCGGCCCCTGCAACAGCTTTTGCACACTTGGATGCGACCTCTGTATTGGAAAGAAAAATCGCAGAATTAGGAATCTATCCTGCGGTTGATCCTCTGGCATCCACATCACGAATTCTTGATCCCCGCGTGATTGGCGACAGGCATTATGGCGTAGCCAGGGATGTCCAGTCCGTACTCCAGAAGTATAAAGACCTTCAGGATATTATTGCTATTCTGGGTATGGATGAATTGTCAGATGATGATAAGCTAACAGTGTTCCGGGCACGTAAGATGCAAAAGTTCATGAGTCAGCCATTCTTTGTGGCAGAACAGTTCACCGGTAAAGAAGGCCGCTATGTAAGCCTGGATGATACAGTAGCCGGTTTTG
This sequence comes from uncultured bacterium, assembly GCA_964452665.1. Taxonomy (GTDB): domain Bacteria; phylum Fidelibacterota; class Marinisomatia; order Marinisomatales; family TCS55; genus TCS55. The sequence continues at coordinate 4,125 of CAYVNB010000080.1, forward strand.
AATCCATCCTGAATGGTGATGCCGATGATCTCCATGAGAATATGTTTTCCTATGTGGGGACCATTGATGAAGCTTTTGATAATGCGAAAAAAGCTGCTGCCTAATGAGTTCATTCCAGCTCGAGATTGTAACGCCAACCAAGGTTCTGGATAAGGGGCAGGTGGAATATCTGCGCTGTCAGGGATTGGATGGATCTTTTGGTGTCATGGCGAATCATAGAGAGGCCATCATCGCTCTAGGAGTTGGAGAGATCAAAGTGACTCAAAACGGAAAAGAACATTTTTTGGCGACCAGTGGTGGATTCGTAGAGATAACCAAGGAAAAAGTAGAATTGCTTCTGGAAACTTATGAACTTGCAGAAGAGATCGATAGTAAAAGGGCAACAGCCGCTTTGGAACGTGCCAAAGAACGCAAGCATCAATCAGAGATGGATCAGATCAGAAATGGTGCTTCATTAAAACGAGCAGTGAATCGATTAAAAGTATCAAAACGGTAATTTCCAATACATTCCTACATCAGCCGCTCGTAACTTCGAACGGCTTTTTTTTATGCAAAAATAATTGAGATATGTTTAAACGGACACATACATGCGGTGAATTAAATGCCAACCACATTGGCGATTCAGTTATTTTAAACGGTTGGGTGAATACCGTCCGCCTCCATGGCCAGGTGGTTTTTGTAGATCTCCGGGATCGTTACGGTAAAACTCAGATCGTTTTTAATTCAGATGAATATTCCGCCGATTTTGAAGCGGTGAAAAAACTCTCTATGGAGGATGTCCTTTCTATAAGGGGTGCTGT
>CAYVNB010000081.1:0-4822 GCA_964452665.1 uncultured bacterium
TTCAGTTAAAGTGTAGGTGATATTCGCTTCCCTGATGAACGATTTGTCCTTGGGAAAAATATCTACAAATTGGGGCGGCGTAACATCGTAAGTCACATTGGTCATGGTAAATGGATTGGATACATTCCCAGCTAAATCAGTTCCTTCAATGATAATATTATAGATTGCGCCATCGACCAATGTTGGTGGTGTACCCATTTCCAAATCTTCAAAACGACCCCCTGCCGACTGCGCCTCAGGTAAAGCACGAATATGGGGCGACATGAGATCATTCCCTCCTACCGCTTCCCATCGAATCGATCCTTTGAAAATGGCTTCGTTGATATCGATAGAAACCATTGTATGGTTCACTGAAGAATTGGATTCAGGCGAAATAAAGGTTAATTGTGGTGGTGTGACATCAAATAATACATTATTAATTGTATCGGATATGCCCTCGTTTGTCGCCCGATCCGCCCCCTGAATCAAAATCGAATATGGTATGCCTTCAATGGGCTCTACCCCATAATCCACCAAAGTATGGCGTCCATCAGTTAAATCATTTTGACGGATATCAAACGCCATTGAGGATCCATTGGCATTAATCCAGACCATTTGTCCTGAGATTAAGGGTTCATTGCTTTGATATACTACATCTAGTGTGTTAACAAAACTATCAGAACCAGGCTTGGCTGTAGCAAGGACAGGTGGTGAAATATCGTAGGTAATCTGATTTACGGATACGGGCTCCGATTCATTTCCCGCAAAGTCCTTCCCGCGAATCGTGATGGAATATTGCCGACCATCTTCCAATTGGAGTTCATTTTCCAATGGATTCGGTTCTCTTACGCCCATGCTTTTTTCATTCTCTGATAAGGGGACATTTATGGTTCCATCCGTATTTGTAAATGCAATCGATCCTTCATCAATATCTTCCGATAAGGTCCATTCAAAATTTATATTATTGATAAAGGAACCGGTTGGTGGAGTAAAATCAGTGAATTCCGGTGGTGTCAGATCAATACGTACATCGGTGATTTCAGCCGATATTGCCGCATTCCCGGCCCGATCGCTCCCATTGAGGGTAATAGTGTAGGTATAACCGTCTGAGAGATCTGGGACGAATAGATCATCCGAATTGTGATTGCCTGCAGGCAACATCTTGCCATGATTAAATGGTACAATATTATCCGGTTTCCCATCAAATTTGCCGAGCCAATCAATAGTAATATCAAATAAATCCTCTAAACTATTGAATTGAATTTGGGTTTCGGTAGTAAAAATATTTGATTGAGGATAGGTAATGGTGATCATAGGCGGTGTAATGTCATAGAGGACTTTTATGGTTTTTACCGTATCACTTTGATTCCCTGCAAGATCAAAAGCAATATACTGCAATGTGTATTCTGCCCCATCCACAAGATTCGGCGATTGGGCTAATGTAATCGGTCCAATCTCCTCTCCAAAAAGCTCTTCTTTATTCAGTGCAACCGTGTGTGGCGAATTCGCATCAAGGAGACCGCCAGTCCACCGCCATATCATCTGCGCTGTTTCTAAAATTTCACTATTTTTATAATGGACCTGCTTATGATTGATTGCCTCTCCATTCTTAGGTCCAATAATAGTTAATTCAGGCGGTGTGAAGTCATATTGTAATCCAGATACAAAAGCAGGCTTGGTCCGATTCCCGGCCCGATCCTGCCCTATGAATGTGAGTGTATAAAGTGCTTTTTCTACTACGGTGGGATTATTCGATAACTCTACATCCATGTGGTCACCGGCCGATTTTTCTAGATCCGTAAGAATGGCAGTGTAAGGAGCAGATGGATCCGGTTCACCATCCAGCCACTGCCACTTAAAGTTACCGGAATAAATATCCTCTGATAAGTTATAGGAAACGGTACTATTATTGGAGATAGACTTATTGAGCGGATAATAAATCGTGATTTCCGGCTGAGTGATATCGTAGAGTACCATTTCAATCAGTATATGATTGGACTCATTCCCCGCCGGATCAAATCCTACATATGTGATATTGTATGTTGCATTATCCACCAATGTTGGTACATTGGCGATCGATTGATCCATGAATGGGTCAATGCTCAATTCATCGCCAGTGAGATCCATGGCATGGAGAGAATCAGGATCCGGTTCGCCGCTCACCCACACCCAGGAAATCGTCCCTCGATCCAGCAATTCACTATTTTCAAATGAAACATTTTTATGATTCACCGCATCGTCTGATCTTGGAGAATGCCATATTAAGGTAGGCGGTGTGAAATCATATTGAAGTCCTGGCACAAAAGCCTGCAATGTTTTATTTCCTGCCCGATCCTGTCCAGAAAACGAAAGTGTATAAAGTGCATTTTCAACCACGGTGGGGATTTCAGATAAAATCACATCCGCATGTGGACCTTCCGTCATTTCTTCCGGCATTAATTCTGCCACATAGGGTGCCAATGTATCATCCACACCACCGAGCCATACCCATTTAAATTCCCCTTGATGAAGATCTTCAGACAAAGTGTAAGTCATATTAGTTGTATTGGATATAGATCGCGGTAATGGGAATTCGATTATCATTTCCGGCGGCGTATAATCGTAGAGCACATCTATAGCACGGATGGTATCGGCACTATTCCCTGCACGGTCTGCCCCAGCGAATTCAACCAAATAAATGCCCCCATCTTGAAGCGTCGGCATTGATGCCAATGTAAATAATTCGTGATCTCCTTCTACCATTTCTTCCGCATTGAATTTGACAATGTGAGGACTGTTTTCATCCGTGACACCACCGGTCTGAATCCACGAGATACCGCCCGTATGAATGTTTTCAGATAACGTATAGGAAACAGAGATATGATTTAGAGCATCGCCACTAATGGGTGTGGTATTCGTAAATGCCGGCGGCGTCGTATCGTACAGAATGCCTGAAATGGCAATGATCTGACTTTCATTCCCCGCCAGATCTCGGCCCGTGAGTAATATAGTATAAGTGGCGCCATCTGTAAGGATGGGTTCATTTTCAAGTTGAATACGAATTTTTTCTTCCGGACTTAATTCATCCCCCACCAACTGAACCATGTGGGGTGCCAGGGAATCAGGCGCACCATCCATCTGGGACCAACGAAACTCTCCAGCCAGCAATTGCTCACTGGATGCATAACTCACCGTCGGATCATTGATGGCAGCCCCATCAAATGGGTAAATCATGGTGAGGACTGGTGGTGTAATGTCATAATGAATCGAATCTACTTGATTGGGAAGAGACACATTTCCGGCCAAGTCTTCGCCAACAATGTTGAGTTGATAAATGCTCCCATCATTCAGTTGAAACAACGTAGCCAAATCTACATGGGACGTGTCGAGAACCGTATCAAGGAATACATGTTCATAGGGTGCATTATTATCCGGGGCACCCCCCTGCCATTCGGCAGTTACGGTCCAAGTTCTGATCGGTTCATTCGTGCCCATATTCATTAGCTGATGATTGACCCACGCCCCGGTATATGGACTATGAATCGTTAATATGGGCGGCGTGCCATCAAAAATCACATCTTCCATTACTCCCGGCGGGTCCGATAGGTTACCTGCTCGATCAACTGCATAGATTTCCGGATCGTACATGACACCATCCACCAATTCTTTTTGATTGGCAGGCTTGAAGCGATTTTCCATTTCAATTTCCCCATTCGTTAAATGAACTGTATCTGCAGGAATATGGGCAAAATTGGAGTCCGGCGCCCATACCACATAGGCTGAAACAATCGGTTCGGAATGCGTGAACGATAGCGTCACATCCTTGATGTATTTATCCATTTCAATTGTCATGACAGGGGGACTGATATCATAAGTGACCTGGGCAATAGTTCGCTTCGTGGCCATGTACCCTTTGGTCCCCTTACCATCAAAATGAATATCGTACAAGACGCTGTCTCTCAGCATACTGTCATTAGCCAGAGATACATTAAAATCCCCATGGATCAGTTCAGTCAAATCTACACGGGCACTATCGGTTTGGCCGGGAACCACCCAATTGATATATCCCCAACTAAGATCTCCGTCAAGATTATAGGACACCTTACTATGGTTCTGGAAACTGGAATCGGCAGGACCCGTAAACCAGAAAACGGCTTCTGTGCCGTCGGGGCTCAACTTTACATCCATGATTAAGACCCCATTCGAGTCATATTCAAACACATGGGTGATGTTGGTATCATCGTAGTATTTATAAATGAATTTATGCATGGATTTTCCATCGGGACGGCGGAACCATTCATCTCGAGTGACACGACCGTTGGAGTCGTAGACAAATTGTTTGCCCCCATATTCGAATGCATCTACATCGAAAAATCGGTAATTGTCTGGCTTATTCATTTCATTTATTTCAGATGTGGTGAATCGGTCATCCCATTTTTTCACTGAATCCACACCAAAAACCCATTCGATATAGGATAGGGATTGGGGTTCCCTGCCAAAAATCGTTTGAAAGAAAATATGCCCATCATCATTGACTAGATCCTTTTGACGGATGGTGGTATTTGTATTGATATATGAATATTGCTCCTGGGCTATAATCTGACCCAAGCGATCTATGGTAGATTTGGTGACAAGGCGATTTAGATCATCGTATTCTGCCCGGATGTGAACTTTCCGAAGGACTTCAGATTTCGGTATGTTGTGTCCTGTGAGAAAGTCATGTTCATTTTTAAAGTACTTTAGATGCCGTTCTCCTGCAGTAAGGAGCAGCAATATGAGGGTCAGGAATGTGCGTAAGGCGGTTTTCACAAGCCTCTAATTTATGAGGGATTTCTCCCTATGGAAACGGGGGATTCAAGGAATT
>CAYVNB010000082.1:0-4798 GCA_964452665.1 uncultured bacterium
ATCAATATTGGATGGGCTGTGGCAACATTCGTGTTTTTATCAGCGATAGCCCATTACTCTGTTTCATTGCCAGGAGTTTTTGGATGGTATACATCAAACTTAAGGCGTAATCGAAACTACGCTCGATGGATCGAATACTCTATAAGCGCATCCATAATGATGGCTCTCATAGCACTACTACCAGGAATAACAGATGTTGTCGCACTTCTCGGTATTTTGGCTGTGAACGCATCAATGATTTTATTTGGCCTGCTGATGGAGCATTACGAAGAGCCTGGTAATCCTAACTGGACCGCATTTGTTTTCGGAACTCTAATTGGGTTAGTGCCATGGATTGGAATAGCAATTTATCTCTGGAGTCCCTTAACTGAAAGTTCACCACCAGGATTCGTTTATGGAATATTCTTTTCCATGTTCATTTTTTTCAATAGTTTTGCTATTAATATGATTCTTCAATACAAACAAGTTGGACCTTGGAGAAATTATCTCTTTGGAGAATCAATGTATATTTTTCTTAGTCTGGCCGCAAAATCTGCGTTGGTTTGGCAGGTATTTGCTGGAACACTTGTACCCCAATAGGATTTGGTAATTCAAGGAGGAAGCAAAGAATTTTTGATAATTAAAATCCTAACGAAATTATTTGGTCCTGCGATGGACTATCCCGCATATAGAGCTTTTTGGTTTGGTACTATGGCTTCGGTGTCGGGATTTCAGATTCTGAGTTTCAGTCAATTTTGGCTCATACATGAATTGACTCAGTCACCTATGTATTTGGGCTACGTAGGGCTTGCTAGTGCTATACCATCCATTGTGCTGAATGTGTTCGGGGGTGTCCTAGCGGATAAAATTTCCAGGCAGAAACTTATAGCCGTTACTCAAACAGTCAACGCTATATTGATTCTTTTTTTGGCACTTCTAACGGCAACTGGCATTGTTGAAGCTTGGCATGTGATTATCCTAGCATTTTTCACGGGTGCAATAAATGCCTTCGACCAGCCAGCACGTCAAGCTATTTATCCCAGTTTGATTGACCATAAAGTAATGATGAATGCTGTTGCTCTAAATTCTGTTATTTGGACTGGTACTAGCATAATAGCTCCCGCAGTAGCAGGATTGATTATAAGTTTGGCTGGAACAGCAATTGCATTTGGTGTGGCTGCTGTCGGATTTATTACGATGGCTATAATTGTATTTTCTTTACATGTTCCATTATCCGAATCTTCTTTGCGTACAAGTAATAATGATCTAATCGCAGGTATTAGATTCGTACTGAAGAATAATATTTTCATTTTTCTTATTGGAATGTCCTTCTTTATTAGTTTTTTTGGCATGTCATATATTCCGTTGATGCCCGTTTTCACTGTGGAGGTACTAAAAGTTAGTGCCAGTGCTCAGGGAATTCTAATGGGTTTTGGAGGAGTAGGTTCTCTATTATCTACTTTGGTCTTAGCGAGGATTGGAAACTTCGATCGAAAAGGATTATTAATTGTCGTAGGAGCATTTATTTTTGGCGGACTAATAACTACATTTGCATTGACATCAAAGGAATTTGAGAGCTATAGTCTTGCTATTGTCCTGATATTCCTTATAGGAGTATCGTTTTCTGTTTTTTGGATTCCTATAATGAGCTCTCTTCAAATAATGGTTCCCGACCATATGAGAGGCAGAGTAATGGGGGTTTTTGGGATTACATGGAGTATAGTTCCACTTGGGGCAATATATGTAGGGTCAGTGGCTGGATTCATAGGATCCCCTAGTAATGGCGTTCCTATAGCAGTGGCTATTGGAGGAATGATGATAATGCTGTTTGCGATGGGTCCCGCATTACTCAATAAAAATGTTCGCCAATTAGGATTACTCTTATCCCAACATATTCGTGATGGGGAATCTGGGACCGATTAAATCTTGATGTTGGTGAATACATATATAAGAACGCCTTTTGTAGAAATTAAATTGTCACGGCTATCCACTACTAATAACCCAAACTACTAAGACATATCCCCTGCTACTGTGACTGATAATGATACTGGCAAACCGCCAACCCAAAAGACATGGGTAACTATTTTGGTACCATTTTGATCGCGTTCTTTTGAATTACATTGTGAACCGATGATTACTATTATTGGGTGGATGTGCTGAATTAATCTGCTAGAATGGCGAGAAATGTTGAATGGTGTAACTAGGTCAACGGATTTTAAATCCGTTACTCTTTATCGAGTGTGGGGGTTCGACTCCCTTCTTGGACACCAAAATCATTCAATAATTTTTCTTAATAATTCTGAGATATAGGAGAGAACTATGACTGACGAGAAAACACTCAGGCAGCGTATTGGGGATGGTGAAGTGCTGGTTGCTTTGCGTGGATCACTTCAGACAACCAAAAGTCAGCTGTCCGATATTTGGGCAACTGGCCGCTACGACTATATCTGGATCGATGGTCAGCATACAGCCTTTAGCGAAGAGTCCCTTGTAGCCTATTGCACTGCTGCTGAAGAGCTGGGTATTGATGTGCAACTTCGTATCCCTCACACTCGCCACGCCTATTTGGTAGGGAGATATCTGGATCTGGGATGCAGTGCGGTTCTGGTGCCTGAAGTGATGGAAGAGGAGACGGTCGATGATGCTATTGACTATGCCTACTATCCGCAGATTGGGCGTCGGAGTTGGGGTGGAGAGGCACGCCGAGGTATCCGTGGTGTGGCGCAAGGCATGGATCGGCTGGAGTATGCAGCGTGGTGGAACGACTATGTGATCTTGAGCATTCAAGTGGAGTCGGTCGAGGCGGTGACAAACATTCGGAAATTAGCCAAACAGGGTGTGAGCGTCGTGACGTTTGGTCCTAATGATCTCTCCTTCAATATGGAAGGACATTTAGGCTATCCGTTAACAAATGTGGATGATTGTATGCGCAATGTGGCTGCCCAATTGGATGGCACGGGTATCCGCCTGGCTATGGGCACGGGAACTAAGCCTGAAGAACGGGAAAAGTATTTGGCTATGGGCATCACTTTGTTTCAAGAAGATCCTCCATTGTAGGCGTCTATTCCAAATATACCTGTTTATTTAAGGTCCCTTTTTATAGAAATTAAAAAACAAAAGTTTGGTAAATTTAGCTCATGCAAAAACAAGGCAAGTTTAAATGACTGACCAGCCAAATATCGTATTTATCATGGCGGATGATCACGCAGTCAAGGCGATAAGTAGTTATGGTGGTGGTATCAACCAAACCCCTAATATTGACCGACTTGCACGTGAGGGAATGCGTTTTGATCATTGTTACGTGACCAATTCGATTTGCACCCCGAGCCGAGCCGCGATCCTTACTGGCACTTACAATCATGTCAATGCTGTATTTACCCTTGATTCGAAACTCGACAATCGTTTACCTAACGTTGCAAAACATCTTCAAACCGGTGGATATCAAACGGCAATCTTAGGGAAATGGCATTTGGGTGAAGGTAAAGATCACGAACCGACAGGGTTTGATTATTGGTCAGTTCTTCCTGGGCAAGGTGAATATTTTGACCCTCTTATGATCGAAATGGGTGTTGAAATTGAAATGCCTGGTTATGCAACAGATGTAATAACAGATAAAAGTCTTAACTGGCTCGAACAGCGTGATAAAACGAAACCATTTTTTTTAATGTGTCAACACAAGGCGCCTCACCGTGAATGGGAGCCCCACCCAAAGAATAGAGGGCTTTATCAGGAGGACATCAAAATCCCCGACACTTTTGATGACGATTATAATAACCGATCAAATGCTGCGTCTAAAGCTAGGATGCGAATTAAAGATGATTTGAAATATGCCGACCTTGGTCTTGTCCAACCAGAGGGGGGTTCCGAAGTCGGTGAACGGAACATGCCTAACAGTACACATAGGAAAATTCCAAATCCAGAGGATGTAACTGGTATGCGTTTAATCGATAAAGATACTGGGGAGGTATTTACATTTAAAAATAGGGATGAACTGAGTAGCTTTAAATACCAAAGATATCTCAAGCGTTACTTGCGGACGATTGAATCACTTGATGAAAGCGTAGGACGGATTTTAGATTACCTAGATGAAAACAACCTGTCAGAAAATACAATCGTGATTTACACATCGGATCAGGGGTTCTTTCTCGGTGAACACGGCTGGTTTGACAAAAGATTTATGTATGAAGAATCATTTAAGATGCCGTTTCTTGTCCGTTATCCTAAAGAAATTAAAGCGGGTGTGGTTTGTAAAAACATAGCCTCTAACGTGGACTTCGCACCCACATTCCTTGATTTTGCAGGATTAACCATTCCCAACTATATGCAAGGTAAGAGCCTTCGTTCTTTGCTTAAAGGCTCCGCTCCGAATGATTGGTCGGAAGTTGCTTATCATCGTTACTGGATGCATCGTGACCCTGTTCACAATGCCTATTCTCACTATGGTATTCGCAATCAGCGCTATAAACTTATCTATTGGTACAACGAAGGATACGGCCTTCCAGGTACCAACTTCGGTGGTGAAGATCGTGAATGGGAACTTTTTGACTGTGAAAGGGATCCATTGGAATTGTTCAGCGTATTTTTCGACCCTTCGTATAAGGAAGTTGTGGAAATGATGACAAGGGAGTTGGAAAATAAGATGGCTGAAATCGGCGATGAGCCAGAGCACATTTAACAGCTAAAATTCTTACTAGTAAATGTGGCGAAAAAGAAAAGATAATATGCAACAAAATATACCGGATGGGATTGCGAGACTGTTGGGTCAACTCGTAAGCATTACCAAAGAGAATTTCAAAGAATCTCTTGTTGGAACTTATCT
>CAYVNB010000083.1:0-4697 GCA_964452665.1 uncultured bacterium
GACGTGTGCTCTCCCGATCAGAAGTTGCGGAAGAACCTGCGGAAGAGGCACCAGCTGAAGAAGCAGCTCCGGCAGAAGACGCTGGTGATAATGGGGATGCTAAAGAAGAAAAATCTGAAGACGCTTAAGACATATTGACGAAAGGAAGATAAAAAATGCAAGAATTTATTGAATCCACAGTAAAACTATTGGTAGATAAACCAGATGAAGTGGACGTCCAGGTGATTGAAACGGATGAAACTATTTTATTCGAATTGCGTGTGGGCGATGGTGATTTTGGCAAGGTAATTGGTAAAAGAGGTCGAAATATTTCATCAATTAGAACCATATTGTTTGCCATCAATGCCAAAGAGGGCGGCAAACGGGCCCAGTTGGAAGTTATCGATACGAATGAGCAATAAGCTTTTTGCGATTGCAAAAATTACCCGTGCCGCCGGATTAAACGGTGAAGTGGGTATAAGACCATTGATCCGTCAATTTGACGATTATGTGGATAAACCTCTTTACATCGGTTTTGATGTGAATCTGGCTCGGGACGTCAAGCTTGAAAAAGTCAGCGGCGTGGATAAAAAACGGAAATTTTTATTTGAAGGATCGAAAAACCGTGATGAAGCGGAATCCATGATTGGGCAGCTGTTGTTTGCTTCCATCACGGATGAAGATCCCATCAATATGATCTCGCCAGATCTATTGGGTGCAACCGTGGTTGCGGACAATGGTGAAATCATTGGTGAATTGGTAGATATGATGAGTCTGCCTGCCAATGATGTATACGTAATCGAACGGAGTAAGAAAGAAGTATTGATTCCGGTCGTACCGGAAATTGTTCGTGCGGTGGATGTACAGATGGGCATTGTGACCATCACTCCCATGGACGGTTTGTTGGGTTGAAAACCCAAATCGCCATTATTACACCGATCCCTAGCATGGTAGCGTCGGTGGTGGAGCACACCATGCTCCGAAAGGCGGTTGAGCGACAGAAGGTTGACCTTCATATCATCGACCTCCGAGATTATGGCGAAGGTAATTATCGTCAAATAGACGATACACCATTCGGTGGTGGCGCCGGAATGGTGATGATGGCGGGACCTTTATTTAAGGCCATTGATCATACCATCAAAACGGTGGGTGGGCCAGTTGATCTTCAGATTATCTACCCATCGCCCCAGGGACATCCCTGGGATCACGGTTCTGCATTAGAAAACAGTACTGTGAAAAAGCTTATTGTCATTTGTGGACACTATAAAGGTGTGGATGAGCGGGTGCTCAAAAAATACGTGACCCATGAATATTCCCTTGGGGATTTTGTGGTCACCAGTGGAGAGATTCCCGGATTAATTATGATTGACAGTATTGTACGGCTCATCCCTGGTGTATTAAATAAGCTGGATTCGGCATTGACCGATTCATTCGCTTTGGATTTATTGGATGCGCCTCATTATACCCAACCACGAGACATTGAAGGAATGGATGTGCCGGATGTTTTATTATCGGGCCACCATCAAAAGATTGAAGATTGGCGCCAGAAGCGTCGGGAAGAAACGACGGAAAAAAAGCGTCCTGATATCTGGAAAAATTATCTAAGATTAAAGGAATCGGAGCAAAACGATGAATAAGATGAAACCGGTTGTAGAAGGCCAATTAAAAACGGACTTACCTGAATTTAGTGCAGGGGATACTTTATCAATCGACGTACGCGTGATTGAAGGAGGTAAAGAGCGTGTCCAAAAATTCGAGGGCATTGTGCTTGGCCGTAAAGGAAGTGATATTTCTGAAACATTCACTGTTCGGAAAATTTCTGGTGGTATTGGTGTAGAAAGGATTTTCCCAATCCATTCCCCTATGGTCAGCAATATTGAAGTGAAACGCCGGGGTAAAGTCCGTCGTGCAAAGCTCAATTATATGCGTAAACTGACTGGATCTAAGGCGACACGGATCGCTGAAAAACGTTAATTTAATTTTTACCTTAAATTAAACCATGCATCTTGCGGGGTTTTCTGTTATGACCCGTTTTGAAAAGATCATCCTGAGCATTACCGGCGGAAGCCATCTGTCGGTCCATGCCCTCATGCTGGCACTACCCAGTCTCATCCCCGTCATTCGAGATGAATTTTCAATGGGGCTAGATACACTTGGGTTTGTAGTTACTATAAGTGCTTTCATGTTTGGGTTGGGTGCTATTCCTGCAGGATGGGCAGAGAAGCGTTTCGGCGGCCGACAACTTTTACTAATTTACCAGGGCGGATCATCCATATCAGCACTTTTGGTGGCATTGTCAGGATCATTTCAATTGATGGTGGCAGGTCTCGGATTAATGGGTTTTTTTTGCAGCATTTATCATCCGGCGGGACTCACTCTTATTTCCCATCGCGTCAAATCCCTAACAAGAGGAATGGCTATTCATGGCATATTTGGCTCCACGGGATCTGCTATCGGACCACTTTTGGCCACCACATTGGCCGCATTAATCTCATGGCGGTCTGCCTATGCCTTTCTGGGAATTTTCAATGGCATTCTGGCTATCAGTACATTTATGGCTATTCCCTATCGCAAGCGGAATACCATCCCTGAAGAAAAATTTGCTAATCATGAAGAAACCACCAATAAACCCGCATTGATTCTTTATTTTCTCACGAATGCCTTTATGGGGATGGCCTATTATGGTTTCACCACTTTCATGCCTGTACATTTTGCGGAAAATACCAATGCAATCCTCCCGAATATTACTGCCAATATGAAAGCGGGCATATTTCCAACCATGGTCTTCATAGCCGGCGTAGGTGGTCAATTGGTCGGTGGAAAAATAGGGGAACAGTTTCGGAAGACCACAGCACTCATTTTCATAATTATGGCCAATATCCCGCTTTTGATTCTCATGGGTTATACCACCGATGTCTTTCTTATCATTTCTAGCCTAATGTTGGGGGTGGCCTATTTCAGCAACCAACCCATCGGTAATACCCTTATTGCCCGTTTTACTCATAGCCAAAACAGAGGACTGGGCTATGGGATTAGTTTTTTCCTCAGTTTTGGGATCGGTTCGTTCGCCGCGGGATTCAGCGGACTCATTGCTGAAAATATGGGCGTAGCAGCTGTATTCCCCGCTATGGGGTTTTTACTTATTCCCAGTGTGGTATTTGCATTCTTTATGCGGCGGGCGGCGGGAAGGGCTTGATTCAAGGATTTAATTAATCTACATTTCCCATCCTCATGGTCCATAATCAACTCAAAGAACTTCCTTCTGTATCAGAAGTATTACTTGAATGTAAAAAACATAAATCACATAATAGTAAATATATAACCTATATCATAAAATCAGAATTGGATGGTTTACGCCGGTACGCAAAAAAAGGGACACTCAAACTGACTCGAGCCCAAATCATTCAAAAAATATTTTTAAAAATTAAACGATTAACATCCCCAAATATGCAGTCAGTAATTAATGGAACGGGGATTGTGCTTCATACGGGCTTGGGTCGTGCGCCTATGAAAGCAACCCTAGCCAAGCAAGTTGTCAAGCGTATATCCGGATATACCAATTTAGAATTTGACCTCCCTACTGGCAAAAGAGGACAGCGACAGGATCATGTGAATGAATTATTGTCCGCCCTAACCGGGGCCGAATCCGCCATGGCGGTGAATAATAATGCGGCGGCGGTGCTTCTTGCTCTTAATGAATTGGGCGAAGGGAAAGAAGTGATCGTTTCGCGAGGGCAGCAAGTGGAAATCGGCGGTTCCTTCCGCATCCCCGATGTGATTAAAAAGAGCGGATGTATTTTAAAAGAGGTGGGCTCCACTAACCGCACCCACTTAAAAGATTACGAAAAGGCCATCACCAAGAATACGGGGATGATCCTTTGGGTCCACACTAGCAATTATGTGGTACGGGGATTCACAAACGAAGTAACCTTATCAGAATTGGTAAAACTGGGGAAAAAGAAGCGAATTCCTGTTGTGGCGGATTTAGGCAGTGGCGCCTTGGTGAATTTGTCGGAAAAAGGCGTACCCAAAGACATACTCATCCAAGATGTGGTAAAGTCCGGCTTAGGTTTAGTTACTTTCTCTGGCGACAAACTATTAGGTGGTCCACAAGCGGGACTCATTGTCGGTAAAAAGACATTGGTAAATCGACTGAAGAAAAATCCCATCGCCCGAGCCGTCCGTTGCGATAAGTGGAATTTGGCCTTCTTAGAAGAAGCATTGCGTTCATTTAAGGATGATGGACCATCCAAAAATAACTTAACTATTGCCCTCATGACAGCTTCTAGAAAGTCTCTGAAGAAAAGGGGCGAAACAATCCTTTCTCATTTGCCGAAAAAATCCGTGGATACACTAGGAATTTCCCTTGTGGAATCTGAGGTAGAAGCAGGGAGCGGATCCTTACCAGAAGAAAAAATAAAAAGCATGGCATTTAAGTTCAGACCAAAAGGAATAAGAGCATCTATATTGGCGGCATTATTCAGGAATGGTGAAACCCCTGTAGTGGGGTATATCCACGGAAACACATTCTATATTGACTTGAAAGCGGTGATCCCGGGGCAGGAAAAAGATTTAGTAGGGGCTATGAGTGTTATTTAATATTCAAAAAGTGAGTGTTGAGCGTGTTCAAACACGGTATTCAAATGCCGGCGTGGACCTCGACAGGCTCAGCGTACAATATGCAGATTGTTATCGGTACAGCTGGTCATATTGACCAC
>CAYVNB010000084.1:0-4631 GCA_964452665.1 uncultured bacterium
TTTATACCTGGCTTTGTGCCAACATAGTACTTAAGGGTACAAACATCAGAACCAAAAACATGGCCGCAGTTGCAAGCAATGTCCAATAAATGGTGATCTTTTCATCAATTAAGTGCATGAAATAACATGCCACTAGAGAGCCTTTGATACTGGCCACAATTAGTGCCAATACAATGCCACCTGTTATACCCAGATCCAGATATGAGATACCGACAGTGACGATAGTCAAAAAGGCCAAAGCTACAAAAACCATGACATAGGTTTTTACGTGATGTTTTACTTCTTCAGGAGTCATATTTGCCATATCAAATCCTTATAATAAGTATAGGACCGGAAACAGGAATATCCAGACCAGATCTACAAAGTGCCAGTACAGTCCCACAATCTCAATGCGGTTGGTAAACCGTTCCGGATCACTTTTCCACATTTTTGCGCCGGGCATCCAGAAAAAGAATATCACCACAATACCTCCAATAACGTGAAGAACGTGAAGCCCGGTCATGGTAAAATAAATGCCCAGAAAGTTATTGGTGGAAGGAAAATATCCGTGGTGAAACTTTGAAGTGTATTCAAAATATTTGACCACTAAAAAGCCAACTGCCAATAGGAGTGTAATCCCCGCATATATTTTGAACTTTTTAAAGTTATTCAATTTAAGCGATGCCCAACTCATTACCATGGTCACGGATGATGTAATTAAGAACAAGGTATTCAATGTGGCCAAAGGCACACTCAAGTAATCTGTACCCAAAGGCCAGTTATCCACACCTGTTCTTAAAAATATGTAAGCAGAAAAAAGTCCGCCAAACAACATGACTTCTGACGCCAAAAAGAGCCAGACGCCAAGTTTTCCATTATAAAGTCCTGTGTCAGGACGGTTTTTAACGGTATAAGGGATATCCATAAATCTTAACCCTTCTCACTTTGCGGTGTAAAATCTTTATCAGCACCGGGCACACTATATTCATAAGGCCCGCGGTAAACAGATGGTACCGTTTCAAAATTGCCATGTCCCAATGGTGGCGATGTTGTATCAGTCCAATCAATGGTAGTTGCTCCCCAGGGATTTGCATCAGCTGATTTCCTTCCGAGTAAACTGACAATCAAATTCACAATAAAGAAAATCTGGGCTAATCCCAACAGCCATGCGGAGACAGACATGACCTCATTCAAATAAAGTACATCCTGAGCATGGGCATAAATTTCTCCACCATCCCAGAGTCGGCGAGATACACCGGCCAGCCCCTGAACAAACATGGGCATAAATATCCCATTCATGAATATGAAGGAGAAGAAAAAGTGGAGTTTCCCCAACGTTTCATTCATGCGTTTCCCTGTCATTTTCGGGAACCAATAATAAATCCCCGCAAAGAGTGCAAAGATGGTTCCTGGTGCTACCACGTAGTGAAAATGGCCAATGACATAATAGGTATCATGAAGATGAATATCTGCAGCGGCCAACCCTAAGGGTAAACCGGTCAATCCACCAATACCAAACATGGGTAGAAATCCCAGTGCAAAAAGCATGGGTGTATTGAATCGGATGGAACCGCCCCATAGAGACAGGAGCAATGCAGTTAAAATCACCACAGACGGAATGGAGATAATCATGGTGGTAGTTTGGAAAAATGCACCGATAGTAGTCCCCATCCCCGTTATATACATATGGTGGGCCCACACGATGAATGACATGAATCCTAAAAAGATCATTGCATAAACTAGTGCTTTGTAACCCCAGATTGGTTTCCGTGTATTATTCGCAATAATTTCGGTTATAATACCAAAAGCAGGTAGAATTAAAACATAGACTTCAGGATGGGCCAAGAACCAAAATAAGTGCTGCCATAATAAAGGACTACCCCCACCGGCGTTGGTTAGCACTTCTCCCGAAACGACCAATCCACTAGGCATAAAGAAACTGGTACCGACCAGTCGATCCATCAATTGCAATACACCGGCTGCTTCCAATGGCGGAAATGCCAAAAGAAGCAAAAATGCAGTAATGAACTGTGTCCATGTGAAAATGGGGAGTCTCATCCAGGTCATGCCTTCTGTCCGAAGCTGAATGACGGTTACGAGTATATTGATTGATCCCAAAAGAGATGAGGTAATCAGGAGGACCATACCCAAGAGCCATACAGTCTGCCCCATAGTGGCCACATCCGCCAGTGGTGGATAGGATGTCCAACCAGAATTAGCTGCACCACCAGGTACAAAAAATCCGATCGCCATAACCACAGATCCCAAGAAATACATCCAATAGGATGTTGCATTTAATTTGGGGAATGCCATATCGATGGCACCAATCTGCAAGGGAAGGAAATAGTTCCCAAAGGCGCCAAATGCCAATGGTACTACGCCCAAGAAGACCATGATGGTGCCATGCATAGCACCCAATGAGTTATACATTTCAGAAGGCAGTATGCCCCCGTCAAACAATAAGGATCCGATAAATGGAACGGGTGATTCGGGATAAGCCAATTGATATCGCATGATCATCATCAGTGAAAATCCAAATAGCAGCCACACCAGTGATGTTATACCATATTGGATACCGATAATTTTATGATCTGTGGACCAGACGTACTTCGTCCAAAAACTTTCTTTATGGTGGTCAGTGCTCATTAATGATTCCTGATTAATCTAAAATAGTTAGTATTAAAAAATTTGAATTCAAAAATAGGTGCGGAATTTACTTTCCTCGAAAGTAAATGAACAAACAGTTCAGTGAATATTTTAATAGTTCTTTAATAGAATAGTTGGATTCAATTACAATATCTGATCTAAGTTTCTTGTTATACGCCAATTGAAAGGATTAAATTATGTGGCTATAATTGAAAGCATAATTTTATTAATCTCAGGAGATGATCATGCGTAAAATGATGGACATGACTGTGATCGCTACCCTCGCTATCGGCGGGATATTTGCGGGTGAGGTCACAGGTACTGTAAAATTTATTGGTAAAGGGCCCAAAGCAAAACCAATCCGTATGGATGCGGATCCGGTTTGTGCCGCATCCCATAAAGTTGCTGCAAAAGCAGAAACTTTTATTATGGATAAAGATGGAAACCTGGCCAATGTGATTGTTTATTTAAAAGGGGTAAAATACAATGGTAAACCACCCTCAACACCAGCGGTTCTGGATCAAGCGGGGTGTGTCTATTCGCCACATGTTATTGGTATTCAAACGGGTCAAGAGGTGAAAATTCTCAATAGCGATGCCACCATGCACAATATCCATGCGCTACCTAAAGTGAATCGTGAATTCAATAAAGGTATGCCGAAATCACTGAAGGAGATCTCAACAATTTTTGATAAGGCTGAAGATGTTTTTGTGATCAAATGTGATGTGCACCCATGGATGAAAAACTACACACAGATTTTTGATCACCCTTACTTCTCAGTGACGGGCACGGATGGAAAATTCAGCATCCCGAACGTACCAGATGGCACTTACGAAATTGTGGCCTGGCAGGAAAGATTTAAAAGTAAAGTTCTCACCCAAAGTGTTACCGTTAAAGGCGGTGCTGCTTCTGTGAACTTTGAATTTAAACGGCCGAAGAAAAAGAAATAATTTAGATTTAATCTAAACCCTTTCTAAAAGCTCTGTCCCAATAAATTGGAATGGGGCTTTTTTATATTTGGATCACGCCACGTCCGGGCTTCCCATTGATCATATCCTCATATGCTTTATTTATATCATCCAAACCATAATTCCGGGTGATCATATGATCAATGGGAAGTTCACCTTTTTGATATAGATTAATATATTTTAAAAAATCACGGCCTGTTTCAGAAGTGCCATAATAGGAACCTTTCACCGTCTTCTCCTGTCTTGTCAGTATTGCACCGGAGAGATTAGTTTTTGTCCCCATGGGACTGATGCCCGATAATATAAGCGTACCACCGGGACGTATGACGTCCAAAGCCAGCTCTTGAATGGCAGGTTTTCCAATGGCCTCAAATGCATAATCTGCGCCACGGCTGCCTGTTTTAGACCTGATTTCATCAGTAATTTCCTCATGATAAAGTATAAAATCTGTTGCACCGCATCTGGTGGCTACATCTGCCTTGTCTGAGTGAATATCAACCGCAATGATCTTTTCTGCACCGCCATAAGCAGCACCCATAATTATACTTAACCCGACACCACCTGCACCAAACACAACCACGGCGTCCCCTCGACTTACATGAACTGTATTTAGTGCTGCACCCACACCTGTAGTGACCGCACATCCAATCAATGCGCCAATCTCACTCGGGATGTCATCGGGAATCACAACGCATGATGAAGATGGCACCACTGCATATTCTGATAAACATGATAATGCACAATAGTGATAAATTGAATTCCCACCTATCGATAATCGAGAGGTTCCATCCATGAGAAATCCATGCCAAATATGTGATGTATAGGCCTCGCATAAACTGGGCTGGCCCTGATTACAGTAGAAACAAGATCCACAATTCGGCGCCCAATTTAACACCACTTTTTGTCCCGCTTTTAACTCACGGCAGCCCTTACCCACTTCTACGATTTCGCCACACCCTTCATGACCGGGTACACATGGTAGAGCATGTGTAGTATCTCCAGTCAATAAATGCCAATCACTATGGCAAACCCCAACAG
>CAYVNB010000085.1:0-4505 GCA_964452665.1 uncultured bacterium
TGGCTGAGTGGTCATTACATCGTGCATTACAAAGTAAAGATATAGATCATTTGGATTTTGCGTCTATTGCGAAAAATAACTTTGGCATCGACGGCATCGAATATGTGAATACATTTTTCTTCGAAAAAGCCGAGGATACAGCCTACCTGAATGAAATGAAAAAACGAGCTTCAGACCATGGAGTAAAGAACCTCATCATCATGTGCGACCGTGAAGGCAACTTAGGCGACTCGGATGAAGGCAAGCGTACGAAAGCAGTTGAGAATCATTATAAATGGGCCGAAGCGGCCAAATATTTAGGCTGTCATTCTATCCGTGTGAATGCCCAAAGTGAAGGGTCATGGGATGACCAGGTTGAATTAGCGGCAGATGGCCTCCGTCACCTTACTGAATTCGGCGACACCATCGGTATCAATACGATTGTAGAAAACCACGGCGGACTTTCATCCAATGGAAAATGGCTTGCGGCAGTCATGGAAAAAGTGGGCCATCCACGAGTGGGCACATTGCCAGACTTTGGCAATTTTCGTATCCAGGGGGATGAATGGTACGACCGTTACCAAGGCATGACTGAACTCATGCCGTATGCCAAAGCCGTGAGCGCCAAGAGTCACGAGTTTGATGCCAGTGGGGATGAAACCGGTTCCGACTTCTACCGCATGATGGAGATTGTTTTAGATTCAGGATATGATGGCTATGTGGGAATAGAATATGAAGGATCCGTACACAGCGAAATGGAAGGCATTCGCCTGACCGATGAACTGTTGAAAAAGATCAGGGATTTTGTTTCTTAAATTCTACCAATAATCCTTTTCGATGAGTTGATCATCTTTCTTTTTTTTCTCCTCTTTTTCCCCGGCCTTTTCCATCGCTTTCAGAATTAATCCGGCGAACCCCAGTTTTTCCCATTCGAGGTGTTTTTCTTTTTTTTGTTCTTTATTCTTACCCACAACTAAAATTACACATTTGTGGGACCATATGCTTCAATAAATGCTGGTGGCATTGGCGCAAGTTTTCCATGCTCAATTTTAATACACAGCCAATCCGTCACGGCCCGGAACACGGTCTTTTCATCTGATTCCCTAATAATCTGGTATTCTCTTCGACTTTTATATTTATTATCGGTCATGGTGATCCACGTACCAATGATAAGATGATCGCCTAAAAGGGTGGCGGATAGATAATTCAGTTCATGGCGTCGGGCCGCCATGGCATAGCCAATATTCATATAATCTTTCGGACCAAGACCCAATGATGTGGAGTGGGCCCAAGCCACGTCAATTATCCAATCCAAATAGACTTTATTATTCACATGACCCAATTCATCAATGTGAATATCATCTACTTCAATGTTTTGAATATATGGATTGGGATGATCCCAGTTCATTATTAAATCACTTCTATTGCTGCATCTATTAATCGGGGGAAATATCCATCTGTCGATTGATAAGATTTCAACCGGCGCAACTGCTGAATGGTTTGTTCTTTAGATACTCTGCCATTCAAATAAACACCGATTATATTTTGGAGTCTCTCATCCGGGTCATAGGGTTTGCCCACACCTAAATGTTTCGGCCATTCACGGCTGGTTTCAATATGGTCCTTGGCTTGATCGACCTGACCAGCCTCTATAAGTTTTATTGCTTTTGCCAAATGAACCCATTCATATAATTGACGGCTTTCTCTCGCCATTTCGGATGGAAGTACTTTGGTTCCTTTCAGTACTTTAATACATTCATCCAATTGTCCATTATAAAGCAAGGATCGTGCATGCATAATATCAATATCAAAATTGTCCGGGAATTGGTCCATGGCCTTAGATGATAGCGCCAATGCTTTGGACCAATTCCCATTTAGTTGATGGTAATTGATAGCATTTAAATGGACGGGCCAATTCTCAAGAGAGAACATAAGAGATCGATCCAGATCTGCACCGACCCCCTCCCTTTTTAAAGCGGTTCTTAATGCAGCACGTGATGCGTAAAATGGACCAAAATCCGGTATGCTGCCAACTTCATCCATGAGAGATATGGCTTCTGCATCTCTATTTTTTGCCCACAAATTCAACCCGAGTAAATATTTGAATACCCAATGATCATTTTGCATCTCAGCCCATTGTAATACATCAATAGATTCCCTTCTAAACGGATGGACATATGCTGGAGAACGGCTGGTGACCTTATTTAATAATGATGGATCATTTACCAAAAATGCCGTCCATAAAACTGCCATGGAATGGGTTTGTCTTTTTAACGTTTCTAAGGCCTCTTCCTTTAGTCCCCGGTTGAAGTAAGAAATGGCCAATTCCAGATAGGTTTGCTCTGGAAATTCATTTTTAATTGATCCATGAAATCGATCTGAATTTTTATCTGATGGGTCCATGAACTGCATTTCCAAATAGGCAAAATGATGGAGAGGGTCAATCCTTAACAGATGATCAATCCATTTTTTGGCTTCTGCGCTATGCCCCAATTTTCTGTTGGCTATTGCCAAGACTTGAAGCGCATTCATATTAAACCGATTAAAATCAAGAGCCTGCTTGGCATAATGAATGGTCTTGGACCATTGTTTTTCGATCAGGTATATCTCAGCCATTTGGGCAAATCCAGAAGATCGAAATGCCATTGATCGGACAGCCCAGCCAAATGCTTCCCTCGCATCGTGCCATTTACCATTGGCCCGGTATAGATTTCCTGCAATGAAGTTGGCTTTAGCATCATAACTATTCACTGCCAGGTTTTTCCGGATTGCACTTAACCCTTCACGAATCATCCCTTTTCGGTAATAGAGGTCCGCCATGCCTTTATTTGCATCCAGATGATGGGGATCTTTTTTCAAGACAGATGTAAATAATTTCTCCGCTTTATCATACTTTCGTTCTTTTAAATATTCATTACCTTGAAGGGTCTCTCGATCCAATGATGTCATGGCATCCATAACGAACGAATCAGTTTCATAGGATCGATTCAGTCGGTTTGGACTGGGATCGGAATGATAATGGAGATCTAAGGCAGGTACGATGACTTCAAAAACTCCATTGTGAATGGTTGATATTTCATGGACTTCCCGAGGCATAAATGAAATCGATTCTGAATGAATGGTTTTCCCAGAAGACATCACTATTATATCCCCATCTTTGGGGATAAATGAATGCAGTTTAATCCTGATTTGGTTATCCTCTACTTCCACATCCATCGCCCCATCCTTGGATACTTCTACCATACCCCCCAACGGACCTATTGGAAACCAGGCCTCCGTCCATTGATCGATACCGTAAGGATCAAAACTCGCTTTTCGAATGGGATTCTCATGGTCGCCCGGTGAATATTGCACAAGTTGCCGCCCCGCCTGAAATTCAATATACTGGCCATCTGTATCCGTCAAATGATCTTCCCAAATGCCTCCTTCATCAGAGAGGGCCCATAGCCATAATTTTTGTCCGGGCATTTCATCCTGAGGTGCCCAGTGACCAAATCCATATTGGTCCTGATGGTAATAGCCGCCAAAGAAATTTTTCCATGCTCCAACCACATGGTAGGATTTATGTCCCTCAAACCGATTATTATCATAATAGGCCAAATTCCGGCCTTTCTCATCTATGGGCCATGGAAGGACTTCACCGTTATGCTTTAGGTAACGATCACCAGGGAAAACCATTTCAAGATCATCCTTGGCAAAAGCAGCAGCCGTCATCCAATTATAATATGCTTGTGTGGAAGGCATGGGATTATACCAAGTAGTATTGGTGATAAAATTGGCTCTGTCGGGTGCCACTTTAATCTCTACCCGCCAATGGGTTCTGGATGGAATGTCCATGGCACCTACAAAGGTAGAAACACTGCCATCGCGATTCGTTCGGGTGAGATAATCCACAGGTGTCGCGGTGGCAGGTGTATGGCCGATGACACCAAAATTGAATTCAATTCCACCGGATGTCCAAGGCCCCCGCAGGGCAATATTGCGGAATTTCATCACTTCATTGCGGTAGATGAATTCTTCTCCATTAGCTTTATCAATGGCACCCCATATCTTACCACCCACTTCTGGTAGGACATATACTTCAATGTGTTCATTCTCCATTTTAATTACTTTCCAATCCTGTGGTGTGCTGTCATGGCTATATCCCATAATTTGATGGTAGGGATATAACCGATTATCTTTGGTCAAAAATGGAATAGGACTTGGAACGGAAAATGGGTATGTCTCTATAGAACGGCGCGTTTCACTAATGGTAACTGAGCCTCCGTCACAGCCGAATTGAAGAACCAGTAGAATGATTAGCAGTACTTTTCTCATTGGCCGACCTGTGTAACGGTTAAAATGGGTTTACCATCCTGCCATTGAATCTGAAATAGATCACCGTACTGATCATCGGAAATAGTAATCTCATCAGTAATGCCAAACAATCGAATCAAATTGGGGATTGTATTAGAATGACCCGAAATGATCACCGTCTTTACACAATGGGATAGGGCACGTTTAATCTGACCCTCCGGATCATGGGC